>JAWOBP010000220.1:0-19701 GCA_046484285.1 Polyangia bacterium
GAGAGCGGCACGCGCAGATCGAGGCTCTCGCGTTCTCTCTCGCAGCGGATGACGAGCACGCTGGACCAGTCGCCGACGGGCTCGGGGTGGCGCAGCGCGATCCGGTAGCGACGGTCCGGCCCGCCGTCGCCGCCGAGCGCTTCCACGCTCACGTGCTCGCTGGAGCTCTCCGCCGCGGTGACTTTCCACCCTTCGTCCGGCGGCATCACGATATCGAGAGTGCGGTTCGCGAGGCGGCCGGCGATGGTCTGACCGAAGTGGAGCGCGCCAGGAGAGGCGTGGACCGCGCCCCGTACCTGGGCGCTCAGCACCAGGCGCGTCCTGGGGCGAAACGGATCGTCGCTGCGCAGCACCGCCGCGGCGCGCACCTCTTCGCCGCGGCCTGCGGTCTCCATCTCGAGCTCGACCATGGCCTTCTCTCCCCGGCCAATGTCGGCATCGCTCAGCAACCGCGCCGTGCAGTCGGGACAAGGCAGGATCTCCGTGATGCGCAGCGGATCGCCGTCGTTGGTCAGCTCGAAGACGTGGCTCAGTTCGCGGCCGGCGTCCATTTCTCCGATATCGTGGCAGAGCAGCTCGGGCCAGACCCGGTCCTCTTTTTCGGATCGGCATGCGCCGCTGGCGATCAGCAGCGAGCAGAGCGAAACCGCGGCTCGGATCAGAAAACGGAAACGAGAGCCGGGTGAGCGATCAGGCACCGCCGTCGGAGCCGCTCTCGGAGGCGTCGACGTCGACCTCGGCCGCGTCGGCTTCGGCGGAGGCGTCGGACGCGGGCGGCTCTTCGACCGGCTCGGGGAGCTCTACCTCCTCTGCCGGGGAGGGTCTACCGGCCGATCCCGCATCGATCTCGTCGAGATCGACCTCCTCGGCCTTGCCGCTCACCGAGGCGGCGAGGTTTTCGGCCTTGTCGGCCACCCCGCTTCCGCCGGAAGACGAGAGGTAGGCCAGCGAGAGCGAGGTGAGCATGAACAGGGTGGCGACCACCCCGGTCATCTTGCCGATGAAGGAGCCGACGCCGCGCGGGCCGAAGACGGAAGACCCGCTTCCGCCGAACGCGACCCCCATGCCTCCTCCCTTCCCGGTCTGCAGCAGAATCACCAGGATCAGGAACAGGCAGAACAGAACGTGTAAAACAGTGAGCAGCGTAGCCATGGAGAGGCTTTCTACCTTCGCGATTCGTGGAATGTCAAGAACGAAGCGCGGCTCCGTCCTCCTTTTCAGGCGGCCTCGATGATTTCCAGAAAGGAGTCGGACTTCAGCGCCGCGCCTCCCACCAGCGCCCCGTCCACGTCGGGCAGGGCCAGCAGCTCGGCCGCGTTGGCCGGCTTGACGCTGCCGCCGTACTGGATGCGGACCTGCCCGGAGACCTCCTGCCCGAACAGCTCGGCCAGCAGCCCGCGGACGAAGGCGTGGGCCTGCTGGGCCTGCTCGGGAGAGGCGGTCTTGCCGGTGCCGATCGCCCAGACCGGCTCGTAAGCCACGGTCACGCGGCTCATCGCCGCGGCGTCCAGCCCCTCCAGCCCGGCGCGAACCTGCGTCTCGATCCGCTTTTCGGTCTGGCGCGCCTCGCGCTCCTCGAGCTTCTCGCCGATGCAGAGGATCACATCCAGCTCCTCGTCGAGCAGCGCTTCCAACTTGCGGCGTACGATCGAGTCGTCCTCGCCGATCACGTGTCGCCTCTCCGAGTGCCCCACCAGCGCGAACGCGCAGCCCGCGTCGCGCAGCATCGGCGGGGAGATCTCGCCGGTGAAGGCGCCGCCCCGCTCCCAGAACACGTCCTGCGCTCCGACGCTCACCGACGTGTCGCGCAGCGCCTCGGCCACGGCCGGGATCGCCAGAAACGGCGGGATCACCGCCACGTCCGCCCGCTTCTCGTCGCCCAGCCCCCGCACCACGGCGGTGGCCAGCTGCAGACCGTCGGCGATGGTCGCGTTCATCTTCCAGTTGCCCGCGATGAACGGTTTTCTCATCTTGATCCTCCTCTCATAGACTCAGTCGACCAGCGCGGCGATCCCCGGCAGGGTCTTGCCCTGCAGGAACTCGAGCGACGCTCCGCCGCCGGTGGAGACGTGGTCGAAGCCACGCTCCAGGCCCGCGCGGCGCACCGCGGCCACCGAGTCCCCGCCGCCCACGACGGAGAAGGCCGCGGCTCCTGCGATCGCTCGCGCCATGGAGTAGGTTCCCTCGGCGAACGGCTCCTTTTCGAACATGCCCAAAGGCCCGTTCCACAGCACCGTGCCGGCGCGGCCGATGATCGCCTTGAACTCGGCCGCGGAGTCCGGACCGATGTCGAGCGCCATGCGCCCTTCCGGCACCTCGTCGGCCGCCACGGTCTCGCCGCGCGGGGAGTCCGGGCCTTCCGCGACCGTGAGGTCGACCGGCAGCACCAGATCGACGCCCTTGTCCTCGGCGCGGCTCATCAGATCGCGCGCCAGCGGCAGTTTCTCCTGCTCGACCAGCGAGGAGCCGCTGCGCCCGCCGCGGGCCGCCAGGAAGGTGTTGGCCATCGCGCCGCCTATGACCAGCGAGTCGACGCGGCCGAGCAAGCTCTCGATGATTCCGATCTTGTCGGAGACCTTGGCGCCACCCAGCACCGCGACGTAGGGACGCTCCACCTCGTCCAGCAGTTTGCCCAGCGCGCCGGCTTCCTTTCCGAGCAGCAGACCGGCGCGGCGATCGCGGATTTGCCTGGTCACTCCCACCGTCGAGGCGTGAGCGCGGTGGGCGGTGCCGAAGGCGTCATTGACGTAGACGTCGCCCAGGCTGGCAAGCTCGCGCGCGAACTTTTCGTCGTTGGCCGTTTCGCCCGCGTGGAAGCGCAGGTTCTCCAGCAGCGCGACCTGTCCGTCGCGCAGATCGAGGGTGACCCTCAGCGCGCCGTCGCCCACGCAGGAGTCGGTCAGCGAGACCTCGCCGACGTCCAGCAGCTCGGCCAGCCGCGCGGCGACGGGCTCCAGGCTCAGCTCCGGAACAGTCCGCCCCTTGGGTCGGCCCAGGTGGCTCATCAGCACCAGCCGTCCGCCCTCTTTCAGCACGTGCTCGATCGTGGGCAGCGCGGCGCGGATTCGCGAGTCGTCGGTGATCTTTCCGTCCGCCAGCGGCACGTTGAAATCGACGCGCGTCAGCACGCGTTTTCCCTCGAGGTCAGCGTCCGCCAGCTTGGGAATCGCCGAGAAGTCCATGCTCAGCCTCCAGTCAAATCATGTGCGCGGCAAGGTCGATCATCCGCGCCGAATATCCCCACTCGTTGTCGTACCAGGAGAAGACCTTGACGTTCTTGCCGCCGATCACCTGGGTCAGCTCGGCGTCGAAGATCGAGGAGCGCGGATCGCCGAGGAAGTCAATCGAGACCAGCGGCTCGTCCGTGGCGCCGAGAATGCCCTCCAGCTCGCTCTTGGCAGCGTCGCGCATGGCCTGGTTGACCTTTTCGACCGTCGTTTCCTTGGAAACGTTGGCGGTCAGCTCGACGATCGAGACGTTGAAAGTCGGCACGCGGATCGCCAGCCCGTCGATCTTGCCCAGCAGGTCGGGTAGCACCAGCCCGACCGCCTTGGCCGCGCCGGTCGTCGTCGGGATCATCGAGATCGCGGCGGCACGCGAGCGGCGCAGGTCCTTGTGCGGCGCGTCCAGCAGGCGCTGGTCCGAGGTGTAGGAGTGGATCGTCGTCATCTGGGCGTCCACGATCCCGAACGAGTCGTGCAGCACCTTGGTGATCGGTGCCAGGCAGTTGGTCGTGCACGAGGCGTTGGAGACCACGTGGTGCTTGCCGGGATCGTAATCCTTGTCGTTGATCCCCATCACGAAAGTGGCGTCCACCTCCTTGCCCGGCGCGGAGATGATCACCTTGCGAGCGCCGGCATCCAGGTGGGCCGACGCGGCGTCGCGCGTACGGAACAGGCCGGTGCACTCCATCACGAGCTCGACGCCCAGGTCCTTCCACGGGAGGTCGGCCGGGTTCTTCTCGGCGAAGACCGGAATCTCCGTGCCGTCCACGACGATGCTCTTCTCGCGGGCCTCGACCGCGCTGGAAAAGATTCGGTGCACCGAGTCGTACTTGAGCAGGTGGGCCAGCACCTGCGGGCTCGTGATGTCGTTGATGGCCACGATCTCGAGATCCTTGCGGCCGCTCGCGGCGAGAATCCTGAATACGCAGCGTCCGATTCGTCCGAAACCGTTGATCGCGATCTTCTTTGCCATGACCCGCTCCTTTTCGTTTCTTCCCCTGAAGGCTGGCGTCAACCACCGCTTGGTCGCAGCATCTCGCTTGCGACCCGCTCAATATATGACTCGCGTCTCGAACACGTCAAGCAGTGTTCGGTGTCGATTCGATCTCGGCAATCCGCGGGTTACGCCCTTGTGACTAGAAAATTGACAGACCGTGGCCCCGAACCGTCCGAGCCCGGGTATCATCAGACACCCGGAGTGGCGCCAGGCAAAGCCTGGGGAAGGAGGAAGCCATGACCTGAGCGAGGGCTGAAACCTTTCGAAGCATTCCTGCGGGAAAGGAGAGCCCGCCCGGCAAAGCTTGGCAAGCGGTCGGAAGCGAGTCTTGCGTAGTTGCGCATCGACGGTCAACCCAACCGTGGCTTGCGAAGCGTGGACAGCGAGCATGCAGGCTGCGTGATTGAGCCTCGAAAGGTCGGCAACAGCTACTCCCCGAACCTTTCGGTACCGCGCCGGCCCTCGACCCTGGTGGAAGCCCCGAAAGGGCAACCTTTCGGGGCCACCCGAGAAATATGACAGCGATAACGGAAGATTGCAATCAGCCATCGATGAACATACGTTTTATTTCAGGGTCTCAGGCACCTTGAAAATCAGGTTGTTGAAATCGTTGGCCAATTTTTCTACTTCGTCCCAGTCGGTGTAGACGAAGTCGCGGGAGGTGTCGGTGTCGCCGCCCTCGCGGGCGCTGATCGACGAGAGGATCTTGCGCTTGATGAACCCGTAGCTGGTGTACAGCAGGGCCCCGGCGAATGCGCGTTCGAGATCGGGCTTCCACCCGGTTCGGGAGTGGAAGCTCTCCATGTAGCGATTTACTTCCTCGATGTCTTTTTGTTTTTTCGATCGCGCCGTCAGGCAGACGATGAAGAAAGCGGACGGCTTCGATGAAAGCAGGTCGGCGTTCTTTCCGGCGAAGCTCACGACCCTGGAGTTGTGCTTGCCCGCGTGGATCGATCCGCCGACGATGATGCCGTCGGATTGGGCCAGCGCCTCCGGGCCGGTATCGCCGCAGCGAGCGACTTCGACCTCGCAAGCGGTCTCCTCGAGAGAGCGCGCAATTCGCTCGGAGACGGTGGCGGTGTGCCCTTCGACTGTTTCGTAGACGAGGTGGATGCGCTTCTTTGTCACTTGTTTCTCCTTTTGTAATAGACTCACGGTCGCGGAGCGATCGAGAGAATCGGCGATCGCTCCACGGCGTGCTCGGGCCTGATCAGCACTCCGTATCCGCTCCTTCCGTCGACGACTATCTGCACGTCGCGCTCGAATCTCAAATGTCGCACGTGCTCGGTCTCGAAATTCGCTTCGCGTCCGTCGAGGTAATCGTAGTCGATGAAGCCGCCTCGTTCCTCGCCGCCGATCGTCAAACACCCGATCCCGAACGAGGTGATGTTGTGGAAGAAGTGCGATCCCTGCGAAGGACTGACCTTGATATCCTTCATCTCGGTTTCAATCAGGCAGATCACGTTGGAGATCTGTCCCCAGCTGACGGGAATGCCGAGCCTCCAGTCGGTGCTTCCCCAGCGACCGGGGCCGATCAGCGCGTAGCGATGATTCTCCTCTTTCAAGCGCGCGTTGATCTCGCCCATCTCGTCGGCGATCTCACGGGTGAGAGCGCGGTTGAAGTTGTCGCGGCGGACGTAGACGATGTCGCGCACCGCCTCGGTCTGCCCGTGTCCCAGCGACTGGTTCGAAATGCAGATCGCGTGCTCGCGCGGAATCTCCTCGACCACCTCGTTGCTCGACGCGATCGCCATCGGGCGGATCTGGAGAAACCCGAGCTGGTGCGGCTCGCTCTCGTTTTGGGCGAAGTTCATCGCGAACTCGATCTCCACCGGCCAGGAGAAGCTCGAGCGGCCCACCTCCAGCAAGAAGGAGATCGCCTCGCCGATCGGCACGTGTTTTTCCTCGAGCGCGCGGAACATGGTCACGAGGCGCACCCCGGGAGTGCCGGTCTCGTGGTGCAGCCGGCGATCGCGCGGCGAGTAGACCGATCCCGTCAGGTCGAGAGTGCCGTGCTTCTCTGCCTGGTCGAGGCCGATCGTGACCAGGTTGGGCGCCGGCTCGCGACCCGCGTCTTCCAGCGATCTGCTCAGGTCGAGCGCCACGAGTTCGCGCTGAGCGCTGTTCATGAAATCGCGCGGGCGCAGCACCTCGAAGACTTCGTGCGGAATTCGCGGCGAGAAACGCAGACAGCGCCCGCCTTCGACCACTGTGCGGCCGAGGCCCAGCACGGCGCAGACCACGCCGTCCTTGGAGCGCATTTTGCCCAGCGGGTAGAAGTTGTGCGAGCGCGCCACTCCGGCCACGTCCGGGTAGAGATAGCTGCCGTGGCGCTTGCCCACGACCTCCTGGATCACGACCGCCATCTTCTCTTCCTCCAGCCGGTTCGGCGTCGAGGCCAGGTAGTCGCGCGCGGTGCGGTAGAAGGTCGAGGCGTAGACCATCTTGACAGCGTTGGTAAGGTCGTTGAGACGATCCTCCAGGTTCTCCTGGTTGTTTGGGATCATGTAGGTGCGGTAGATGCCGGCGAACGGCTGGTAGGATGCGTCCTCCAGCAGGCTCGAGCTGCGCACCGCCAGCGGGTAGTGCACCCGGCCGAGAAAGGTTCGCAGGGTATCGCGCACATCCTCGGGGAGCCGCACGGCCAGAAAGGCCTCGTTGATCTCCTCGTCCGTCGCGTCGCCCAGCGCCAGCGAGGTCAGGTTTCCCGAGTCCATCAGCTGGTCGAAGACGCCGGTGGCCAGCACCGCCGTGGGCGGCAGGAAGATGCGGATCCCGTCTACGTGGTTTTCGATGTCGTACTGGCTGAGCAGGTTGTGGAAGAAGGCCAGCCCGCGCCCCTTGCCTCCCAGCGAGCCCTGGCCGATCCGCACGAAGCCGGTCCCGCCCTCGAACGTCTCGCTCGAGAAATCCGAGACGATTCCGGCGCGCGACCGCGTGCGGTACCTGTTGAGCGACGAGATCAGGTGCTCGCGGAACTCGGAGGGGGTGGAGAACTCGACCATTCGATCGGTGCGGATCGCCTTGGCCAGGTCGAACTCGGAGCGCGCCATCAGCCAGGTGGAGAAGTCCTTGCGCCGCCCGTGGTGCAGCAGGGATTCCTCGGGGACCATCTCCAGAGCCTCGATCAGGCTGCGCAGGTCGTTGGCGGTCGTCACCACGCTACCGTCCGGACGGCGGAAGACGAAGTCTCCGAAGCCGAGTTGGTTCTGCATGAAGGCTCTCAGCTCGTGGAGCAGGGCCGGCGAGCGCTTGTTGATGAAGGCCGCCCCGACGCCCTCGGCGAACTGCTCGTTGGCCGGGTCGGAGGATTGGATCGCGACCGCGCAGTCCGGGAGCTCCCTGAGCACCAGGCGGGAGAAATCGTGGCCGGCGGTGGGATCGTGTTTGCCGTCGCGCGGGAACCCGACATCGACGATCGTGCCCAGCAGGTGATTCTGGTACTGGTTGTAAAGTGAGATCGCCTCCTCGTAGGTGGTGGCGAGCAGCACCTTGGGGCGCGCGTGCATGCGCAGCAGGCGTTGCATGCGGTTGAGACTGTCGCCCAGCAGCGAGCGTGTCTGCTGCATGATCTCGGTGTACAGCAGCGGCAGGTACGAGGAGTAGAAGAGCACCGAGTCCTCGACCAGGATCAGGCACTGCACTCCTGCCTCCCGAGCGTCGTGCCAGGCGTTGAGCTTGTCCTCCACGTACTTGATGATCGCCAAAAAGAGGCGCACGTCGCCGTTCCACATGAAGACGCGGTCGATCCCGGGTAGCTCGCCGACGTTCTCCAGCAGCGCGACTTCCCGCGCGCTGAAGGCCAGCGCCACGACCGGCAACGATGAATCTATCTCGCGCACGCGCCGGCCGAAGTCTTGGATGTTCATGTCCCCGACCCGCAGCATCGAGATCACCAGGTCGTAGCGCTCGGACCTGAGGCGCTTCAGGGCCCGGTGCGCGGTCGAGACGCGATCGACGCTCGGCGCGTAGCGCAGGTTGAGCTCCAGGTAGTCGGAGAAGAGCGCCTCGCTCAGCTTGCCGTCCTCCTCGAAAGTGAACGAGTCGTAGAGGCTGGAAACGAGAAGTATGTTGCGGATGCGGCGCGGCATGAGCCGATCGAACGGCACCGAGTGCGCGCCGCGCTTCTTTACGATTTTTTCCAGCACGTTTTCGGTGTCTGTCATCTCTCTCGATCCCCGGCGCGCCGCGGCAGTTTTTCTCCCGGCTTGAGAATCGCGCCGCTCCCGCTGCGCCCGTTGACTGCGATCGCCAGCTCCCGCTCGAAGCGAACGTGCCGCACCATCTCGAGCTCCTGCTCGGCCGCGCGGGCGCCGAGCCACTCCAGGTCCAGCAGCGCGCCGTCGTCGTCCGGCGCGACCGTCAAGTAGGCCACGCCCAGCGACGTCATGTTCTGAAAAAAGTGACTGCCCTGCGAAGGGGTCACCCGGATGTCGGGCAGATCGGTCTCGACGATGCAGCGCGCTCCGGCGATCTGACTCCAGCGGACCGGAATCCCGAGCCAGCGATCCGCGCTGCCCCAGCGCCCCGGACCGATCAGCACGAACTCCCGGCTCTCGGACCGCAGCGCGGCGCAGATCGCGCCGACCTGGTCGGCCGCCTCCACGGTGCGCGAGCGATCGAAGGCGCCGGGGGGCAGGTAGACTACATCGCGAACGCCGCCCAGGTATCCGTGCCCCAGGGCGCGGTCGGTGAGACACAGCGCGCTGGAGCGATCGATCTCGCCGATCTCCACGTCCGTCGTGTCGGAGTCGACGACCACTGGACGGATCTGGAGAAAGCCCAGCTCGTGCGGCTCGCGCGGCGCGCTGCGGAACTCGGCGGCGAACTCGATCTCGACCGGGCAGGCGAGGGCGGAGCTGCCGATCTCCAGAAGGTAGGAGAGAAGCTCGGCCAGCGGGTACGCCCCGCCCTTGAGCACTCCCGCCAGCGTGACCAGGCGTACGCCTGGACGGGAGAGGCCGTCGTGGATCGCTTCGCTGTCCGCGTCGTAGGTCGAGCCCAGCCGGTGCAGCACCTCGTGCTCCTCGGCGGTCGAGAGGTCGAGCGTCACCAGCGCCGAGTCGATTTCGCCGCAGGAGTGCGTCCTGGATCTGTCGGCGGACAGGTCGAGCGCGTAGAATTCGCTTTGCGTGGTGTTGAGCGCCTCTTTGGGCGAAAAGAGCTGGTAGAGCCGTCGCGGGTGTGCCGGAGAGAAGCGCACGCAGCGTCCGCCGTCGACCACCATCCGGCCCAGGCCGAGCACCACCGAGGCGATTCCGTCTTCGGGTTTCATCTCCCCGACGGGGTAGAAGTTGTGGGACCGGGCGACTCCCGACATCGCCGGATAGAGGTAGTCGCCGTGGCGGCGGCCGACGACCTGCTGGATCACGACCGCCATCTTCTCCTCTTCGAGCCGCGAGCGAGTCGCGGCGGCGTATCCCTTGGCGTCGCTGGAGTAGGTCGAGGCGTAGACGCGCTTGATCGCGGCCACGAGCTGCTCGAGGCGGACATCCTTGTCGGCGTGGTTGTTGGGGATCATGCAGGTGCGGTACACGCCGGCATAGGGCTGGTAGGAGGCGTCCTCCAGCAGGCTGGAGCTGCGCACCGCCAGCGGGTAGCGAACGCGGCCGAGGAAGGTTTCGAGGCTCTCGGCGGCCCGCGGCGGCAGGCTCGCCTCGGAGAAACGCCGTTCTATCTCGGCGTCGTCCGTCTCCTGCAGGGCGAACGACAGCAGCCTGTTGCGCTCCATGAACTGGTCGAAGATCTCAGTGCTCAAAACGGCGGTGGGCGGAACGTAGACGCTGACGTCGGAGAACTGCTCGGCGACCCGGTACTGCTCTAGCAGACTGTGTACGAAGGCCAGCCCGCGCCCCTTGCCGCCCAGCGAGCCGCCGCCGATGCGCACGAAGCCGCTGCGGCCCTCGAAGGTCTCCTTGGAGAACTCGGCGACGACCCCCGCCCGGCGGCGCGCGCGGTGCTCGCTGAGCGCGTCGAGCAGGTGGCGTCGCACCTCCTCGGCGTCGTCGAACTCGCTGACGTTGATCGGACGCAGGCGCCGCGCCACATCGAACTCGGTGCGGGCCATCAGCCAGCTCGAAAAGTCGTTGCGCCGCCCGTGGTAGAGCAGCGATTCGCCGGGCACCTCGGCGATCCGCTCGGACAGCGAGCGCAGGTCGCTGGCCGAGGCGATCAGGGAGCCGTCCGGCATGCGGAATTGGAACTCGGCGAAGCCCAGGTGCTCGCGCAGGAAACGCCGCAGCTCGCCGAGCAGGGTATCGGAGCGCTTGTTGATGAACGAGGCGCCGATCTCCTCGGCCCGCCGGGCGTTGGACTGGTCCGAGGACTGTATCAGCACCGGTCTGTCCGGGGTCCGCTCGCGGGCCATCGCGGCGAAGTCGAAACCGGCGTCGGGATCGCTGCGGCCGCCGCGCGGGAATTCGGCGTCGGCGATGACTCCCATCAGGTGTTCGCGATAGTCTTCGTAGAGGCTCAGGCCTTCCTCCCAACTCGTGGCGAGCAGCACCTTGGGGCGGGCGCGCATGCGCAGCAGCTTCTGCATCGTGTTGAGCCCGTCGGTCATCAGCGCCTGGGTGTGGCGCATCAACTCGGTGTAGAGCAGCGGCAGGTAGGAGGAGTAGAAGCGGACGTTGTCCTCGAGCAGGATCAGGCAGGGTACGCCGGCGGAGAGCGCATCGTGCCTGGCGTTGAGCCGATCCTCGACACTCTTGATGATCGCCAAGAACAGCCGCACGTCTCCGTGCCAGACGAAGGAGCGATCAGCGCCCTCCAGCATTCCCGAGTCGCGCAGCACCTCCAGCTCGCGTGAGCTGTTGGCCAGCGTGACGAACGGTATCTCGGGCGCCACCTCCCGCACTGAGCGCTGCAGCTCATCGAGCTTGGTGCCACCGGCCTGGTGCATCGAGATCACCATGTCGAAAGGAGTCTCGCGCAGGATTTCGACCGCCTCTTCGGCCGTGGAGACGCGCTCGATTCTCGGCGCGTAGCGCAGGTTGAGCTCCAGGTACTCGGAGAACAGCATCTCGGTCAGGCGCGCGTCCTCCTGAAAGGTGAAGGCGTCGTAGAGGCTGGAGACCAGCAGGATATTGCGCACGCGCCACGGCATCAGGTTTTCGTAGGCCGTGGGACGGTCTTCGCGCCTGGGTGCGATTCGCTCCAGCTTGCGATCCTTCATCCGAGTCCCTCCGGAGGCAACAAGCGCCGGCCCCGCGTGGATAGCTTCCCCAACCGGGAGCGCATTGCAAGCCCGGTCGGGAGCTGCGCGCGGCTTTCGCCGAGGTCGCGCGAAACGGAACGATACCGCGATCGCCCCGCCAACGTCCACGAGTCGGATTTCGTTCTGAATTCGGGAGGAAAATGGTATCGTATCGTACAGATGTCGATTGCGAGAGGAGCGCGCGATGATCTCGAGGATTTCCTTGCTTGCCTGCGCGGCGGCCGTGCTGGTCGCGGCCGTTTCGAGCAGCGCCGATCACCCCGAGTGCGAGAGCTTCGAGGCCGTGCAGCCCGACCAGATTACGCCCGACGTGTGGCTGGTGTACCGCTGGTCCGTCGACGCCGGCTGCGGCGCGGATCCGGAGCTGGGACCGCTGGAGCGCGACGGGGCCGAGGTCTCCGCCGAGTGGAGCCACGATCTCGAAGGCGATCCGCACGAGCACTCGGCGTGGGACGTCGGCCTCCAGCCCGGCGTGCACAGCTACGAGCTGACGGTCACTTTGCAAGGCGAGGATCCCTACGTGCTGGACGACTCCGTGCTGGTGACCGGCACGGCGCCGGCCGATACCGACACGGGGAGCGGCGGGCAGGAGGACACGGACAGCGATACCGGTACGGGTTCAGGTGGGGGAGCGGACGAAGAGAAGGAGGGATCCACGGGCGGTTCCTCCGGGTGCTCGGCCTCCGCGCTCGGAACCGGCCGATCGCCGGCCGCCGTTTTCTTGCTGCGCTTGCTTTGAATCAGGACGCGACAGCGATCGCTTCGATCTCCACCAGGCCGCCCAGGGGCAGGGCGCCGGCCTGAAAGGCGGCGCGGGCCGGAGGATCGTCGCCGAAGCGAGTCGCGTAGACCTCGTTGACCGCCTTGAAATCGTCGATCGAGCTCAGCAGCACCGTCGTCTTGACCACGTTCTCCATGCCCAACCCGGCGGCTTTCAAGATCGCCTCCAGGTTGGTCAGCGCCTGGGCCGTCTGAGCAGCCACGCCGCCTTCGACCATCTTCTTGCTTTGGGGATCCAGGCCCAGCTGACCCGAGACGAACAGCATCTCCCCGGCGCGGATTGCCTGCGAGTAGGCGCCCACCGCGGCCGGAGCCGTATCGGTCGAAATCGTCTTTCTGTCCATGATTTCCTCCTGGGTTGCGGTGTTTTCAGACATCGAGCGCTCTGTTCACCAGCGGCGCTCGGACAAAGCCGCTTCCGTCGGCGGCGAGCGTGATCGCGACGGCCTCGCAGAGCCCTTCGCGGTCGAAGGTGTAGAGATGGTAGGCCGCGCGGGTGGAGCTGTCGGCCGTATCGCTCGAGGCCGAGGGAGCTCCGACTATCTCCATTCGCCCCTCTTCGCGTCGCGCGGCGCGGTGCAGGTGTCCGTGGAGCAGGGTGCAGCTGCGTCCCCGCAGGACGGCCCGCAGCCGCTCGCGGCCCTCCAGCCCGTTGCGCCAGTCACGGGCGGCGGCGCCGCGCAGGCGGAAAGGCGGATGGTGCATGGCGATCACGGGGTGCCGCCGCTCCAGCGAGGGGCTCGCGAGAGCCTCGGCGAGGCGCTCCAGCTGCATCCTGTCCAGCCTTCCGGCGGCGCGCAGCGGACCCCGCCAGGTGGCAGTGTCGAGCCCGAGCACGCTCACCGGACCCAGAGCGCGGAGCAGCGGGTAGCCGCCGCTCCGATCGAATCCCAAAGGCAGCCAGTCGGACATGGCTCGCTCGTAGGCGCCGGCCAGATCCGCCAGCGGAGTGTAGCGATCGTGGTTGCCCGGCAGCAGCATCGTCCGGCCGGGATCGAGCCCGCTGCCTTGGAGAATCCGCGACGCACGGCGCAGCTCGCCGGCCAGTGCCAGGTTGACGAAGTCGCCCGTGATCAGGACCAAATCCGCCTCCTCGCGGGCGGCGGACTCCAGCAGCGCTTCGGCGACCTCGAGGCTGTGCACGGCGGCGCGGCGCAGGCGTAGATTGGCCCAGCCCAGGGCTCGCTTGCCCAGCAGCGCGCGCAAAGGCACCGGGTCGCGCAGCGGGAAGTGGAGATCGGAGAGGTGGACGATCCGCGCGTGCCGAGGGGTCGACGATTCCATGTGCGGGATGATGCCTCTCCGTCTCCTCGGCCACAAGGCCGAAAAAAGGATGCACCGGTTCGTTCGTGGCGGGTCCATACTCTCGAAAGCGCACAAAAAAGCGTGCAAAAGGAGGGAGATATGAATCGCAGAGCCATCGTCGCGCTGGCAGGAGTCGTTCTCGTCTCGTCGGCGGCCGGCTGCTGGCCGTGGGAGAATTTCGCCGACGACGAGTACAAGGAGGCGCTGCCGCGCCAGCAGGACCTGGTGGTCAAGATCGGAGAGCAGGACGTGGTGGAGGGCGTGGACCAGCAGGCCGCGCTCGATCCGTACGCCGCCGACCACTGCCAGCAGGAATGCTGCATCATCGAAGAGGGCGGCGAGCAGTGGTACGTCAGCGGGGAGATCTACGAGGCGACGCGCGAGGCCAAGTGGCACGTCAACGGCGCGCTGGTGGTCACCCTCGGCTGGATCTCGGAGATTTTGGAGTACCCCTACAGCGAGGAGACCGAGCTGGGCTACATCTGGGGACCCTGGCAGGAGTCGCTGTCACGGATCGAGTTCAGGTTCGCGATGGACAAGACCTCCGCCGGCGAGTTCGCGTTCAGGCTCGAGGGGCGCAACATCAACGCCGAGGCGGACGAGGCCTGGCTGCCGGTGCTCGAGGGAGACGTGACCTCGGACGATCAGCCCTACCACGGCACAGGGGTGATGAGCGTCGATTACGGCGCGATCCACGAGATCGACGTTTCGCATCCCACCCCGGCCGCGGGCCTGATCACCTACGAGTTCGATGTGCGGGACTATCCCTACACCGTCGACGTCCAGTTCGACGGCTTCGAGCCCGAGCCGGGCGAGGTGCTCGACGCCGTCTACCACTACTCGCGCCTGGGCTCGGGTATGTCGGGCGAGTTCGGTTTCGTCGCCGAGGCCGACGTCTGGCCCGAAGAGTCGCCCGACGGTCTGCCGGAGCAGCTCGACGTGGAGTCGCGCTGGACCGCACAAGGCGCGGGGATCGGCAGCGCGTCGATCAACGGCGGATCGCTGGACGCGGACGCGGTGGAGAGCTTCACGATCGAGGAGTGCTGGGCCGGGGCCGACTGCCTCTACTACCAGACCTGGGAGCACACCGCGATCGACTTCGCCGGTCCGACGACCGACATCTCCGAGACCGGCTGCGGCGACATGGCGTACTGCCCGACCATCTGATTCGTCCCTTCGAAAAACAGAGACGATCTAGCGAGAGCGCTCGGGCAGGAAGCGAGAGATCCCCCAGGCCGTCGCCGCGGTCGCCGCCCAGATCAGTACCGGCGCCTTGAACCCGGCCAGATAGCCCGCCGGGTCCTCGCCGATTGCGACCCGCGCAAAGAACGCGACCAGCAGGGCGGCGGGTAGCAGCGCATGCAGTGCGTGAGCGATCAGCGCTCGCTTGGCGATCCCGATCAGCCAGGCGCCTCCCGATGCGGCGAGCAACGCGGCGACCAGCGCCAGGTAGCCGGGAACCACCACGTTCGGAGAGCCGGACAGCAGCGGCAGGGCCAGCGCGATCGCTCCGCAGAGAATCGCGGCGGCGGCGCGCGTCGCGTCGCCCAGGGGCAGAACCGAGATCGCCAGCAGAACGGCTCCGCAGGCGGGCGGGGCGATCGCGGCCGCGGCATCGAACGGGGAGAGGCGGCCGATCAGCTCCCAGGCGAAGATCGGGCCGGTCGACCACAGGTCGGGAACGGCCCAGCTGGCGAGCAGCACGACGGAGGGTACGAGCAAGCGCCGCTCCGATCGGGCGTCCCGGTCTGGTTCGCCGCGATCGCTCACAACAGGCGCAGCAGCCACTCGATCGGACCACAGAGCGGATCTGCGCCGACTTCGGCGCAGCCGCAGGAGTTGCTCACCGGGTCGAGAGGGATCTCGTCCTCGTCCTCGCCGCCGCCGTTGTCCGTGTCGTCGGTGTCGCCGGCGGCGCCCGAACCGGTATCCGAGTCGGCGTCTGAATCCGAGTCGGCGTCTGAATCCGAATCGGCGTCTGAATCCGAATCGGCGTCTGAATCCGAGTCGGTGTCTGAATCCGAGTCGGTGTCCGAGTCGGTGTCTGAATCCGTGTCGGTGTCTGAATCCGTGTCGGTGTCCGTGTCTGCGTCAGTGCTGGGGAACTCCGCGGGTATCTCGTGGGTGATGCAGTGGATTGCTCCGGCCAGGGGTGCGATGTGGTCCGCATCGATCGGAACCACGGTCACACCGGGACGCGAGGCCTCGTAGGCGGCGATCGCCTCGGCCTCCTTGTCGAGCAGGTAGTCGGCCGTTTCGCCGGATTCGGGATCGTAGTAGGACGGCATCGCCACTTGCTCGTTGTAGATCTCCGAGTTGAGATAGGAGCGGTAGGCCCAGAAGCTGCCTTCGAAGTAGGGCTCCAGCATCGGGACTCGCGTGATGCTGTACGGGTCGCCGTCGACGTTGGTGGTCGCCTCAAGTATCGCCAGGTTGTCCTCCTGGTCCTGGTAGTCGTCGGGATAGTTCGACCCGCAGTGCCCCGTGCTCCAGGAGTAGGACGAGCCGTCGAAATGGGTGTTTGCCGGAAACTCGCCGAGCAGGATCGAGGTGGGGCCCATCGCCTTGGCGTACAGATCGATGTGGCCGGTTCCGTCCTGGCAGATCGGGTTGAGAGTGACGATCTGCTCGCAGCCGTAGTGGTCGGCGAGAAGATCGGTGACGTCCTGATCGCTCCAGCCCGTCGGTTTCTCGTAGCCGTAGACGATGTCGGAAAAGAAGCAGGTTCCGTTGCCGTCGCTCATGATGTTGCCGCCGGACAACATGTGGCTGTGGCTCCAGACCGGGAGGGGCGACGAGTCCGCCGATATCCAGCCGGAGTTGGCGATCGTGGCGGGAATCACGTCGTCGTTGGGGCGGTCGCTGTAGTAGGCGTCGATGATCTGCCGATCGCCGCTGGGGGTGTAGACGAACTCGGGGCCGTAGTCCCGCACCCAGATCGAGTCGGTGGTGTAGTCGAGATAGGTGTAGGCAGAAGAGGGGATGCCGAGATTGTCGAAACGGTTCGTCATCGTGCTTTCGAGCTCGCTGTCGATGATTATGTAGGTGTGACCGCCCTCCCGGTAGACGTCGACCATCTCGGCCCACATGTCCAAGAAATCGTATCCGTAGTTCATGATCGTGATCAGCGACGAGTCCATCTGCTCGAACTCCCCGGGACGAACCGAGCCGGCCGGCGGCGGTGGAAAGGGAAACATCGGCTCGACGTAGTGGCCGGAGACGCGGGGGTGGTAGAGATGCGGGTTGGACAGCTCGTCGGTGGTGAGCATCGCCATGGGAATCCGGCGCACTTGCTGAGGTACTCCGGGAGTCGGCTCGACAAGCGGACCGGCGCCGTCGACGACACGAGGCTCGGAGCTGTCTGCCCCGGCTTCGGCGGGAGACCAGCCCAGAGCCAGGATGGCGATGGTGATGCAAATGGTGCGATTGGTTTTCATTTTCTTCTTCGAGTTTCTTATACCATCTTAGCATCGGATTGGCGCCGGAGCAGCAGCGCTTTTCCATCGGCACGAGGCTCGAGTGCTCGAGTTCGCACTTCGGACCCAACATCGAGAAGCTCGAGGGGTCTCTCGAGCCCTACTACCGCTATCGCATCGGGCATCACCGGCTGCTCGGAGATTGTTGTTCTATTCCCACAGATCGACAGCGGCGAGGGTTTCTTCCGCGTCGCGGCTCGTCCGGTATCCGAGAGTGCTCCTCGCTCGCGAGTCGTCCACCATGCAGACGTAGCGCACGTGGTCCACGTAGCTGGGGTGAATATCGATCCTGCCCAGCCGCCTCAGCTGGCCGAGCGCCGGTTTCGCCAGGAAGTGCGGAACCGAGAAGGTCTGGCGTCCGAGGCGCTCGACGATTCGGCTCAGCGGCAGGGGCGGCGGGCCGGCCAGGTTGAAGATGCCTCTCCGTCCGGGCGCCAGGGCGAGCCGCAGCGCGCGAACCACGTCTTCTTCGTGCACGAGCTGGATCATCGGGTCGAAACCCATCAGGCGGGGAACCGGGTCCATCCTCAGGTAGCGGACCATCGCGCCGCCGACCCCGCCGGTGATGTGGGTCGGCCTCAGGATCACGGTCTCCACGTCGGGGCGCCGCCAGAAGAAGCTCTGGGCCATCATGTCCACGTCGCGCAGCGCCGAGAGCCCGGCCGCCAGCAACGGCGCCTCTTCGGTCAGGAACTGCGGGTTGCGCGCCCTCGCCCCGTAGACGTCGGCGGAGGAGAGCAGCACCAGCTTCTCGACGTCGTACATGTCGCAGTAGCCGAGCAGACGGTCGAAGTTCTCGATCGCGGCGGCGAAGCTCTGCTCGTCGTGCCGGGAGTACATGTGGTAGGGACCCAGGTGGACCACGGCCTGAACCCGCCCGCGGCGAAAGACGTCCCGGCAGGCGCGCCGGCGCAGGTCGGCGGGGAGGTGGTCCACGTCGGACGGCCTCCGCTCGAACGGGCGCGGGTCGATCGCCAGCACCTCGTCCGTGCGGTGCAGCCTGCGCACGACCAGATTGCCGAAGCGCCCGGCGGCCCCGGAGACCGCGATCGTGCCCGGGTACGTCTTCTCTGCTTCGCGGTCCACGGCGGCGCTCACCAGAACACGCTCCTTCTCTCCGCGCGGACGCCGGCCAGCATCTTCTCGATCCGCTTCTCGACCCGGCTCGAGAGCTCGCGGACGGCCGCGTCCGAGTCGTCCGGATCGCCGCTGAAGCGCATCGGCTCGCCGAACCGCAGTCGATAGCGAACCGGCAGCGGCAGCAGACCCAAAAGCGGAATCGGCATCTGCAGCCAGATCGGCAGCGTCGGAAGACCGAAGATCTTTCCCAGGCGGTCGAGGTTGTACAACGTGGGGTACTGCTCCTCGGAGCCGACCACCGCCACCGGAACCACCGGCGCACCGGCGGCCAGCGACAGTCGCATGTAGCCCAGCCCGAAGTCGCGGAGACGGTAGGCCTGGTCCACGGTCTTGGTGATGCCCTCCATCCCCTCCGGAAAGGTCAGCAACGCGGCGTCGTTGCCCAGCAGGCGCTCGGCGTTCTCCTGCGAGCCGACCGCCACGCCCGAGCGGGCGAAGAAGGTGGAGACGAACGGTATCGTCGGCACCCAGCGATCGACCAGGCTGCGCGCCAGCCGCGGCGGATCGCCTTCGAGCAGCAGCGCGGCGGTGATCATCACGCCGTCGATCGGCAGCTGCCCGGCGTGGTTGGCGACCAGGATCACCGGCCCCCGCGGAACGTTCTCGAGCCCGGTGGCCTTGCAGCGAAAGTAGAGCTTGTAGAGGAAGGCGGCCCCGATCGCCGCGCGGCGCAGCGAGGCGGGCTCCAACCCAAAGGGATCGACGCCGTCCTCTCCCATCGAGCGGGCGATCACCTCCAACCGTCGGTCGAGGTCGGTCAGCACCTCGCGCCGAAAGCCGCGCAACGCGGAGCTGCCCCGCTCGACCCAGCGCCCTATCGACTCGAGAGCCGCTGCGAGCTGCTCGCCCTGAGGACGACCGGCTTTTGGGGGCTCGTTCATGCGGCGCTCAGTTTGCCGCCCGGCTCGGGCTCTGTCAACGAGGTCGGGGCTCGCGCAATCCGCGCTGTAGGGTTTTCTGAGAGGCGCCGAATCGCACCGGCGGGCAGCCCCGGGCGTCTTCGAGACAGGGACGAGGCGGATCGGCGCTTTCGAAAGGGCGCGCGGCGGGTGGCGTCGCGATGGGCGCGCAGACCGGGTGTCAGACACGCTGAAGCGCGGCGTGGGTTGATAGGAGGTTGATTGGAAGGTTCCGTTCATGGCGGTTTTTCGCGCAGGCCCAAACTTTTTTGCAACCGAGCGGGCCGATCGTCCGATGTAAGGAGCATGGGACATCCAATCAGAATCTATCAGCCGGGGATCGTCTACTCGATGGTCTCCAACATCGTCGCCCGCCAGTTCATGTTCAAGCCGGACCACCACCCGGACAACCCGCTCTTGTCGCTCGAAAGCCCGCCCGAGGCCTTGTCGCCGGACAACGACATCATCCCCAGGCCCAGCGTGATCAACATCATCGGCTCTGCGGCGGCCAGGGCGCAGCGCGACAACCCGGTCCTGCTCCACTGGCTCGAAGTGACCCCCAACCACCCGCACTCCAGCACCTCGGTCGAGGAGGAGCAGCAGCTGGAGAACATCCCCGGCTTCTACCGCGACTTCAACAGCAAGGTGGCCCGCCAGCTCAACG
>JAWOBP010000005.1:0-14824 GCA_046484285.1 Polyangia bacterium
GCTCCGACGACCAGGTGGTGGACATCACCGGCGGCGGCAACTGCGGCTGGATCGTCCCCTGCCCCGGCGCCTACAACCCGTTCAACACCTCCGGCGGCTACCGCCTCGAGCTGGCCTACCTCCTCCCGTAGAGCTCCCTCGGCGCCGCGCGGCTCTCCGACCCCGGCCGCGCGGAGCTTGCCTCCTTGCCCGTCGCGCCGGTATGCCGCAAGCCGAGTGTGGGGCGGCGTCCGGCCGGGGAGCGGCGCGATGACGATTGTGCGGCGGCTCCCGCGAGGCTATTGTGATGGTTCGCATCGATGATATCTTGAACAGCTTCTCACTCGATCCGTTCAGGGGGTAAGGGCGGGGTATCGATGAAAGCCGGCCAAAAAGTTGCCGTCAGAAAACGACACCCGGCCGGTTGGAGCCGGCACCTGCGCTTGACCGGTTCCCGGTCGCTTTGTACTGTGAGCGGGCCTTTTTGAGACGTCGTTGGTCCCGGCCGCAGGCCGGGTGTGGGAGGTTGCCATGGAGAAGCGCAGTGGTCTGGTCGCCGGAGGGGCGCTGGAGCTGATCGCGGGCGTACTGGCCGCGATCTTCGTGGTGCTGGCGGCCGCTATACCCGAGTACGCTCCGCTGGGTCTGGTGGCGCTCGGTCCGGTCGCGTTCCTGGTGGCGTCCCGCTTCCTCATCCAGCGCGGGATCGTTCGCATGGGAGAGTTCCTCGAGCGCGCGCAGGAGGACGAGAATCTGCTGGAGCCCGAGGTGGGCCACCGGTCACTGGAGGGATTCAGGACGGTCGTCGGCCAGCTGCTCGGCCGCTTTCGCAACGAGGCCCGGATCACCCAGACGATGACGGTCAACCTGCGGGATCAGCTCGGCGTGGCCCGCGACGCGATCTCCAACCTCGAGGCCGGGCTGGGGGACGAGAGCGAGAACGTGGGCCGTGCCGGCGAGGCGATTCGCGAGATGTCCGGATCGCTGTCCGACATCGCCAAGCACGTCGAGGCGCTCGCTACCGCGGCCGAGGAGAGCTCCTCGTCGATTCTACAGATGACCACCACCAACGAGGAGGTCGCCGAGAACATGGCGATGATGGGCAACTCGGTGCGCGAGACCGTCAGCTCGATCGGGGAGATGGCCTACTCGGTCAAGGAGGTGGCGGGCAACATCGACGCGCTGTCGACCACCGCGGAGGAGACCTCGTCGGCGATGAACGAGATGGACGTCTCGATCGACCAGGTGCAGTCCAACGCCAACGAGACCGCGATCATCTCGGAGGACGTGGCGAGTGACGCCGAGCGCGCCGCCGAGGCGGTCAAGAAGACGCTGGACGTGATCCGCCAGATCAAGGGTTCCAGCCAGGAGGCGGTCGACGTCATATCGAACCTGGGCCAGAAGATCGAGGCGATCGGCCAGATCTTGAACGTGATCGACGACGTCGCCGAGCAGACCAACCTGCTGGCGCTCAACGCCGCGATCATCGCGGCTCAGGCCGGGGAGCACGGCAAGGGCTTCGCAGTGGTCGCGGACGAGATCAAGGATCTGGCCGAGCGCTCCGGCGTCTCGACCAAGGAGATCGCCGGGCTGATCAAGACGATCCAGTCGGAATCGCGCAACGCGATCTCGGCGGTGGAGCGGGGCAACGACAACGTGGACCAGGGAGTGCGCGTCTCGGCGGACGCCGAGGAGTCGCTGCGCCAGATCCTGGCCAGCTCGCAGAAGTCGACCAACATGATGCACGCGATCGCCCGCGCCACGGTGGAGCAGGCTCGTGGTTCCAAGCAGGTGACCGACGCGATCAACCGCATCGCCGAGACGGTTCAGCAGATCGCGACCGCCACCTCGCAGCAGGCGCGCGGCTCGGAGCTGATCATCAAGGGCGCGGAGAAGATGCGCTCGATCACGCAGCACGTGGAGCGCTCCACCCAGGAGCAGGCCAAGGGCGGGCGCCAGATCACGGCGGCGATCGAGTCGATTTCCAAGATGGTCAACCAGCTCAACCTGGCTCACCGCCAGCAGCAGCAGGGAAACGAGCGGATTCTCGAGCTCAGCGCCCGGGTGCAGAGGATCTCCGAGGAGCAGCGGGACAATCTGGCGCTCGTCAGGACGGCCTTCGAAGCGGTCGAGAAGGTAGTCGACGAGCCTTGACAACCCCTGCGCGACCCCCCGGGCCGGCCGCTCGGCTCTCGGTTCGGGACTGTCGGCGGGGCTCCCTGCGAGGGGGCTAGCGTGTTCGGTATCGGCTGGACCGAAGCCATCTTCATTGCGCTGATCGTGCTGCTGTTCGTCGGCCCCAAGCACATGCCCGGGTTGTTCCGCAAGCTCGGCCGCTTCACCGCCGAGCTGCGCGCCGCCTCCCGCGAGCTGCGCAACCAGATCGAGCTCGAGGACGAGATCCAGTCCCCCTCGCAGGTGATGCGCGACCTGGAGCGCGATGCGCGCGAGGCGGTCGGTTCCCCGTACGAGGAGGCGCGCCGCATGGACGAGGAGCTGAGGCGCGATCTCGAAAGCGCGGCCGGGGACGAGCGGGGAGCCGGCTACGAGCCCCGATCCGCAGCCGCTCTGGAACCGGGGGATGAGAAGGAATCGGGCGAGGATAGTGAATCTGAAAAAGAGTCGGAGGCCGCGAGCGGGCCGGCTCCGGACGGCGAGCCGGGAGAGAAGCGTTGAGCCGGGGCAAGAGCGAGATGTCTTTCCTCGAGCATCTCGAGGAGCTTCGGCGGCGCCTGATCTACTGCGCGGTGGCCGTGCTGGCCGGCATGATCGTCTGCTGGTTCTTCCGCGAGCAGATCCGGACGTTTCTCGAGGCCCCGCTGTGGGAGGCCTGGCGCAAGGTTGACGGCCTGCCCGAGCCCAAGCCGCTCAACTTCGCTGGAATGCTCGAGCCGTTCATCGCCTACCTCAAGCTCTCGGCCGTGGGCGGAATCTTCCTGGCCAGCCCGGTGGTGCTCTTTCAGCTGTGGCGTTTCGTCTCCCCCGGCCTCTACTCTCGCGAGCGGAAGTACGCGGTGCCGTTCGTGCTGGTCTCCACGCTGCTGTTCGTCGGCGGCTCGATGATGGCCTACTCGGTGGTGTTTCCGATTGGGTTCCGCTTCTTCTTGGAGTTCTCGGTGGGGGCCGAGGTGGAGACCCTCGAGGCCGAGGTGGTCAGCGAGACGGCGGCGCCCGCCGAGCCCGGGGGATCGCCGCCCGCCTCCCGGACCGGCGACGGCGGGGCGGGCGAGCCGGAGGAGACCTCCGGGAAAGCCGAGGATGATTCGTCTGGCGATGCCGGGCCCGGTTTCGGCTTGGACGGAGGTGTAGACGCCGGCCCGGACGCGGGTCGGGCTCGGGACGCGGGACCGACGGGAACGGAGACGGAGTCGGACGCCAAAGGGCGGATCGAGAAGCCGGGAGCGGGCCGAATCGCTCCCGACGACGGCGCGACCGGCTCCGGCGCCGGCGAGGAGGCCGCCGGGAAGCCGGACGCGGGCCCGGCCGGGGACGCCGGTCCGCCCGGTACCGAGCGCTCGGCCGAGAGCGCCGCCTGGTACGACTGGCTGCTGACCGAGCTGTGGCGGAAGGGGTGCGGAGATCTCGAGGCTCGTGATGTCGGCGCGGGCGAGGTGCGGCTGCGCTTCTCCTGGGACGAGGAGGAGTGCGGTCCGGCTCCCGAGATAGTGCGCGTGGAGCGGGACGGTGAGCGGATCGAACCCGGTTGGAAAGATCTATCCGGGGAAGATGGCGGACATCTGAGTCTGGAGGCGATAGATAGAATCGGCGCGGCCGGAGCGCATTCCTACGAGGTCGGGTACGCGGCCGGCGAGGCCGGCGGAGGCCAGCTGGCTCCGGTGTTGATGATCAAGGATTACCTGTCGTTCGCCGTCAGGCTGCTGCTGGCCTTTGGATTGATCTTCGAGCTGCCGATCCTGATCTCGTTTCTGTCGATCGCCGGGATAGTGGACTACAAGCAGCTGATACGCTTCAGCCGCTGGTTTTTCGTAATAGCGGTGCTGTTCGGCGCCATGCTGACGCCGCCCGACGTGATCACGCAGGTCCTGCTGGCGATCCCGCTGGTCGTGCTCTACTTCCTGTCGGTGCTGGTGGCGTACGTCTTCGGGCCGAAGCCGGATTGACGCGGCCTACGAAATACCGCCGCAGCCCCCGGGCTTGATCCGACAGTAGAGCCGGCGTATTCGGCGGCCGTAGCCGTTGCGCTTGCACTTGCCGGCGTTGTAGGCCGAGACCCAAAGCAGCATGTCGTCGCCTCCGCAGCGCTCGCGCCAGTAGTCGAGGTGCCCGACGCCGACCCGGATGTTGGCGCGCACGTCGAGCAACTCGTCTTTGGTCAGCTGGCGGGATGCCGGGCCGCGTGGCATGATCTGCATCAGGCCGACCTCTCCCCGCTGGCCTCGGACCTTGGGGCGGAAGCTGCTTTCGCGGAAGATGATCGCCACCACCAGGAACGGGTCCACCTCGGGTTGGACGGCCTGGCTCTCCTCTACGATGATCCGTGAATAGTCGTCGGCGCGCTGGTGCTTGGCCTCGGACTGCCACTGGGGCATCAGCGAGAGGATGGCGGCAGTGACGGCGGCGGTGAGCGTCTCCATCGTCTACTCCATCTCTCCCCCAAGTCGACGACGATCTAGATCGCGATTCGTCGACAGTCCAGAGTGTAGGTCGGATTTTGCCTATTGAAAACCGAAGTTCAAACGAAATGCGATATGTAGAAAACTGGTCTCGACGCGAGCGGCCGTCTATCCTTGCCTTCGGCAGGATGAAGATGGCCGTGCATCGGGATATCGACGTCGGATTCGAGGTCGCCTGTGGTCTGGTGGCCGCGCTGCTGCTGTGCGCCGGAACGATCGCAGCGCACACCTACTCCCTGCCTCCGGACGAGAAGGCGGCCGAGAGCCGGCGGGCGGTCGGGATTCGTCTCGATCGAGAACCGATAGATCCCAACCCCTACCAGGAGGCGTCGGATCTGCCTCGTGCGCTGAGGGTGCGCGGCGACAGAGTCGTCGCGCGAAGAGAGCCGACGACCCGCTGCCCCCGCCGCGGGGTGATCGTGCGCGGCACGCGCCTGCCGGCTCTCGACAGGCGGGAGGGCCACGGCTGCGGGTCGCCCTGGTACCGCGTGGCGATCGACGCCTGGGTCTGCGGGGACAAGCTGGAGGAGGTCGACGAGCCGCCCTGGGGCCGGCCCCAGCCTCCGGTTCCCGAGGGACGCATCACGCCCTGGCGCTACGCCTTCGTCCACACCCCGGACATCGAGTATCGAGGGGGAGGCGGCGGTCTGCGCGAGGTACGAGAGGTATTCAAGGGATTCGGTTTCGGGGTGCGCGCGTTCGTCAAGGTCGCCGGAATGCGATTTTTCAGGACCGTCGAGGGTCGGCTGGTTCCGCGCCGCTCGGCGGGGATCGGGGGCAGGATCAGCGAGCTGAAGGGCGTCGGCCTCGGCAGAGGAGGGCCCTGGCCGGTGGGCTGGGTCAACTCCAGGCGGGCCTGGGCCTACGACGCGCCCTCGGCCCGGCGCGAGCACCGCATCGCCCGCGTGGAGCGCTACACTCCCTTCCAGGTGCTCGAGGAGCGCGGCAAGGGCCGCCGCAGGTTCTACCGCTTCGACGAGGGCGCCTGGCTGCGGGCGCGCGACGTGCGCGTGACCCGGGACGCGCCGTTGCCGAGGGGGGTCGAGCCAGGCGAACGCTGGATCGACGTGGACCGCGCCCGCCAGATCATCACCGCCTACGAGGGCAGCGTCCCGGTCTACGCCACGCTGGTCTCCACCGGGCGCCCGAGGACGCCGACGGTCCCGGGCCGCTTCCGGATCTGGATCAAGGTCGCCGCGATTGCGATGGACAACACCGACGAGGAGCTCGAGGAGGAGGAGGGGGACGGCTGGGAGGACGAGGAGAGTGGGGCCGACGCCGGGGTCGCGGAGGAGGAGCGGCACCTCTACTCGCTGCACGACGTGCCCTGGACCCAGTTCTTCCACGAGAGCTACGGGATGCACGGCGTCTACTGGCACGACGGGTACGGCAACCGGCGCAGCCACGGCTGCGTCAACCTGGCTCCGCGGGACGCGCGCTGGTTCTTCGACTGGACGAGGCCCCGCGTGCCCGACGGCTGGTGGGCGATCAACTCCAGCGACAGCGACCCGGGCACAATCGTGCGCGTCCGCTGAGCCGGTTATTTCTGCAATCACACCACACAAAAGGTATAATCCGTTCTGGGTTTTCTCCGGGAGGGCGCGAAGATGAGAAACGTAGTGTTGCTGTGCGCGGGTTGGCTGCTCGCGCTGGGGGGTTCGGGAGGCTGCTCGGCGAGCTCGTCGCGGGACGGGGAGGGTACGTCGGATTCAGACGCGGACGGTGACACCGACGCAGACGCGGACGGCGACACCGACGCAGACGCGGACGGCGACACCGACGCAGACGGCTTCTGGGACAACGGCTGCGACGGGGCGCCGGGCGCCGGCGAGGTCCGGCTGATCGGGACGGTGCTCGGTCCGGGCGGGCTGTTTCCCGTGGCCCGCGCGCTGGTGGCGGCCTACCAGGACCCGGGGGCGATCCCCGAGATCCCGGACGGTGTCTACTGCGAGGAGTGCGTCGACATCACCGGCATCCCGGCCGAGCAGACCTCGCCGGACGGGCTGTTCTGCCTGGACGTGGAGGCCGGCTCCGAGCTCCATCTCGCGGTGCGCAAGGGGCAGTTCCTCCGCGTGCGCGAGTACGTCGCGCCTGATTCGCCGGGCGAGGAGATCGAGCTCGACCAGGATTTGCTGACCCTGCCGTCCCAGCGCGACGACCAGGCCGGGGACATGGTGCCGAGCATGGCGCTGGCGATCGGCGACTACGATCGCGTCGAGGACGTGCTGGCCAAGGCCGAGATGGGCGAGGTGAGCCCTTCCTACCTGTTCGTGGAGGGATCCGAGGTGGGAATCTGGGACGCCTACGACAACGCCGGCGACGGCTCCTGGCCCGACGGGGACTACGGGCTGCCGATCGAGGATCTGCTGCGCGACCTGGGCCGGATGCTGCAGTACCACATCATCTTCGTGCCCTGCACCTACAACAGCGCCGAGGGCAACTACCTGGCGCTGGAGCCCGAGGTGCAGCAGAACCTGCGCGACTACGTCTGGGCCGGGGGCAAGCTGTACGTCTCGGACTACTCCTACTACCTGGTGGAGATGGCCTGGAACGACTTCCTCGACTTCGCCAACCCGATCGCGGGTAGCTGCGACGAGACCGCGTTGCCGGGCGGCTGCAACCACGGCCCGGCGTTCGACACGCCCGGGACGGTGCTCGACGACCTGATGCTCGAGTGGCTGGCGGTGCTGATGGACGAGGACGGGCTGGAGATCGAAGACCTGCTGTTGATGGAGAACTTCGACACGATCGGAGCGCTGGGCGAGGGCGTGGTGGGGCTCGATCCGGACACGCAGGAGGAGATCGTGCAGCAGCCCAAGGTCTGGGTCGAGGGGCCGTGGGCCTACGAAGAGGAGGACTGGCCCGACCCGGAGTTCGACGCGGAGAGCCCCCACCCGCTGACCGTGACCTGGCCGTACAACTGCGGCCGGGTGGTCTACACCACCTATCACACGATCGGCAGCACCGGAGACGGGCACTACGGGCTGCACTACCAGGAGGCGATTCTCTACTTTTTGGTAATGGAGCTGGGAGTCTGCCAGGACGACGTGCCGGTGGTGGTGGAGTAGCGGAGCGAGGCGGCGAGACGGCTACCGAGCGAGTCTGCCGGCGGTCCAATCCGCAGCAATGATTTCGCTGTGATTCGTGTAGTCCCTTGGTGGATCATTGTGGATCAGTGAGTGATCGAGCCGCGACCGCGGCCTCGAGCGACGACGTGGTCTTCGTCGACGGTCGCGAGGTGTTCGATTCCACCGAGTTCGAGAACTACGACGATGATCACGTGCACCCCTCGGTGCAGGGCTCCGAGCGGATCGGACAGGCGATCGCGGCTCGGATCCTCGCCGCTAAGCAGTAGTCGCCCTCCCGCGGGCCACACCGGTAGAATCCGAAATGATCTCGCTTTGATCCGTTTAGTCCCTTAGTGGATCAGGGTAGTGGATCAGGGCGACGAGGATCAGGGGCTCGAGAAGCCGGCCAGCTCGAAGTGGCGA
The DNA here is from genome assembly GCA_046484285.1 of Polyangia bacterium. Taxonomy (GTDB): domain Bacteria; phylum Myxococcota_A; class Polyangia; order JAAYKL01; family JAAYKL01; genus CAZHCG01. The sequence goes on from JAWOBP010000005.1 coordinate 8,105, forward strand.
TCGAACGAGAGCGCCTTGCGGATCCTGTTGGCCTTCATCAGGGCGAACGAAACGCAGTCGGTGAAGCTGACCTTCTGGTCGGCGTAGCCGGCCATCAGGCGCACGGCCTCGAGCTCGTCCTTTTCGGTCGAACGCAGCACCTCGAGCCTGCGCGAAGCGTAGATCGCCCGGGCCCGCTCGGCGGCGAAGGCGCAACCGGCCCGGCGTCCCAGCAGGGTGAACAGCTCGTCGAGCACGAAGTTGCTGGTGGCCAGGCGCACCCGCCTGGACTCGAGCTCGGCCAGCTCCTCCACGGCGCGAGCGTGCATGGCGTCCCGGCCCAGGTAGCGGGCCAGCAGCGGACCGGTGTCGATGAAGATCAATTGTCGTTTCCGTAGATGAAATCGTCGTGGCGCAGGGAGAGATCGGCGGGCGTCTCGCCCTCGAAGACCGCGTCGTCGGCGAAGAAGGCGTCGGAGGATGGGTCGTCTCCTTCGCCCGGCTCCACCTCCCTGGCCAGCGAGCGACGAATCAGCTCGCCGAGCGAGACGCCCTCGTCCCGAGCCCGATCCTCGGCGAGCTTTTTCAGCCGGATCGGCAGCATGACTGAAGTACGGTGCACGTGATAACCTCCACATACATAATAGTGCCTACATAAATACCGGTCAAGCGAAGCGATCTCCCGAATCGTCAGAGTGCTAGAATTCTCAATGATCTCAATTTGATCCGTTCAGTCCCTTTGTGGATCGTTGTGGATCGGAGCCGGCTAGTGCCTCGTCAACCCGACGATTTCGGGTACGGGTACGGGGCGAGAGATCATCGGCGAGGCCAAGGAACGACGACGAAGGACTGGCGGTGCCAATTCGAGGAGGAGTGACGCAGGGATCGTCGATGAGGGCCGGCCCGACCCGACATTGTGGGGTTGACGAGGCACTAAGCAAAAATCGATCCGTCAGTGGTGCTCGTATGCCCCCATGTCGTACCCAGCCCCCACGGGCCGCGAGATGCCGTCGAAATCTACGGCCGGAGCGCCGTTGAGATCGCCGGCGTTGATGCACTCGGAGCCCGACTCCAGGTGAAGATCGTACGGATCGCCGGCAATGAACTGCGGATCGACCGAGAGATTGTTGTAGATCGGGTTCCACGGCCCGCCCTGAATGTCGCTGTAGGTCGCGCTGTAGCCGCCGCTGGCCTCCGACGTCAGCGCGGGCTCGGTGTTGCCCCAGATGATGCTGTTCGTGATCGTGAGCGACGCCGAGCTCGAGAAAATCGCTCCGCCGTCGACCTCGTCTCCCTGGAGCTCGCTGCCGTGAACAGTGCAGTTCATCAGCGAGCCCGAGCCGCTGCCCAGGTAGACGGCGCCCCCGCGTGGATCAGCCCAGCCGGGCACCACCTGATTGCCCTCGAACACGCAGTTGACGAGCTCCAGATCGGTCGAGTCGCTCGAGTAGACGGCGCCGCCTCCCCCGACTCCCTGCACCGTGTTGCCTCTGAACTCGGTGCGCCGGATCTCGGCGGTGGTGCCCGTCAGGTAGAGCGCCCCGCCGTCCGCCGCGCCGGCGCCGGGCACGAGGCTGGATAGAAAGCTGGATGTTTCTACGATCAACGCGGCGCCGGTGGCGTAGATCGCGCCCCCGCGCTCCACGGCGCCGTTGCCGTCGAACAGACAGCCCGCCAGCTCGGCCGTGCTCGAGGTTTCCAGGTAGAGCGCGCCTCCGTCTCCGGCGCCGCTCGAGTGGTGGGCCTCGTTGTCGATGAACGCGCAGTCGACGAAAGTGGCCGTCGCGCCGCTGTCGAGATACGCCGCGCCGCCCCGACCCTCGGTGGTGTTCATCTCGAAAAGACAGTCTTCGAAAGTCGTCTCGGCCGAGGCCCCCACGTATGCTCCGCCGCCGTATCCCTTGGCCTGATTGCCCTCGAAGCTCACGTTCCGAGCAGTGAAAGTGACCCCGTCCAAAACGAGCAGCCCGGCCCCGTCGTAGCCATCGGTTTCAACGGTGTAGGCCACGCCGCCGGTGACGGTCACTCCGTCGAGAATCGCGTCGTTCGCCGCGGTGACCACGTGGTCCGAGCCCTCACCGGAGCCGTCCAGGATCACCGGGTTCCCCTCCACGTCTCGATCCTCCATCGTCAGCTCCGTGGCCGAAAAGCCGCCGTACACGTGCACGTTCTCGAGCAGGGCGAAGGTGGCCGAGCTCCCGCTCCCCTGGGTGGGCTCGTAGCTGCCGGCGCGCGCCCAGACCTGGCAAGTGCTCGGGCCTCCCGTCTGCTGCGTGGCCGACCAGGCGGAGAAGATGCCGGCCTGGATCGTGTCCACGGCATTCGCCCACGACGTGCCGTCGGCGATGTCGCTGCCGTCCAGGCGCACGTAGCGAACGCAGGTCCCGCAGTCGTCGCCGGCGTCGACCCAGCCGTCCACGCACACCGCGCAGTCCTGGCCGGCGTCCCAGTTGCCCGGGCAGACGTCGCAGTCGTCTCCCGTCCAGTGGTTGTCGCACACGCATTCGGCGGTGGTCTGACTGGTGTTCGTGCAGGTGGCGTTGTCGCAGGTATCGACGACCCCCTCGTCCACGTCGCAGGAATCGAACGAATGCACCTCGTCGCCGGCGCATTGCTCGTAAGCCGCGGGGACGCACGCGCTTCCTGTTCCGGTTTCCGTTCCGGTGTCGGCGTCGGTGTCGGTGTCGGCGTCGGCGTCGGTGTCGGCGTCCGCGTCGGTGTCGGCGTCCGCGTCGGTGTCGGCGTCCGCGTCGGTGTCGGCGTCCGTATCGGCATCCACCGAGCCATCGAAATCGTATTTCAAGTGGCCGATATCGTTGATCGCCGTGCAGGCCGCAAGCACGGCCGCCGCAAAGAGAATGACAAAGGCGCTCCCTCTCATCTCAGAACCTCCCCTCGATGGAAATGCCTGTTCCTTCGGGCGTCGCATACCACTTCGGCCGCACGGAGACAGGCTCCTCGGACGCGGGCGGTTCGTCTTCGGACTCTTCGCCCAGGCCGGGCTCGACGAAGAACAGCACCACACCGGCCGCGGCCGCGGCCGCGGCCACGCCGAACGCCACGTCGGCTCCCACGCTCAGGCCGCGCACTCGATCTCCGTCGTCGGCGAGACCCGCGGGGCAGTGCCCGCCGACGCAGTCGTCCTCGATCGCGCGCCGCTGAGAAAGCGCCACGCCGCCGAGCACGCCCCCGGTTATCGCAGCCGCGCCCGCCGCGCCGAAAGAGATCCAGGTCCACAGCCTGCCGCCGGAATCGCCCGCCGAGCCGTCCTCCACGGCGGCGGTCTCCGTCGGGACCGCAACCTCCACGTCGACGATCTTTCCACCGGCGACGGTCACGAGCTCGCGATGGATCTCGTCGGCCTCGAGCCTGACCACGAGCTCCCGGTCCCCCAGGTTGACCCGAATCGGCTCGGCGAGCGGAGTCTCGCCGACGCGGCGGTCGTCGACGAACACGTGCGCCCCGTCCACATCGCTGCGGACGATGATCTCGCCGACGAGCCCCTCGAGCCGCTCGATTTCACCGAGAACGTTGGATCGCCGGCGCTTGTTGATCCGCTCCCCTCCATCGGCGAGGTATCGCCGGTAGGCGTCGAGGGCGAGCACGTACTCGCCGCGCTCGTTTTCGGTCTGCGCGATGTTGTACAGGATCTTGTAGCTCGGCCTCAGCTCGTAGGCGCGCGAGAACGCCACCGCCGCCTCGTCGTGCTTGCCGCTCTCGTACAGCTCAATGCCGAGCTCGAATTGCGCGCGGGCGCTCTGGTCCGGATCCTGCGCACGCCCCTCGTCGACAGCGGCAACGAGCGCAACCGCGACAGCAATCGCACAGATAGCAACTTTCATCCTGGGCTCACCTTCGTTTCTTCCGATTTTCGCTAGAGTTATCATGATGGACATAAGATGTAGATTCAAAAATGGCAAAGTCGCTTTAGCGGTAGTACAAAAAGCAGTCATGATCGAAGAGAGCCTGGCAGGGCGGGTCGCGCTCGTCACCGGCGGGAGCCGCGGTATCGGGGCGGCGATCTCGCGGCGGCTGGCGTCGCTCGGCGCGGACGTGGCGCTGACCTGGATCGAGCACGGTCAGGCGGCCGAGCGCGTTGTCTCCGAGATCCGCGCCGCCGGCCGGCGCGGCCTGGCGCTGCGCTCCGACGCCGGGGACTGGCGGGCGGCGCGGGCCGCGGTCAACGAGGTCGCCGAGTCCCTGGGACGCCTCGACATCCTGGTGCTCAACGCCGGAATCACCCGCGACTCGATCAGCTGGCAGGCGTCCGAGGCCGACTGGGATCGGGTGCTGGCGGTCAACCTCAAGGGGGCGGCCGCCAGCGCCGCGGCCGCCGCGCCGATCATGCGCGAGCAGGGCGGCGGGAGAATCGTGGCGGTGGCCTCGATCAACGCCGAGCGTGGCAAGCCGGGACAGGCGTCCTACGCCGCCTCCAAGGCCGGGCTGGTGGCGCTGATCCGCACCCTGACCCGCGAGCTGGGCCCGCGTGGAATCACGGCCAACGCGGTAGAGCCGGGACTGATCGAGACCGAGCTGACCGCCGGCCTGCCGGACGAAATCCGCCGGCGCGCGCTGGCCGAGACCGCGCTGGGCCGCCTCGGCGAGCCCGAGGACGTCGCCGCGGCCGTGGCGTTCCTGGCCGGAGACGGAGCCCGGCACATCACCGGCCAGGTGCTGAGAGTGGACGGCGGCCAGCTGATCGGCTGAGCGCCCGAACGCCGATACGGCCCGCAACGATGCAAGCCGGGAACGGCTGGATACAGAAGCTGCTCCGGACAAGTACGATCAAGCCCCGCCGCGAACACAGCGAGCAGAATGGAAGACATATTTGGGTCCGCTGGCTATCGAGCAGTTCGGCGGGTGCGCGGACCAGGCAAAAGACTCGTTTGCGGCATTGGACGACGACGACCAGAATACGTTTTCGGGCGCCTGGGGAAAGGCGGCCCAGTCGGCGGATTCCCCCCGGTCCAGGAGAGTGGACAGCTCGTAGGGGTCGGGCAGGCGCCAGTCGTCGTACCCGCCCCAGCTCAGGCTGTCGCAGTTGTAGATCTGGTCGGACCACTCTTCTTCGACCGCAGTGCCGGAGCCGCAGTAGTCTCCCTCCATCCCCAAGGCGCGGCCCTGCCACGTCAGGCCGGTGACGTTGTCCTCCACCACTGGCTCGCCCGGGGCGGACAGGTCGCGCGTGAAGCGCTCGCTCGGGTCGTGGGTCGTGTCCCAGCCGTACTGGGCGTCCTGGCCGTAGAACGGCTCGCCGGGCTCGGGGCACGTGATCTCGGATTCCCCGTCGCAGCATACCCGGATGTTGGTGTCCGGCAGCGGGAAGTGCGGGCCGGGCACGTTGCAGTCCACCGTGCCGCAGCCCGGCGAGCGGCAAAGCTCCTCGATGCAGATGTCGAAGGAGCGGTCGGGCGAGGTGATCGTCTCGCAGGGAGTGAAGTCGCCCTGGCCCGCGCAGCTCTCCACCACGCAGATGCCCCAGCTCTCGTTGCAGATCTCGCCCGCCTCCGTGCACTCCGAGTCCTCGGAGCACTCCAAGTCGGCGTCGGAGTCGGTGTCGGAGTCGGTGTCGGTATCCGTGTCCGTGTCGGTGTCGGTATCGGTATCCGTGTCCGCGTCGGTATCGGAGTCCGCGTCCGCGTCGGCGTCGGAGTCCGCGTCCGCCCCGCTGTCGCTGTCGTCCCCCGCCGCCGGCGGCGAGCCCGTGTTGCACGCCGCCGGCAGAAAAACGAAAAGCAACGCCAGCCGGCAGGCGACCGGAGTCCTGGATCTGAGCTCGATCATGTCCCCCCGCGCACGCACCTAGCAAAAAGCTCCCCCGATTTGTCGTACCATGCGACCATACCGAACCCATAATTTACCAGAAAAGCGTTCGATTCATAATAGAGGTCCGCAGGAGAAGACGTCCAGAAATCATCTGTCGGTGTGCCTGGAAAGGTAGAGGGATCTATCGATGGACTTTCTTGCCTGCTATCGGTGATACTGGCCAGCTCCTTGACGTTGGGCAGGCGCCAGTCGTCGTGGCCGGCCCAGGAGAGATCCTGGCAGTAGGCGAGCGCCTCCTGCCAGTCGCTGGTCGTGGCCGAGCCGGCGCCGCAGCTCTCACCGGAAAGCCCGCGCGGGCAGCCCTGCCACATCAACCCGGTCAGCGAGTCCGTCACCACCCGATCCCCGGCCTCGAGCGACGGCTCTATCTGTTGTTCTTGTAACGGCCCATCGTGAACACAACGCACAGAAATATGATCGAAGTAGTAATCATCTGTATCTGTTTGGTATTTGTTCTTGTTAAACAAGCCTCCGGTTGAATCAAGAACCCATGCGTTTCCAGCAGGAGACTCATCCAAGATATGTGTTGACGACGACCAAATCTGGTAAGTTGGAGTTTCGGGAAAAGCTTCCTCGTCTATCACCGGGTAAGAAATGTAGTCCACCGTAGACTGCAGCTCGTACTTGTCGGGCAGGCGCCAGTCGCGGTGGCCTCCCCATGACAGCTCGTCACAGTAGGCCAGCGCCTCCTCCCAGGTAACCACAGACAGTACCTCTCCCTGGGAGCAGTCGTCGCCGGACTGGCCGCGCACGCAGCCCTGCCAGACCAGCCCGGTCACGTTGTCCTCCACCACTGGCTCGCCCGGGGCGGACAGGTCGCGCGTGAAGCGCTCGCTCGGGTCGTGGGTCGTGTCCCAGCCGTACTGGGCAAAACCGCTTGTGCAAAGGACTCGAATTGTCTACATTTATCTCCTG
>JAWOBP010000020.1:0-7058 GCA_046484285.1 Polyangia bacterium
GCCAATGCCGGTCACTTAAGCGATCGGTCAGTCCAGAAAAGAGCGTTTGGCTCTTTTTTTGCCTCCACGAAGGTCGGTATCTCACATTGGAGCGGGCTCTTGCCAGGAGAACGCAATGCCGACATCCCTCGCCTGCGCCATAGATGATATCGTCGAGTCCGGTATCCCGGCTGCCAGCAAGAAATTTGGCAGCGCCCTCAACGTCGAAAGGAGACGGGAGAACAGACGCTCGCAGAGGAGCTGCGACCGCAGATTCCCGACGACTCGCTGACCATCTACGACAAGGGATTCCTCAACTACGGCGCGCTCTGGCGACACTCTCACGACGACGACGGCCAACCGACGAATCGACATTTCTTGATTCGCGCCAAGACGAATCTCAAGTGGAAGACCTTGGCTGTCCTTGGCCCCGGTGACGAACTGGTCGAGGTAAAATTGAACTCTCAGTCCCGCAAGAAGGATCCGGGGTTGCCGAGAAAGATGCGTCTTCGAGTCGTCTGCTACCAGGTCAAAGGCTGGCCCGAGCGCAAGCTGATGACGTCCATGCTCGACCCCGAGCAGTTTCCGGCTCGTGAAATGGCAGCTTTGTACCATGAGCGCTGGGAGACCGAGATCGGGTACGCGGAATTGAAGACGACCATGCTGGAGCGCAAGGAGGCTCTGCGCAGCAGAAAGCCTGATGGGGTCAAACAGGAAATCTGGGGGATCTTGCTCGCCTACAACCTCGTCCGTCACATGATCCTCGACGCCGCCGACGAGGCCGAATTGCCGCCGACCCGCATCAGCTTCAAAAACGCCCTGCATCTCATCCGTACCTTCTGCACCATGAATGCCTGGCACGCTCCCGCCGGGACGATGAAAACCGAGCTGCAGATGCTCCGAGAAATGCTCGCCGTCCTCGTCCTGCCTGAGCGACGACTGGACCGGCGTTACCCAAGACACGTCAAAATCAAGATGAGTGGATACAAACGAAATCCAGGCCGAGCGAACTCAACCACGGGCGATCACCAAGAAAGCTCGCTTAAGTGACCGGCATTGGGGCTAGTGCCGAGTCAACCTCTCCCGTTCGGGTGAGAGCGGCCCCTGCCTGCGTATCCCGGCGTCACTCCTTCTCGACGTGGCGGTGCCAATTCGAGGAGGAGTGACGCAGGGATCGTCGATGAGGGCCGGCCCGACCTGACATTGTGGGGTTGACGAGGCACTAGGAATCCCGAACCGCCCCCCCCCCATCGTATTCGCAGCACCAGCCGAGCTCGGAAGCGGGATTCTATTCGTGCGCGAAGATGGTACGATCACCGATTGCGGGGCGGACGCCGTGATCGAAATCGCTGCGGGTCGCTCGACCGGTGAACCGGCGAACGGCGTCAGCGACGACCTCGCCGTTCGCGTCGCTGAGCGGCTGAAGGCATACCGCGAGGGACACAACCTGACTCAGCGGGTGATGGCAAAGCGTATCGGAATGGCGCCATCGAACTACAACCGTCTCGAATCGGGCAAGCACACACCTACCCCGCCAACCCTTCTGCGCATCGCCGAAGCGATGGGCATCCCCTTGGGACGCCTGGTCAGCGCGTAGCCGCGCGGTCGAAACACGAACGATGTCTCGACTTGATGTGCTACCTCTCGCTCGTGCAAGAAAGCCGCGCTCTACAGCACAACTTTCAGCTTCTTGTCGATCTGGCTCGTCTCGAGCGTGTTGCGGGCGCGGTAGGCGAGCGGCTCCACGCCGGCGGCCACGGCCCTGTCGAGCGCCTCTCCCCAGGCCGGATCGATCTCGCGCGCCGGGCCGAACGAGCCGCAGTCGTCGCGGTTGACCAGGAAGAAGATCACGGCGCGGTGACCCTCGCGCACCATCATCTCCAGCTCGCGCAGGTGGCGCGCGCCGCGCTCGGTGACCGCGTCCGGGAACAGCGCGCGGCGTCCTCCGCGGTAGCTGACGTTCTTGACCTCCACGAAGCAGCGGCCCTTCTTCCCCTCGAGCAGCAGGTCGACCCGCGAGCGCTCGCCGTAGCGCACCTCGCGCCGCAGCGAGCTCCAGCTGCGCAGCGGGCCGATCCGCCCGGCGCGAATCGCCTCCTCGGCGATCCGGTTGGTCAGCGCGGTGTCGACGCCGACCCAGCAGTCGCCGGAGCGCACCAGCTCCAGCGTCCAGTGCAGCTTGCGGCCGGGCTCGGGGCGATGCGAGAGCGCGACCGGGCTGCCCGGCTCGGAGGCGCCCCTCATCGAGCCGGTGTTGGGCACGTGGGCCACGATCCGCTCGCCCGAGTCGAGGCTCACGTCGGCGAAAAAGCGCTTGCGCCTGCCGAGCAGCGTACCGGTGACGATCGGGCCGGGCAGGCGCATCTACTCGCCGAGCACGTAGGCGAAGATCAGCGGCGCCACGATCGAGGCGTCGGACTCGACGACGAAGCGCGGCGTCTGCTCGTCCAGCTTGAACCAGGTGATCTTCTCGTTGGGCACGGCGCCCGAGTAGGAGCCGTACGAGGTGGTGGAGTCCGAGATCTGGCAGAAGTAGCCCCAGAGGCGGTGATCGAGCCGCAGGTCCTGCACGATCAGCGGCACGGCGCAGATCGCGAAGTCGCCGGCGATCCCACCCCCGATCTGAAAGAAGCCCGGAGCGCGCGGGGACTCCTCGTCGCGCCGGCGGTACCAGCCGACCAGGTGCTCCATCTGCTCGGTGCCGGTCCTGATCGCCAGGTGGTCGGGCAGCTCGCCCTGGATCGCGCGCGCGGCGAAGATGTTGCCCAGCGTGGAGTCCTCGAAGCCGGGCGAGTAGACCGGCAGATCCAGCTCGCAGGCGGCCAGCAGCCAGGAGTGCTGGGGCGGCGCCTGGTAGTGCTTCTCCAATCGTCCGTCGAGCAGGATGCGGCGGTGCACCTCCCAGGGGAAGAGCCGCTCGCCGCGCTCGGCCGCGCGCCGGCACTCGCCGACGAACTCCTCCTCGATCAACCTGAAGACGCTCTCGGGGATCGCGGTGTCGGTCACGCGGTTCAGCCCGCGCTCGCGCAGCTCGCGCTCGTCCCCGGGCGAGAGGTCGCGGTAGCGCGGCAGCATCTCGTACTCGTCGTGGGCCAGCAGGTTGAAGACGTCCTCCTCGAGGTTGGCCGCGGTGCAGCTGATTGCGTGCACCTTGCCGGCGCGGATCATGCGCGCCAGCCCGATCCCGATCTCGGCGGTGCTCATCGCCCCGGCCAGCGAGACCAGCATCGGGCCGCCGCCGTCCACGTGCTCGATGTATGCCCGCGCCGCGTCGCGGGTCTCGCGCGCGTTGAAGTGGCGGAACTGCTCGTCGACGAAGTCGCGGATTGGTCGCTTGTCGCTCATCGGCTCAGAAGCTGTCGCTGTCCAGCACCACGCCCCACTCGACCGCGGTCATGCCGTCGCGCTCGAAAGCCTGGATCGGAAAAGGATCGAGCTGGGCGCAGGAAGCGGCGCCCTCGATCACCAGCCACAGCCTCAGCAGGCTGTCCGGGACGGGTTGGATATCGAGCCCGATCACGTCGTTTACGATCTCGGCCGGCTGCGGGAAGACGTGGTAACAGGGCGCGTACGGCAGGTGCACGGACCAGTAGTCGCTGAAATCCGAGGTCTCGGCCGCGCTGAGACCCAGCTCGGGCAGCTCTGTCTCGAACCAGGCCATGACCTGGTCGGCGGGCACGGCAAAGCCGGCCGACTGCTGGAAGACCCACGGCACGCTGTGCTCGTAGAACAGGTAGTCGTGCTCGCCGTCCAGCAGCCCGGACGGCTCGGCCCAGACGCTCCAGCCGCCCGCGTACTCCGGGTACGAGTCGATGATCTCGCCGGCCTGGGGGTCGAGCGAGACCTCCACCTGGCAGGCCTGCTCGGGGTAGAGGTAGATGTAGGGGGCGTCCACGCTCTCCTCCCACAGGTCGACGTCGGCCCGGACCGATCCGCCCGGGTCGACCTGCACGCCGCTCAGATCGCCGTAGTACATGTAGTCCGAGCTGTGGGCCTGCACCAGGTAGGTTCCGGGCGGCACCTCCTCGATCAGGTAGTAGCCCGAGTCGTCGGTGAACGCCGGGCCGAAGAAGTCCATCATGCTGTCCTGGGCCTCGACCTCGATTCCGCTCTCGGCGGTGGTGCCCTCGATCAGGGCGTAGCCCCAGATCTCGCCGTAGTCGATGTCGGTGTCCGTGTCGGTGTCGGTGTCCGTGTCCGAGTCGCTATCGGTGTCCGTGTCCGAGTCGCTGTCGGCATCGGTGTCCGAGTCGCTGTCGGTATCGCTGTCCGTGTCCGCGTCGCTGTCCGTATCCGCGTCGCTGTCCGTATCCGCGTCGCCCCCGCCGCGGCCGGAGGCGTGATCACAGCCGGCGCTCCAGCCGACCGCCGTGCTGGCCAGAGCCGAGACCAGTAGAATTCGAACAAGAAATCTCATCGTCGTCCCTCCCCTCGAGCCGCGCGCCATGGCGCGACCAAGACAGAATTGAAACACATTTTCGCCCGAGGCGCCGCGAAAAAAAGCGCCGGCGTGGTTCAACCCCGCTTTGGGGGCGATATCCAGTCCCGTGCAACCAGATTCGGGATCGTTTCATCGAGTAGAGAATTGTCGTTGGTTACCAGCACGGCATTGGCGACGATTGCGGACGTGGCGATCACCAGATCAGCGTCGGATCTTGCGATTCCGCGGGTTTCTACGCAATCTCGTGATGGCCTGTTCGAGGGTATCGGGCATTCTTGCTCCTCGGCGACAATCGACTCAATAATCCTACTCACGGTAGCTCAGGCGAGCAACCGAGACCACTTTGCGAATCATAGCAGCGCTTCCAAGGGAAACAGATGCAAAAAGCGCGCTTTCGGAAAACGGCCGGAAAGAACGAGCGGGGTCTACTTGGCCACCTTCTTGATCTGCTCGATCAGGTCGGGAACGACCTTGAACAGGTCGGCGACCAGGCCGTAGTCGGAGACCTGGAAGATCGGGGCCTCCTCGTCTTTGTTGATCGCTACCACGACCTTGGAGGACTTCATCCCGGCGACGTGCTGCAACGCGCCGGATAGGCCGATTCCGAAGTAGAGATCCGGCGCCACGATCTTGCCGGTCTGCCCCACCTGGAACTCGTTGTGGATGAGGCCGGCGTCGACCGCGGCGCGCGTCGCGCCCACCGCGCCGCCGAACAGATCGGCGAGATTCTCGACCAGCTCGAAGTTCTCCTTGGACTTGAGCCCGCGTCCACCCGAGACGACGACACCGGCCTCGGAGAGATCGGGGCGCGCCGACTCGGCCTTCTCGAGCTTGACGAACTTCACGCGCTGCCCGGCCTCCAGGGGCGGCGGCACCTCGATCTTCTCGCTCGGGCTCTGCCCGTCGCCCGGCTCCACCGGGTCGAACTCGGAGGGCCGGATCGTCAGCACCTGGATCTCGGTGGTCACCTCGATCGTGCCGTTCACGTTGCCGGCGAACATCGGGCGCACGTAGCGCAACGAGCCGCCTTCGGACGAGAGCGCCACCACCTCGCTGGCCATCCCGGCCTCCAGCCGATAGGCCACACGGGGGAAGACATCCTTGCAGGTGCTGGAGGCCGGACCCACCAGCACCTGGAAGCCGCCGTCGCGCATCGCCTTTTCGATAATCGGCGTCCACTGCTCGGCCACGGCGTTGTCCAGACCGGCCGCCTCGGCCAGCAGCACCTTCTCAGCGCCCAGCGACTGCAGGTCCTTCGCCGCGTTGCCCAGGTCGTCACCCAGCGCCAGCACGCTGTAGGAGCCGCCCAGCGAGGAGGCGATCTCCGCTGCGCAGGCCACGGTCGAGTGAGTGGCCTTCTTGACCTCGCCATCGAGGATCTGCGCCACTGCGAGAACGTTACCCATGATCATCCTCCTTGCTTACAGGACCTTGGCCTCGTCCTTGAGCTTCTGGACGAGCTCCTCGACGGTCTCCAGGATCACGCCCGCCTGCCGCGCCGGCGGCTGGGCGAAGCTCAGGCTGCGCACGCGCAGCGTCTGGTCGACGCCGAGCTCGTCGAGCGACAGCCTGTCGATCGGTTTCTTCTTGGCTTTCATGATCCCGCGCAGCGAGGCGTAGCGCGGACCCTCCTGGTACGGCTTGTCCGGCGGGCTGACGTTGTTCTTGACCCCTTCGGGCAGCACGATTCGCAGATCGACCGTGATCACCGCCGGGAGGCCGACCTCGAGCGTGGCGGCGCCGCCGTCCACCTCGCGGGTGACGGTCGCCGACGAGAAGTCCTCGGGCGTCTCGATTTGCCCGGCGAAGGTCGCCTGGGGCCAGCCCAGGATCTCGGCGAGCATCTGTCCCGCCTGGTTGGAGTCGCCGTCGACGGCCTGCTTGCCCATCAGCACCAGGTCGGGCTCCTCCTTCTCGACCAGCTTTGCGAGCGTGCGCGCCACGATCGTGGCGTCGAGCCGCTCGTCGTCGCCCGAGACCAGGATTCCGCGCCCCGCGCCCATCGCCAGGCACTGGCGCAGCTGCTGGGTGGTGTCGTCGGGGCCGATCGTGGCGACCACCACCTCGCCGCGCGGCTTGCCACTGCCGGCGTCCTCGGCGAGCCGGAGCGCCGCCTCGACCGCGTACTCGTCGAACGGGTTGGGCTTCCACTCCAGGCCCTCGGAGGTCACGTGCTGGCCGTCCGAGCTGATCTTGACCTTGTTTGCGTTGTCCGGGTCCGCGACCCTTTTGACCGGAACGAGGATTTTCACGGACTACCTCCTGGTTTCAAACCGGCCCGGGGGGCCGGACCTACCGCGCGCCGCGCATCGCCGGCGGCGAATCTCCACCATAATGCTCGGCGCGCCCGCGCCTATGATTCACGTCATGTGCGCGGTTGGCCCGGGCCGCCGGGTCCAAAGACATGCGAGGAACGCGCATCGCTCGATTCGCTCCCTTGAACTGAAGTATCAGACACGCTGAAGCGCGGCGGCGGCGATCAGCAAACGTTTCTTGGTCAGCTTCATCTTCGGCTTCATTCCGGCCCTCGAGCTGCGAGCGGGAAGTCTGCCAAGTGGAAACCGATATGTCTACCGCGTGTCATCGGCAGGCAGAGACCGTCGGCGCACTCCAGCCGGCCCCCGCGGAATTCCTACGG
>JAWOBP010000164.1:0-16561 GCA_046484285.1 Polyangia bacterium
CGGCAGAACACCTTGACCCGCGGGCTGCGAGACGGATTGCGCGGGCGCATGAACGGCGACTGCTCCAACACTCGCCGCGCTCCCAGAACGCTCCGGCCCTCGGCGCGACGCTCGCGGCCGTAGCGTACCTCGTTGGCCCTGACCAGGCCCTTGATTCTGGCGCGCCTCGCTCGCTTGCCCAGCTTTCGCCACTGCGGCGGCACCGACAGCTCGAGCGAGTACCTCCGCGTCACCTCGTCGCGACTAACCCGCTGGCCCCGACGGCTCTTGTTGTGAAGCGCGGTGCGGTCCGTCCACTCGAAAGACCGCGGCCGGCCGTCGAGCGCCATCCCGAGCGAGGAGAGGAACGGCCCCGACGAAGCGCGCTCCACCAGGCCGGCCTTGACCGCGTTGGTCGCGATGTAGGCCCAGCGATTCTCGAAGTCCTCGTCGGTCAGCACCGGCGCCGCGTCGTACTTTCGGGCGAAGAAGTGGCCGCTGCGGCCCAGCAGCTCGTTGACCGACTTGGCCAGGTTGAGCTGGAAGTAGTACATGAACTCGGCCAGCTGGCCCTTGGTGTCGCGCAGCAGCAGGTGGAAGTGGTTGGACAAAAAGATGAAGGCGAAAAGCTCGATCCCGTCGCCGTGCTCCTCGAGGCTCTTGGCCAGCCAGGCGCCGATCAGCTGCAGAACTTTTGGTCTGGGTAGCAGGAAGAGGCGCTCCTGCTCGCAGCGGTTGGTGACGAAGTATGCTTTGTCGGGGCTCCAGAATCTCATCGCGGTCCTCCCGGCTTGCGGCGCGCCGTCCCATTTCGGCGCTGCTCACAGTAGATATCGGCCGCTGGGCCCCGCCGGTTGCATTTTTTTGAAAACCCCAACGATTACGCCCTGATCCGTTTACCCCCAAAGAAAGGTTATTTTTACAGATCGGCGACGGTGATGTTCCAGACCATCGCGCTGGCCGGGATGTCGCGGCGGTGGATCACCTCGCCGGCGTACTTGCCGCCCGCGTGGACGTAGCGGCGGATCACGCCGCCGTTGTCGTCGGCCACGTACAGCTCGGGCGTCCCGTCGCCGTCGATGTCGGCCAGGTAGGAGGCGTGCTCGAAGCCGCCGGAGTCGGCGTCGATGCACTTCGACTTCCAGGCGTCGCCCTGCTTTTCGATCACCCACACCCCGGCCGAGAACGCCGTGGCGATCAGCTCGTCCGCCCCGTCGCCGTCCACGTCGCCGGCGACCAGGAAGCGGCAGAAGCGATCGGTGATCCCCGTCACCCTGGAAAAGGTGAGCTCGCCGTCCTTCCAGTCGTAGCGCCTGATCTCCACCGGGGCGACGATCTTGCCGCCCTCGCCCATCTCGGCCTCGACCGCGGCGTAGAGCTCCTGCGTGCCGTCGCCTTCCACGTCGGCGACCAGGATCTCCTTGATGTGCCGCTTGTCGAGCGAGACCACCTCGTCCTCGTCGAAGCCCTTTCCGTTCCACTCGAAGCGCAGCACCTTGCCGCCCTGGTCCACTCCCGAGGCCGTGTTGGGCTGGCTGGGCGTGGCGTAGATCTCCAGCTTGCCGTCGCCGTCCAGGTCCCCGATCTCGATCTCGTGGACGAAGGTGTCCTTCTCGCGGGCGATCTCCTGGGGCTCCCACTTCTCGCCGCGACGCCAGACGACCGCGACCACTCCCTGGTCGTGGGTGGCGATCGCCAGATCGTCCGTGCCGTCGCCGTCCAGATCGGCGATCTCGAAGTCGCGCAGGCGGTTGTGCTCTCCGCCGAAATCGGGATGCCAGAGCGTCTCGGACTTCCAGTCTCCGTCGCTCTCGGTCCACAGCTTGAGCAGCGCCTCCTCGGCGCCGAGGGTCAGGATTCCCTCGTCGCCGTAGGGCAGCGCCTTGTGAAAGACGTTGGACTCGGTGTCCTCGATGCGCGTGGCCTCCCACTCGCCGGCCGCCGGCTCGAGCAGCAGCATCACCGCGGCCTCGGGCACGGTGTACTTGCCCTCCTCGTTGGCCTTGAACTGCGACTCGGTGACCAGCAGGGTCCGACCCGGCACCGCCGCCGGAGCGGCCTCCTTCTCGCCTGGCTCCTCCTCGCCCGCGGCCTCCTCCTCGCCTGGCTCCTCTTCGCCCGCCGCCTTCTCGTCGTCGGCCGGCTTCTTCTGCTCGCCCCCGCAGGCCGCCAGGGCCAGCGCGAGCACGGCGATGATCGTGTTTCGTATCGTTGCAAAGCGAATCATCGTCGACCTCCTCGTCGATTCCGGCGCGATGCCGGTCTTGGTCTCCTTCGAATCAGGCAAAGGTATAATGTCGCCGGGGCCGGCAGGCAACTCCTACTCGGTCGTCTTGGGCAGCAGCTCGCAGTAGTCGGCCCAGTCCGAGGGGAGCCCGTCCGTCGCGTACGGCGAGTCCGCGGTGCCCAGCGGGTGGGCGGCGAAGAAGTCGATCAGCTTGTCGGCGTACATGTCGGACGGCACGGTGTGGCCCAGCCCGTGGTCGCAGACGATCGTGTCGTGTCCCAGCCCGCGCAGCATCGTCGAGTCGTTCTGCGCGGCCTGGTCGAAATGGAGCTGGACGACGGACATGTCGTACAGGTCGTTCTCGCCGCCGTGCAGGAACAGCTGCGCGTACTGGTTCTCCACCGCGTACTCCGGCCAGTCGACCGCCATTCCCAGCAGCTGACCCACGTTGTCGGGGTTGCTCCAGTAGATGCCGGAGTAGGTGGCGACCGAGGCCAGCTGCTCGCCGCGCACCGTGGCCAGCATGTCGGTCAGGATCGATCCGATCGAGAAGCCCATCGAGTGGACGTGATCCTGGTCCACCCCGAAGCGCTCGTCGAGGCAGGCCAGCAGGCTGTCGAAGAGCGCCACCTCGCGGTTGCTCTCCGTGACCTGGAAGACCTCCCAGTCCATCTGCAGATCGCCGACCATCGGAATCGACATCGTGTAATCGGAATCCTCGGGCGTGACCGCGATGAACGGCATCTCCTCGTTGTCGACCAGCCCGCCGAGCAACCCCTGGAAGTTGTCGGCCGTGTCGCCCAGGCCGTGCCAGCCGAAGACCACCGGCCAGGGCCCGCCCTCCTCCGCGCCGTCCGGCAGCGAGAGATAGAAATCGCGCGGCAGCCCGTCCACCTCGTAGTCGCAGTTGAACCCGTCGTGGATCGTCTCGCAGGTCACCGGCTCGCAGGCCTCGCCGGTGCCAGTGTCCGTGTCGGAATCCGAGTCCGCGTCGGAATCGGAGTCAGAGTCCGAGTCGGCGTCGGAGTCGCTGTCAGTGTCCGCGTCGGTGTCCGCGTCGGTCCCGCCGCCGCCGCCGTCGTCTCCGCACGCCACTGAAAAAACCAGCATCGCGCCGGCGAGAAGCACGGTGAAGATGCTCTTTGTTCCGAATGTCATTTGGCGTTCCTCCTTTTGCAGCAAAGCGCCAAGCCTATTCCGATCGACGGCCAAATGGGCTCTTCGATTCGAGCGTTTCGTCCGAGGGCGTTTCCAGCTCGCGCAGCAGATGGGCGGCGCCGGCCACCCGGTCGAGGTACCAGAGCACGGAGCGGATCTCGACCATGATGTTACGCGACAGTTCCGGGTCGTACCCGTAGTCGCCGGCGATGTTGGCGTAGACCCGATCGAAGTTGATTCCCACCAGTCGACCGCGGCCGTCCAGCGCCGGGCTGCCCGAGTTGCCGCCGGTGGTGTCCGCGTTGGACAGGAAGCAGACCGGCACGTCGTCGAGCTGCGGATCGGCCCAGCGGCCGGTCTCGCCGTTTTCGATCGCGCGCAGCACCTCCTCGGGGGCATCGAACGGTTTTTCACCGGTGTGCTTGGCCGCCAGCCCCGAGAGGGTCGTCCGGGGCAGGTGCCAGACGCCGTCGCGCGGGGAGTAGCCGGCGACCGTGGCGAAGCTGACGCGCGGGCCGGCGTTGGCGTCCGGGTAGAACGACCCTCCCAGCATCTCGATCAGCGACTCGACCCACGGCGGCCTCAGCCGCGACAGCGCGCCTTCGCGCTCCTTGACGCGGGTCTGGCGCGCGTCGAGCTCGGGCCCCAGCTCGAGGGCCAGCTCGATCATCGCGTCGTCGCTCGCGCGCAGCTGTTCGAGCTCGGCGCCGAACAGCTCCAGGCGCCGCGACTGCTCGTCGAGATCGGTCGCGGCGTAGAGCTTGTCGGTCAGCTGCTCGGCGCTTGGCTGGCGCCAGTCGCCCCCCAGCGCGCGATCGAGCGCCCGCGGCCGCTGCTCGGGCTCTAGCTCGGCGAAGCGCTCGATGAATATCCGCATCACGCGCCGATCCGCCTCGGCGTGCAGCCCGGCCTGGGCGTTGCGCAGGTCGGAGAGGATCCGCTCGCGGTCGCGATCCTGAAAACCGGGCTCGCGCTCCTCGTCCGGCTTGGTCTGCTCGGAGGACCACTTGGTGATCGTGCGGGCCAGGCCGAGCAGCTTGGCGCCCCTGAGCAGGTAGCGCAGCAAGAAGTCGCGCTCGCGTCCCGCGGCCGACTCTTGCACGTAGTCGGAAAGAGCGTCGAGGGCGCCGGCCCACTTCTCGCGCGAGGGATCGGCCGCTATCCATTTTTGCCAGCGCTTTTCCAGCTCGCGCTTGCCCTCCAGCACGCCGCGTCGCTCGAGCCCCTCGATCATTCCCCGCGCGTTGGTCAGCGCGTTGTCGAGGCTCTTGGTCGTGCTGGCGGTGCGCAGGCAGGAATCCGGAATCTCCTCGCAGGCGCGCTCCAGCACGGCCAGCCACTCGGAGAAGAGGCTGACGCGCAGGGGATAGTACCACTCGGCGTCCCTGCGCACCTCGGCGGCCGTGCGGTAGCGGGCCGTGCTGTAGGGCGTGCCGGCGACCATCACCAGCTCGCCGGGATCCACGCCGCCGGCGCCAACCCGGAAGTGCCGCTCGGGACGGTAGGGAACATTGTCGGGATCGTGCTCGGCGGGCTTGCCATCCGGCCCTGTGTAGGCGCGCAGGAGGGCGAAGTCCATCGTGTGTCGCGGCCAGTGCCAGTTGTCGATCTCGCCGCCGTACTCGCCCAGCGCGCGCGGTGGGGCCGCCACCAGCCGCACGTCCGGGATCTCGGCGTACTCCAGCAAGGTGAAGCTCAGCCCGTCGTTGTTGCGCGTCACCCGGCAGCGCGCGTTGCCCCGAGCCTCGCACTCGGCGACCAGCTCCTTCTCGCGGCGCTCGATGTGCTCGCCGCGCTCCAGGTCGCCGGCGTCCTCGCCGAGGCCTTCCAGCACCTGTTCGGTGACGTCGCTCTGGCGCGCGAAGACATAGGCGCGCAGGCCCTTGCCGTCCAGCTCGTCCTCGCGGGAAGCGGCGGTGAATCCGTCGCTGAGCAGGTTGCGCTCCTCGCTGGAGTTGCGCTGGATCGCCGAAAAGGCGCAGTGGTGGTTGGTGATCATCAGCCCCGCGGCGGAGACGAAGGAGGCCGAGCAGCCGCGCAACCCCACGGCGGCGCGCAGCAGGCCGCCCGAGCCCTCGCTCCAGAGATCCTCGAGCGCGATCTCGAGGCCGCGGCGGCGGAGCTTCTCCTCGTCCAGCTCGTCGAGAGAGGTCCAGGGCCACATTCCCTCGCCGCTCGGAGGCGGCGCGGCGATCCCGGGACGGCAGGGCTCCGCCGCCGCTCTCTTCTCCGCGCCTTCCCCCTCGGCGGCGGGCGACTCCGGCCGCGGCACGCCGCCCCCGCTCGACTCCGGCTCTCGGCAGCAGACCAGCGCCAGCGCAGCCGTCGTATAGACGACAAAAGCCCTCATTTCCCTTCCCTTTCGTCGCTTTGCTCGGCGCGAGCGGCCATCTCGTCCAGCGCGCGCGCCGGCTCGAGCAGCAGCTCGCTTTCGCACGGCAGCGCCTCGGTGCGGGCGATCTTGCGCCTCGCGTCGAAGAACTCGAACAGCCGCGAGCCGGCCGGACAGCCGATCCCGACCTCGGTCGAGTACTCCCGCTCGAACGCCCGGCAGACGAGCTGGATCAGCGAGGTGGCCTCGGACGCGGCTATTTCGAGCGAGAATTCGCGCAGCGGCGGGCAGACCTCCCGGCCGGAAGCCGGAGGCACCGCGCGGTCGACGGTGACGCGCCCGGACTTGTGCAACTCGACGCGGACCGCGTCGCGGCAACGGCTCGCCGCCTTCCAGCGGTAGTAGACCAGCTGGTCGATCCGGCCGCAGCGGACCGATCGCCCGGCCCGCGCCGGCTTCTCGCGCAGCTCCGGGCGAAACGCCTCGCAGAAGGGATCGCAGCGGGCCTCGAAAGCGGGCTCGTCCTCGCTGTCGATCCGTGCCTGTACGGGGCCGGCGTCGGGCGCGGGAGCTTCGACTCCGGAATCGCAAGCGGCGTCCGGCTCGGTCCGAGCTGCGCCGGCGTCGATCCGGTCCCCGGCCGCGGCCGGCGCTTCCGGCGTCGAGGCTCCGCAGGCCGCGGCCGCCAGGGCGGCGGTCAGGCAGAGAAAAAGGCGCTGCGCGCTGGTGTTCATCACGGGCTCTTCCATCGCTCAAGGTCGAGCACAGAATCCGACAGTCGGGCGGCACCTGTCAATGACGCCCTGGCCCGGAGCGCTCCGTACCTTCGCTTCTCTCGACGAAGAAAGCGTCTGGAGTCTTCGCGAGATCAATGTGCTCGACGGGTTCGCCGAGCAGCTCACCTGCTCGCTGCCGTTCGAGCGCTTTTTGCTGCCCGAGAAACTCATCGAAGCCCATCGTCGCTGGCGACGCATCGACGGCGACCTCTCCTTGCAGCTCGAAAGGTAGGAAACCAGGTCTTCACCCTCGCCGGGATGATGGCCCACAACCTCGGCAGAGAGCTGCAGATGAGAACCCGGCCCACTGACCGAGGAGACATCGAGAAACGACCCTGTCGCTGGGAGACGGAGAGCCTCGGCACGATTCGCCAGGTGGCCGGTGCCAATTGCGTAACGGCGTTTTCTCCGCTTTTCTCCCTGGACGCAACCGGGGAGCTGATGCGGCGTGACCTGAAATCGTGGGGCATGGAGAACCAGTACTGGTACGCCGACGGCAGCCCGTTCATCTACCAAGAGAGGCGAGTTCAGCGGGATGGAAGCCTTCTGGATCATCCACACCGCTGTTGGAAGTCTGCCACGGTGCGCTCGGCAATAGTATTAAATTAGCCAATTACGTATTTAAAGCTAATTTTATTCGGTCACCAACCCGAGCCAGCGGGAAGGCTCACCACCGGGAATGATGCGCCGGACGGGTTCCTCGACGGCCTGTTCTGACCGAAAAATGCCTGAAAACGCAGTAAAAATCGATCCTGGGCGCGCAGAGGCCTCAAAACGGACCATTTCGGGCGTCCTTTCGTCCGAACGGAGCCTCTGGCGGGGACAATCAGCCAGTGCAGAGCCCGGCTGATATGTGTTTTTTCACCTCCATGGAACGAATATAATTTGGCTAGAAGGCTGCTATTGCAAATTGTATTCGCCGGCTTTCTGGCCCTTCAGTGGCTGGTGACGTCCTGCCGGGCCACCGCAGTGGCCCATCTCACGGCGGCTGGAGACCAGCGATGTACCTTGTGTTCAGGGTCCCTGACACACTGAACAGGCGGCGGTCGATTTTCTCGGCGGCGGGCAGGTGCGCTTGGGCTGGCTCGACGACCCGGAGCCCGGCTGCCCGGTCGAGCTCGGGGTCGGCAGGCACGACTCGTCCGGCCGGCGGCTGTTTGCGAAAATCCAATGGGCGTTTACGGGAGCCGAGCGAGCACGTGGGCTCGATCGGGGGTTTCCGTCAGCAGGGGGGTTTACTTTGCAAACGACGGCCCGCATGTATACTTTCGTCAGGCTCTCGCGAGGCGGGAGCCGTGGAGAGAAGCGCAAGGAGGACGCGGATGGGTCTTTTGAGCTGGCTGGGTTTCGACGGCGCCTGCGAGAAGGAGCCGATCGCTCTGGACGACGTCAATTTCAAAAAGGAAGTCCGCCAGTCGAAGGTTCCGGTGATGGTCGACGTGTGGTCCAACAGTTGTCAGCCGTGCATGCAGCTGGTACCCACGGTCAAGCGCCTGGCCTGCAAGTACGAGGGTCGAGTCAAGGTCGGCCAGCTCAACGTCGGGTCGGGCCCCAAGTCGGCGGCCAAGCTCCGCGTGCGCGGCACGCCGACGATGCTCTTTTTCAAAAACGGCGCCGTCGTGGAGCGGGTCGTCGGTATCCGAGGCCAGCACTACTACGAGGATATCATCGAAAACGACCTCCTCGAACAGGAGAACGCCGAACAGGAGAACGCCTGATGCCCCTTTACGAATATTTCTGCGAAAACTGCGAGCAATCCTTCGAGCTGATTCGCAGCGCTTCCAGCGAGGACGAGGTCAGCTGCCCCGAATGCGGCGAGCCGGCCCGCAAGCTGCTGTCCGGTTTCGCGGTGGGCGCTTCGGGTGGCGGATCCGGACATGCCTCGAGCGGAGGGAGCTGCGGCTGGAGCGGCGGGTGAGCGATCTAGCTCCGCCCGTGCGGCGGACAGACGCGAATCACCAGCTCGCGCAGCACCAGCCGTGGTCGGGGCAGCCGACCTGCATGCCCGTCTGGCACTGCTGGGCCTGGCAGGAGAGCTCGACCGGGGCCTCCATCGTTTCGCAGACGTCGGTGTTGATGCAGCAGATCTGACCTCCCCCGCACGTTCCCTGCGGATCCGTCTCGGCGACCCCTCCCTCGCAGTCGGTCCCCTGCGGGTGGCAGGTGCCGGGCAGATCGACGGCGTATCCCATCATCTCGTAGGTCGCGGTGCATTCGTCGCTGTCGCCGTCGGCATCCGAGTCGGCGTCGGCGTCCGCATCCGAGTCGGCGTCCGCATCCGAGTCGGCGTCCGCGTCTCCGTCAGTGTCGCCGTCCGCCGAGCCGTTCCCCTCGCCGGGAGCGCTCCACTCCCATTCGTTCGGCGGAGTGTCGCAGCCGGCCG
Organism: Polyangia bacterium; assembly: GCA_046484285.1. GTDB lineage: Bacteria > Myxococcota_A > Polyangia > JAAYKL01 > JAAYKL01 > CAZHCG01. The sequence continues at coordinate 8,856 of JAWOBP010000164.1, forward strand.
CCGCGATCAGCAACGCGCAGGCGACCAGCGAAATCGTCAACCTGATTCGGGCGTTCATCTCTTCCTCCCTTTTTTCTTCGAACCGCTTCCTTGTACCGCAGGCGACCCCCGACTGTACACGGTTCCGGCCGGATTGTCTTCGAAACCATCACGGCTCCAGGATCGTCTGGTTCTCCTCTCCGGCCCCGAACACCGCCGGGTAACCGAAAAAGCCGGTGACCGCCGTGGATCCGCTCTCGAGAGCCGCGGCCCCGAGGCCGCGCTCGGCGTGCTCGAAGCCGCCGGCCGAGACGGCCCACGCCAGCTCGCCGCCCGCGGACCAGCGGGCCGCGAAGATGTCGTTGTCACCGGTCGTCCCGCCGGTCGACAGGTTGGTCTCTCCGGTCTCCCCGGGGCCGAAGGTGGACCATCCCGAGAAACAGCCGGTCACCGCGGCCGAGCCGTCCTGGTGAGCCACCACGGCATGGGCCGCCTCGCGAGCCGTTCCCCCGGCGCGAACTACCCACTGGAGCGATCCCGAGGCGCCGTAGCTCGCCAGAAAGATGTCTCCGCCCCAGGACCAGGGGTCCTCGGCCTCGAGCTCGCTGTTCGGCCCCTCGCCGAAGCAGGCCGCGCCGACCAGCACGCCGGCCAGCAGGATCGAGCCGTCCGCCCGCACGGCCAGATCCAGGTCGCAATCGAAACAGGCCGCGTCACCGCTCTGGCCGGTGATCGCGCGCGCCCACAGCAGCGATCCCGCCTCCGACCACGAGGCGAGGAAGATCCCGCTCGCGGCCGGGCATTCGAGAGAGGTCTCCTGCGGACCTCCCGGATCGAGCAGCGCGGTGCCGGAGAAACGGCCGGCCACGATCGCTCCGCCGTCGGCTCCGCGCGCCACGTCGCGTGCCGCGCAGCGTTCCTCGGAGCACTCCACCCGGGCGATCCAGACCGGCGCGCCGTCGGCGTCGTACCTGGCCAGGAAGGCGTCGGCCTGACCCGCGGCCTGGATCGTCGTCTCGTTTGGCGTGCCCGGCCCAAAGGTCGCCTCGTCGCCGAACCCGCCCGCGAGGTAGGAGCCGCCCCCGGCGAGCGGCGCAACCGAGGTGGCGACGTCGTGAGTCGAGCCGCCGGCGCGGACGGCCCACAGCAGCCGGTCGTCGGCGTCGTAGCGCGCCAGCAGAGCGTCCCTGCCGCCCGCGGCGCTCAGCTCCGTCGCGTTCTCGTCGCCGTTTCCCAGCGCGGCATCTCCCTCGAACCAGCCGCAGACGAGCAGCCCGCCTTCGTCGGTCGCGGCGGCCCTCCAGGGCACGACCTTTCCGCTCCCGTCCCGCCTGGCCCGCAGCAGTCCGCCGCCGGCATCGAACCTCGCCAGGAACAGGTCGCGCTCGTCCTCGGCCTCCAGGACGGTTTCTCCCTGCTGTCCGGGATCCAGCACGAGCGTCTCGCCGAAGATCCCCACGACCCCGATCGTGTCGTCGGGCAGAGCGACGACGTCCACGCCCGTCGATCCGAACTCCCCGCCGTCGGCGCGTACCGCCCACTCCAGCGATCCGTCCGCTTCGAACCGGGCGAGAAAGGCGTCGTTGCCGCCGAAGGCGTCGTAGTCGGTGTCCCAGGGCGGCTCGGTTTCCGTGTCGGCGTCCGAAGCCGAATCCGAATCGGAGTCGGAATCTGCATCCGCGTCCAAAGAGGCGTCGATCAGCTCGGCCGTGTCCGGCGAGCCCAGCGGCTTGGACTCGAACGCGTCGTCCCAGCAGCCGGCCGACAACGCCGCGATTGAAAGCAGGCACAGCGCGCGAAGAGTCATTGCCAAGAACAAGTGCTTTGCGGGGGAAGTTCGGACGGAAAGCGGAGCGGCGCGGCGAGCGTCTCGGAGCTTGTGTTTTTTCGAGGGCCAAGATAGGTTCTTGTCGTCCCCGCCGAATGAAAAGGGGGGACCGGACCGGTCGCGGACTTGCCCGAGAGTAAGCGTTGGTACGTATCGGTTTGGTTTCTCGGGCAAGGAGCAGGGAAGAGAAAATGAGAATCTACGTGGGAAATTTGCCATTCAACACCGACGACGACGAGCTCAGGTCTCTTTTCGAGGACCACGGTGCTGTCGATTCGGCCAAGGTAATCACCGATCGCGAGAGCGGACGATCGCGAGGCTTCGGTTTCGTCGAGATGTTGAACGACGAAGAGGCCAAGAAGGCGATCGACGCGATGACGGATTTCGAGCACGGCGGTCGCACGCTGACCGTCAACGAGGCCCGGCCTCGCTCGGAGCGCAGAAACCGCAGCTGGTAGCCAACCGCGGGGCGATCGCGCCTCGCCGTCTCCAACCGACAGAAGGCAACGCGGAGCCTGCCCGGCCGCACGTCACTTTTTCGCCTCGACCAGCAACTCCGCAGCGCGACGCGGCGGCATCGGCCTGCCGAAGTAGAAGCCCTGCACCCGGTCGCAACCCCGCTCGACCAGAAAATCGATCTGTCGTTCGCGCTCGACGCCTTCCGCCACCACCGCGCGGCCCAGCGCATGAGTCATCTCGATCACGGCCGCGGCGATCGCCGCGTCACTCGGATCGTCCGGCAGGTTGCGCACGAACGAGCGATCTAGCTTGACCACATCGAACGGAAAGCTCTCGAGCTGTCTCAGCGAAGAACAGCCGGTGCCGAAGTCGTCCAGCACGATTCCGATCCCCATCCGCTCGAGCGCCGTCACGACCTTCCGGCTCTGCTCCGGGTTCTCGTTCACGGCGCTTTCGGGGATCTCCAGCGAGAGCCGTGAGATGTCGGCGCCGCTGCCCGCGACCGCGCGGCGAATGCTCTCGAGCAGGTCGGCCTGCTCGAGCTGCGCGTCCGAGAGGTTGACCGAGACCGATTTTGGCGGCAGGCCGCCGCGCTCCCACTCCACGATTTGATCGCACGCCGCCGAGAAGGTGAAGTCCCCCAGCACCTCGATCATGCCGGTCTCCTCGGCCAGCGGAATGAACTCGGAAGGTCCGAGCAGGCCGCGTTGCGGGTGTTGCCACCGCGCCAGCGCCTCGAACCCCTCCAGCGAACGATCGGCCAGCGAGAAGATCGGCTGGAAGTGGAGCTCCAGCTCGCGGCGCTCCAGGGCACGGCGCAGCTCCGACTGCCCGCGGATGACCTCCGCGGCGCGGCGCTGCAGCTCGATGTCGAACAGCTGGAAGCGGGATCTGCCCAGTCCCTTGGCCCGGTACATCGCCGCGTCCGCGTCGCGCAGCAGCTCCTCCGCGCGCTTGGAGCCCCGCGGGCCGAGCGCCACCCCGGCGCTGGCCGTGACCTCCACGCTCCGGTCCGCGATCTCCAGCGGCCGGCGGACCGCGTCCAGCGCGGCCTGTGCGGTCCGAGCGGCGTTGGCGGCGGTTTTCACGTCAATCAGGAGCGCGGCGAACCGATCGCCTTCAAGGTGCGCAACGGTGTCGCCCTCGTCCAGCTCCTCGACGAGCCTGCGCGCGGTCCGCTGGAGCACCGTGTCGCCCACCGAGCCTCCCAGGCTCTCCGTAATCGTTTCGAAGTAGTCCAGGTCGAGCAGCATCACCGCCAGGGAGAAGTCGTCGCGGCGGCGGGCCACGTCCAAAGCGCGCTCGATGCGATCGATCAGCAGCGCGCGGTTGGGCAGCCCGGTCAGTCCGTCGTGCAGCGCGGCGTGGGCGAGCTCCTGCTCGGCGCGGTGCTGGTCGGTGATGTCGCTGGCGTACAGGTGAACGCGCCCGGGCGTGTCGAGCGGGTGGTAGAGCCAGCGCAGCATCCGGCCGTCGACCAGGCGCTCCGAGATCCTCGACTTTCCGGCGGCCAGGCAGCTGGAGATCACCTCCCGGTGATCCTCGGGCAGGACGTCCTCCAGGTCGGAGGAGATGCGCCACAGCAACTCGCGGGCGGCCGGATTTGCGTACAGCGTTGCGCCCTCGGGGTCACACTCGAGCACCGGATCGGGATGCTCGCGCACGAAGGCCGCGAGCCGCCCGCTTTCCTCTTCTTTCGAGATCTTTTCACGATCGCTCATCTACCGCAGATATACCTCGAACGCCGGACTCTTGACCACCGGGATCGAGCACGCCGGCCGGCAAAACATGAAAATCGTCTTCGATATGTTGCGCGGCCAATAATGTGGATTATATTTTACCTGAGACGTACGGGTGTCTCCCCCTCCCGGCGTCTCGCCTGCCGGAAGCGCGAGGCGGACACGCATTGCGCGAACTCACCGAGTCCGCTTCGCGCTTCCCTTTATCCTCCCGGATCTCGCCGGGGGACGCGCACCGCGCGGCAAAAAATGCTTGTGCCCGCTTTTCCGGACCGTGTACACATATGGTGAAACTTTTCACTGGGAGGTCGAGATGGCTCGTTGCAAGCTCTGGATTGTCGCGCTCGCGATCATGCTGACCGCAGGACTGGCCGCCTGCGGCGAGAAGGACGAGGAGGAGGACGACGACGGCTCCGCCGACGCGGACACCGACGCCGATACCGATTCGGACTCCGACACCGACGCGGACTCCGACACCGACGCGGACTCCGACACCGACACCGGAGCCGGGTGCACACCGGCCACCGTGGAGGAGGTCTGCGACACGATCTTCGCCATTTGCGACTCGAACTGGGGCTGGACCGACCAGCAGGAGTGCTACGATCACTTCATCGGCGATTCGGGCTACGGCACCGAGTGCGCCGACGAGGACGGCTACTTCGGTTGCGTCTGCAACTGCACGAATCTGACCGACTGCACCGAGTTCGGCGACTGCGAGACCCCCTGCTGGGAAAACAACTGCATGTAGACCGCTTCCCCCTCGTGAGGCAAACTCCCTGAGGTAATCTCAGGACGACACCACGGAGGTTGGAGATGACGGTTTTCTCTCGCTCGAGCGCGGTTGCGGCTGTTTTTCTGCTGGTCGGCTGCGGCGCTGCCCCGGCCGCCGCTCCGGCGACCGGATCCGCGGCGGACGCGGACGACGGATCGGCCGGGGCGGAGACCGCCGCTTTCAGCGGAAAGGTCGAGGTGATCGAAAAGAGGTTCGGCTTCTCCTCGGGCGAGACGGTCGAGCTCGAGGCCGAGGGGGCGAGCGGCGATAGCACCTCGGGCGGAGAGCCGTTCGATATCGAGGCGCTCTACGAGCTGCGGCGCCTGGGCGGGCCGCGCTGGAGCCCGGATGGGGATCGGATCCTGCTGACCGTGACCTCCTACGAGCTGGCCGCTGGGAAATCGAGCACCGACATCTGGCTCGCCGAGCGCGACGGCTCGGAGCTGCGGCGGATGACGACCGCCGAGGCCGCGGACGGCTCGCCGCGCTGGTCTCCGGACGGCGGCGCGCTGGTCTTCGTCGCGGCGCGCGGCGAGGAGGGCGCGCAGCTGTGGAGGATGCCGGTCGACGGCGGCGAGGCCGAGCGCCTGACCTCGATCTCCACCGGGGTCGGCGATCCCAGCTGGTCGCCGGACGGAAAGCGGATCGCCTTCACCTCGCGGGTCTTCCCCGAGCACGGCGCCGACGACGAGAAGAACGCGGCGCTGCTCGAGGACATCGAGGGCGGACCGCTGCACGCCCACCTCGCCGATCACCTGCTGTACCGCCACTGGACGAGCTGGCGGGACGGGCGGCGCACCCACCTGCTGGTGCTCGACCTGGAGTCCGGAGAGATCTCGGACGTCACTCCGGGCGACCACGAGTCGCCGGTCTGGAGCCTGGGCGGCGGCAACTACGACTGGTCTCCGGACGGCGACGAGCTGTGCTTCGCCTCCAACCGCGAGCAGGTCGACGCGCGGGCCTGGACGACCAACGCCGACCTCTACGCGGTGCCGGCCGGCGGCGGAGAGGCGCTCTGCCTCACGCCGGACAACGACGGCTGGGACGGCGCGCCGCGCTACTCTCCCGACGGGCGCTGGATCGCCTTCTTGCGCCAGCTGGAGCCGGGCTACGAGTCGGACCGCAGGCGGATCGCGCTCTACGATCGCCAGAGCGGAGACGTGCGCCTGCTCAGCGAGGGCTTCGACAACCAGATCCACGACTACCGCTGGTCAGCCGACAGCGGGTCGATCGTCTTCCAGGCCGCGGTGCGCGGGCGCTACCCGCTGTTTCGTCTCGACTTGGAAAGCGGTGATATCGAGCGAGTAGAGGGCATCCCCTCGGCGCGCTCGTTCGATCTCTTTTCGCGCGGCGAGCTGGCGTTCGTCCACGACGCGGTGGAGCGGCCGCAGGAGCTGTACGCGGCCGCGGCGAGCGGAGCGGTGACCAGGCTGAGCTCGTTCAACGACGCCGTGGTGGAGCGCTGCGACCTGCGATCGGCCGAGGAGATCTGGGTCGAGGGCGCCGGCGGAAGAAAGGTCCACGTCTTCCTGGTCAAGCCGCACGGCTTCGACCCGTCGAAGAAGTACCCGGCGATCCTCAACGTGCACGGAGGCCCTCAGTCGCAGTGGTCCGACTCGTTCCGCGGCAACTGGCAGCTCTTTCCCGGCGCCGGCTACGTGCTGGCCTTCTCCAACCCGGTCGGCTCCACCGGATACGGCGCGGAGGTGACCGCCGCGATCTCGAAGGACTGGGGCGGAGCGGTCTTCGAGGACGTGATGGCGGTCGCCGACGCCCTCGAGGAGCTGGAGTACGTCGACGCGGAGCGGATCGGGGCGATGGGCTGGTCGTACGGCGGCTACATGATGAACTGGATCCTGGGCCAGACCGACCGCTTCGCCGCGGTGGCCTCGATGATGGGCATCTACGACACGCGCTCCTTCTACGCCTCCACCGAGGAGCTGTGGTTTCCCGAGTGGGACCTGGGCGGTCCCCACTGGGAGAACGAGGATCTCTACGAGCGCTGGAACCCCTCGGAGCACGCCGAGAAGATGCGCACGCCGGCGCTGATCATCACCGGCGAGAAGGATTTCCGCATTCCCTACACGCAGAGCCTGATGCTGTTCACCGCGCTGCGCAGACAGGGCGTGCCCGCGCGGCTGATAGTCTTCGAGAACGACGGGCACTGGCCGAGCCGCGCAAAGTCGATGCCGCTCTACCACGCGGCCCACCTGGACTGGTTCCACCGCTGGCTGGGCGGAGATCCGAGCCCCTACGACATCCGGCAGATGATCCGCAACCGGGCCTTCGACAGCGAGAAGTGACCCAGAGGCTGCTTTTCTCTCGCTGCGGATCATCCCCCCAGGCCGAGCGCTCGAAACACGCTTGGCGGCCGACGACCTTTTCGAGTGTAAATTTTCGGCCAAACAGTAACCGTCATAATTATTGTGTTGACTATCCGGGATCCCGGATCCTACCATCCGAATCATGCTCGATGCGGGGGCGATCACGGTTGACAGGTCAAAGCGCGAGGCGGAGCCGGGACGCGCCGATCGCCTGTCGCACCTGGACACACACACACAAGCTCCGACACTGAGCTGACCGACAGAGCGGCGTTGGCCAGGCTGCGCGGGCTGGGCCTGCGCGAGAGCCAGGCGCGCTTCGCCCTGCACATCGCGAAGCAGGGCTTTCCCGACCACCAGCGCCTGGCCGACGCCGAGGGGATCTCCTACGAGGCGGTGGTCGGCAGGCTGAGGCGCATGCGCCGCTGCCTGAGCCTGGAGAACTCCTTTCAGCTGATGGTGCTGATCGCCGGCGAGGCGGCCGGCGTGCACCGTGACCCCGGATGGGCCGAGGTCACGAAATTCTTTTCCCCGAATCGAGGCGAGCGGGGTATAAAGAAGGAGAGAGGAAAATGAAGAAGCTGACGACGACAATCGCGACCGCCCTG
>JAWOBP010000148.1:0-19966 GCA_046484285.1 Polyangia bacterium
GCAGTTCCTGAAAATCGTTCAACTCGGAGGAGTCGATGAAGGTCTTGTTGTCCATCCATCCTGAGCACGCGGCGAACATCCTCGCGGGCACCAAGCGGTTCGAGTACCGCAAGGCTATCCCACGCGACCCGAGCGTCGACACCGTCGTGGTGTACGCGACCATGCCTGTCGGCAAGGTGGTAGGTGAGTTCTCCGTCAGCGAGATCCTCAGCGGCACCCCCGACTCGCTCTGGAGGAAGACCCGCGGGGCCTCCGGAATCTCGCGCCGGTTCTTCATGGACTACTTCGACGGTCGCGACACGGCGTTCGCGATCGGCGTCGACTCGCCCCAGCGGTACGCGACGCCCCAGGAGCTAATCGACGTGATCGAGACAACAACGCCACCGCAGTCGTTTAGGTACTTGGTTTAGTGGCACCAATGGTGAGAATAGCAAACTACGGAAATACAAAGCGTTATGAGATGTTATAAGCAACTGGGACGCAATCCGGGAGGCAAAACACGATGACCGACGAACGAGCACCGTTCATGAAGGCTCGGTTCAGGGGGGCGCGCTTCGACGGCAAGCGGTTGCCGATTTCGATCTTGCCCGAGTTGAATGTCTACACGCAGCTAATCCAAGATCTTGCGCGACACCTCTTTTTGCAGGACCACGAGAAGCGAAAGCGTGCTCCGAAGGGTTTCTCCAACGCCTTCGCTCCTGCCCTGACAGGAATCGAAGACGGCAGCGCGGTTGCCGTGATCGAGCGAAGCAGCGAGCCCGGGCTTCTGCAAGTCGGGGATGACTACTTCGAGAAGGCTCATGCGCTGCTCACCGATACTATTTACCGGGTCGGACGAGCCGAAGAGCCACCTGCGAGCTTCCCCGCCGAGTTCTACAAGCGGTTCAACAACTTCGGCAAGGGCCTACGTGATGACGAGACCATCGAGCTTCGCAGGGGTGATGCGGCTGATGGAGCGACCTACACGCGCAAGGTCCGGAAGGATCTCGTACTCAAGCATTCGGAGACGTATCAGCAGGAGGTCGAGGTAGTAGGACCAATCATCGAAGCACACGTTGAAAAACTGCATTTTCATATTCGGGTCGGTGACGATGTCGTACTCGTGAAGTTCTCGAAATCCGAAGAACAGGAGGTCTTAAAAGCTCTTCAGGCTCACGAAACGATGGACGTCAGCTTCAGCGGCGTTGCGACGTTCGATCGCCGCGATCGCATCTTGGAGATCGACGAAATAAGAGACCTCACGCTGTTCGAGAGTCTTCGTCCGTACGGCGATCGTCTCGAAGAACTTCGGGAGCTTCCAGAAGGATGGTTGGACGAAGACGGAGCTTCTCCAACCGCGGAAGCAGTTGCGTCTGCGGAGCGGTTCAGAGAGTTGCTGGAACGGACCGACTACCCGGTCCCCGTCCTTTTTCCGATGCCGGAAGGCGGCTTCCAGGCCGAGTGGTCTCGTGAGGAAGAAGAACTCGAAGTCACGATGTGCTTCGAGCCGGATGGCTCAGTGCTGCTCGTGTGGTCTAGCACTCGTGGCGACGGGGAGGAACAACTCCAACCCAACGATGTGAATGCACGACGTCTAGCGCAGCTTCTCGTGCAGACCGGAATCGCCGAGGGGGAACAATGAGCGACGAACGAGGAACCCGACTCTCGGAAGAAACCGAGGTTCTATTACGGCAGGTTCATCCCAAGTTTTTTGCGTGCGGCCGTATTAGCTCCCAGGCATTCGAGGCACCGCCAAGCCACGCGGGAAAGCTCTCCGTGGACCGCGAAGCGCTTACGACCGCCAGAGAAGCATTCGAACTCTATACTGACGGCTTCGGTCGAGAGTCGGCGGGCGTCTGCGGAGTCACCGTAGGCGAAGTACATGGTCTAGAGCTAGAAGCCTACGAAAATCCAATCGAGGAATCTGCCGAACATCCCGCCGACCCAGCTCATGCCGTCATCGACTTGTCTGGATTGAGTCGCAGTAAAATGAAGTCCACGGCCGGCAAACTCGCGCGAGAGGCACGCGAGCGCGGCATGATCTACCAGCCGTGAGTTGTCAGGGTACTCCATGACCGCCCGAGACTGGAACGAGCTGCACCAGTCGGAACTTCCGGCCGCGGAGGTGCTCTCCAAGCTCGGGTGGACCCATATCCCCATCGGCGGACTCGACGCCGAACGCACGAGCACGAAGGACGGTTACCTGCGCGATCGGATGCTCGCCGCGATCCGGCGGCTCAACCCCTGGATCTCCGACGACAATGCCAACCGCGCGTACCGCACCATCGCCAACGTCCAGGCCACGAGCCTGCTCGAAGCGAACGAGCTGCTCTACACCGCGTTGACCTATGGGATCTCCCTGGAGCAAGACCTGGGCGACGGCACCAAGGGCCACACCGTCCGGTTCATCGACTTTGACGACCCCGGCAACAACGACCTCTGCTTCGTACAACAGTTCGAGGTGAACGGCTCGCGGAAGCTGCGCATCCCCGACATCGTCTGCTTCGTCAACGGCATCCCGATCACCGTCGTCGAGTGCAAGAACCCCGCGCTCGGGGACAAATGGCGCGGGAAGGCCATCGGCGACCTGCACATGTACCAGGAGCTGGGGGACGAGTACCGGGGCGTCGGCATACCGCGGCTGTTCGAGACGGCCCAAATCCTGATCGGTTGCTGCGGCCAAGCGGCAGTGCTCGGTACCGTGAGCACGCCCGCGCGGTTTTTTTCCGAGTGGAAGATACCTTACCCCGAGACGACCGATGAAGTCGGAGCCGAGCTGGGGCGAACTCCCACACCGCAGGATGTCATGCTTTGGAGCGTAGTGCGGCCGGAAAACTTGCTCGACATCGTGCGGAATTTCATCGTTTTCGACAAGGACGCTGACACTGGTCACACCGTCAAGAAGGTCTGCCGCTACCAGCAGTACGCCGCGGTGAACAAGGCGCTCAGGCGCACGCGAACGGCACGCAAGCCCGACGAGCGCGGCGGGGTGGTGTGGCACACCCAGGGCTCGGGCAAGAGCCTCACGATGCTGTGGCTGTGCCTCAAGTTGCGGCGCGAACCTTACTACCGCAACCCAACACTCGTTCTGGTCACAGATCGTCGCTCTCTAGACAAGCAGATCGAAAAGACCTTTCGGAACTGCGGATTCCCCAACCCGGAGCGTGCCGAGTCGGTCCGCGATCTGCGAGAGCTGCTCACCGAGGCCACGGGCAAGACCGTGCTCACAACGATTCAGAAGTTCCAGGAGCTTGTACCGCAGTCCGACAACGGAAGCATCCGCAAGAAGCTGGGCGAACACCCGACCTTGTCAGAAGCCGCCAACGTTTTCGTGCTGGTGGACGAGGCCCACCGCACCCAATACCGCGCTCTCGCGGCCAACATGCGCCAGGCTCTTCCCAACGCCTGTTTCTTGGGATTCTCGGGCACACCTATCGACAAGCACGATCGCTCCACGATCCAGACCTTCGGGCCGTACATCGACACCTATACCATCGAACAGGCCGTTGCCGACGGAGCAATCGTGCCGATCTTCTACGAGTCACGGCTGCCAGAGCTGCGGATTGTCGGCGCTACCGTCGATCAGCTTTTCGACCGGGTCTTCGCCGAGCGTTCCAGAGAGGAGCGCGAAGCCATAAAGGACCGTTACGCAAGCGAGACGGCTATCGCGGAGGCTCCCAAACGAATCGAGGCCATCTGCCTCGACTTGATCCGGCACTTCGAAACCCACGTCCGACCCAACGGATTCAAAGCCCAGGTCGTGGCCTGCACACGCGATGCGGCCGTGACCTACAAAGAGACACTCGACGCGATGGGAGCGCCGGAGTCGGCAATCATCATGTCCGGCGCGAAAGGCGACAGCGAGCGTCTCGTGCGCCATCATACCGACGAAAACCAGCGCAGGGAGGCGATCGAGCGGTTCCTCAAGTCCGAGGAGTCACTTTCGATACTCGTGGTCTGCGACATGCTGCTCACCGGTTTCGACGCCCCGATAGAACAGGTGATGTACCTGGACTCGTTCCTCAGGGAGCACAATCTGCTTCAGGCTATTGCTCGTACGAACCGGCCCAGGGGAGAGCACAAACGGTACGGTCTCGTGGTGGACTACTGGGGGGTGTCGGACGCTCTCCAAGAGGCGCTCGCCATCTTCGCTCCCGGAGACATCGAGGGGGCTCTGCGACCCAAGACGGACGAGCTGCCGCGCCTACAGACGAGGCACGCGGTCGCGATGCGGTACATGGACGGTGTTGGTGACAAGGACGACCTCAACGAGTGCGTCTACGCTCTGTCTGCCGATGACGTGCGCGCCGAGTTCGACCTGGCGTTCAAGCGGTTCGGTCAATCGATGGACATGCTTTTGCCCGACTCGCGGGCGCTGGCATATGCAGACGACTTCCGCTGGCTGGGAAAAGTGCGCCAGGCAGCCCGAGCGCGATACCGTGACGGCCGGGCCGACGTTTCGGACTGCGGGGGCAAGGCGCGCAAGCTCATAGAAGAGGCCGTCGCCGCAGACGGTGTAAAGATACTGGTCAAGCAGGTGAATCTCTTTTCGGCCGAGTTCGAAAAAAAACTCGAAGCGCTTGAGAGCGACGATGCCAGGGCCAGCGAGATGGAGCACGCCATCCGGCACGAGATCCACGTCCGCCTCGAAGAGAACCCGGTTTTCTACACCTCGCTCATTGAGAGGCTCGAACAGATCATCACCGAGTTGAGAGAAAAGCGGATCGAGGCGGCCGAGGCGCTCCAGCTCATGCTCCCCATCCGGACGGACGTCCAACGGCCCGAGCAGGCGGCCCAAAAGCTCGGGCTGTCGGCCACGGGACACGCCATCTACGGCCTGCTCAAGCGCGCTGAGCTGGGAGACCGGATCAGCGAGGTTCCGGCCACGTGGGACGGCCAGCCGCTCGACGACGGCAACCTCGGCCTCGCCGCGACCGTGGAGCGGGAGGTGGGGCCGCTGGTCGAGATCGTGGACTGGCACGTGAAGGACGATGTGCAGCGGGAGATCCGCAAGCGGATCAAGCGCAAGCTGCGGGGGCACGTCGACCAGGGCAAGCTGGATCGCGTCGCGGCCGAGGTCGTAGACCTGATCAAGGTGAGGAGGAAACCGTGACGGCCGAGCGTTCGACGGTGCAGTACGGCTCGCGGCGGATCGACTACGGCATCCTGCGCTCCCGCCGCGTGAAGACCGTCGCCGTGGCCGTGGACCCGACAGAGGGTGTTGTCGTCACAGCCCCGGGAAACGTGGCCGTGGAGCGGCTCGACGGCATCGTGAAGAGCAAGGCCGCGTGGATCGTCGGCAAGCTGAAGCGCAACTCCGAGCTGCCCCCGCCGCCCCCGAGGCGCCAGTTCGTGAGCGGTGAGACGTTCCGCTACCTGGGGCGGCAGTACCGCTTGAAGGTCGCGAAGAAGACGCGCCCGTCGGACGACGTCGCCCTCGTCCGCGGGTGGCTCACCGTCGAGGTGTTACACAGCGCCACCGACGCCGAACGGATCGCCCGCGTCCGGCCGCTGGTCGTCCGGTGGTACCGGGAGCATGCGGGCGCTCGCCTGCCCGAGCGCGTCGCCCTGTGGGCCAGAAAGGTAGGTGTTCCCGCCCCCGAGGTGCTGGTCCGCGAGCAGCAGAAGCGGTGGGGGTCCTGCGACGCCAAGGGCCGTCTCCGTTTCAACTGGCTCATCATCCAGGCGCCCATGCGCCTCGTCGACTACGTCGTCGCCCACGAGTTGGTCCACCTCCTCCACCCGAATCACGACAACGCCTTCTGGGCCACCCTGGGTAAGGTAATGCCCGACTACGAGGAACGCAGGCAGGCTCTGAGGGAGTTCGGATCGGGGGTGGAGTGGTGAGAGAGTACGAACCGAGGTGAAACGTGTATGGGAACCACTATGACTTGAGCAGAAAAACGCTGAATCTCATTTCGTCCTCAATTCGGCATTACTGGGAGCAGCTACAGCGGGAGTGTCAGAAAATCGCTGCAAGACCGGAGTTGCTGGCCAAATTGAAAGACGACTCACCTCTCGCCGTAGAAATGAAAAGGGTGAACGAACACCGGGAATCCGTTGAGGAAATGAAGAAGGGTACGACCGAGGATTGGCACATGGCAAGCCAGTACGTCGTCCCATCCCAGCTATCCTTTTTCAAGGCTGTCTTGATTCGGTATTCGCGCCACATCGAAGCAGAGCAAGCTTCTCTCGACGCGGATGCGAGTTTTTCAGCCCTCGCGAAGGGGAGCGTTGCTAGACCAGCCGACGACATTTCGAAGATTCTCAAATTCAAGTGCTTCGAACAGACCTTTGCGGAAGAGCTACCGCTGCCGGTACCTTGCTCCGAAACTGACAACCTTAGTGGAAAAAAGGAGACGGGTAGGGCTTCCTCGGCGAACGCTTGTTCGTCACCGGAGATTGTGTCAATCAACATTGAGGACATCGATGCGTTTTCGATGTGCATTGACATTTCAGTGGAAGACGTTGAAGGATATACCGAGGGAGCTTTCCTTGAGGATGACGTCATCGAAGCGTTTTGTGAGGCTATTGGTGAGCCATACAGAGAAGTCCACTCGGGAAGCGAAACGCGTGACCTGTACACGACACGACTGACCGTTGGCGGAAAAAGGATCAACACAGCTGCGATGTTTAAGGGGAGAGGAGTAAAACATCCCCTGCGAATCAGGGACTGCGGCTCTCAGGGGAACCAGCTACTGAAGTTAGTAAAAAACACCTCGGCGCAGCTATTTATTGTGCAACATGTCCACAAGATCGACCCCGAGGTCAATGAAACCCTACGCGATCATGTCATCGGGCTGACCAGGTTTTCGAGAGTATACCTCTGCTTGATCGACGGTGTGGATACGGCACGTTTCCTGAAAGGTATGGGCCGCGATCTCGACGAGATGAAGGCGCGTAAATGAGAGTATGGGTAAAGATGAGCAACACCTGGAAAATCGCAGCAGGTCGAGGCGGCAAGTACGCCGAAGACTTCAAAAGCTTGAGCTTCGTGACGGTGGGTTCGAACGAGATGGGCGACGTGACGAAGATCGCGGACAGGGAATTGCTTCACAAGCTCCACCGGGAAAATTATCCGGAGATGAGCAAGCGACAGGACGCCATCGACTTCTTGCAGCTCGCTTTGTTCCTCTACGACATGAAGCCCGGTGATGATGTCGTCTCGTACAACCCCGGAACCCGGGAGTACTTCGTCGGCAAGATCGCCAGGCTACCCGTCTACCGGCCTGAACTGATGGAACGTATGTCCAACCAGCTCCCCGTCAAGTGGCTGGACAAGGTCAAACGGGACGACTTCGGACCCCTAAGCCCGCGCCCTGGTCCCGTTGAAAAGGATTTACTGGTCGATGGGGTAGTCGTGAACGAAGGGGGAATGATGGCTTATCCCAGACAGGGGAGGGAATGATGGCCAGGCCAGGAACGGTCTCCAAGATTCTGTGGCATTTCCCAGGCGGCCCTACCTGGGACAAGCAACAGATGAAGCAGTCCGAGTGCCGGAAGCCCGACGTCGAAACGTACAAGGCGCTTTGCGGGATACTGGACTCGAAGGAACTGCGACTAGGGAGATACCAGGAAGTCGTCAACTGGCAGATTCCCGAGATCGATGTGATAGACATGAACAACACACCTGCGTATAGCCGTAAGAAGAACTATCCAGCGACGCAGGTGTCAGCGCCCGTTTGCTGCCTCGCTGACATTCCCATCCAGCATATCGACTATCACGCTGATCGGTACGGTTGTTTCGCTATTGGCTTCCGCAGGGAGGCAGCCATCGAGAAAGGCAAGTTCAACCCAGTGCTCTACACACTGGACTCGGGAGAGATATCAAGACTGGCAGCAGAGGGCGAAAAATATCTGGGGCTTGCTCGGCTTTTCACGGAGCAGTTTCGGGAGGAGGTTGTTAGCCTGTTCGATGAACTGGAGAAACTTGGTATCGATGCGGTGGGAGAGGTGCTCAAGAGGCACGGTATCGGGACACGCTTCTTCAGCGACCGCGTAATCGTATACCATAATTATGCATTAGACCGAATCGAGGGTCTGCTACCTTTTCTAAAGACGTTTGCCGTGGATGAGTTTGACACGATCTATTGCGAGCGAGAGTGGCGCTCGGTAAGCCCCTTTCGATTTGACGCCGACGACGTTGCTATGGTTGTACTGCCCAGGGGAGGGAAGCCCGACTACTTTGAGGATTTCCTGGGCAAGGCGGAGGATTTTGGCATCCACAGGGGTATTCCGGTAGTGCCCTGGGAGGATCTGATCGAGCACTGAATGTTTATTCCTGTGCTTGCAGCGGCAAGAGGACGATGGGTTGCTGCTGACCAACCAACCAAACCAAACCCCAGCCCAAATCCAGCCAAAAGCCCACCACCCCGGCCCCAAAAAGCACTTCACC
Source organism: Polyangia bacterium (assembly GCA_046484285.1). GTDB lineage: Bacteria > Myxococcota_A > Polyangia > JAAYKL01 > JAAYKL01 > CAZHCG01. Next base: position 8,375 of record JAWOBP010000148.1, read on the forward strand.
CCCATGATGCCACAAAAAAAACCCAAAAACCTCACCCAAATGGGTGAAAAAACCCGAAAAAATCAGCCGACAAGCTTCAGAACCTGATAATCAACAGCACCATCCGGGCCGATCGCGGGGACGATCTTCGATACCGGCCCGTTCGGAGCCTGCATGGTGCCTCGTCAACCCGAGGTGCCGGGTGTTGATCCCCCCGATCGGTAGCCGGAAACCGGTCGGATATTCTCAGGTCGGGTAGATCGACTGTATCAAGGCGGTCAGGGAAGCGAGGTACGTGGTGTACCTCGATCGGCTGACCGAGGGCGCTCAAGTGGGAGGCCCCAGGTAGGACTGGGGTTGGCCCGGAAAAGTTGCAAGAAAATTCGCCGCGATCCACCTCCGAGGAGACGGAACACCGAGCCTTCCGCCAGGCCGCACGGATCCCGCGCGGGGCGAACGGCCCCGAGGTCGGCCGGAAAAGTCCCCCCGGGCTTGTCGCTCGCCGGCGTGAGGCCGCGGCTGATCGAGGTCGGAGTCGAACGGCCGGGTCCGGTCGGCCGTCCGGTCAGAGCCCGGCCTTCCTCAGCCCGCGCGGATCCCGCGCGGGGCGAACGGCGCGGGCGCTACCATGAGCCGGTCATGACTCTCGTTTTTGCGGGCCCTGCTTGCTTGCTTGCAATCTGATCTCGCGCAGCCGGTCGCGGAGCGCGGGGTGGGTGTTTCTCCAGGCGCGGTAGAGGCGGTGCGATCCCGGGCTGGACAGGTTCTGGCGCGTCAGCGCCACCAGCGCCTCGGCCAGGTCCTCCCCGCCTCCCACCGCGTCCACGGCGAAGCGATCCGCGGCGTGCTCGTCGGCCCGCGAGAGGCGGCGGAAGAAAAACCCGACAGGGAACAGCGCCTCGGAAGAAAGCAGGACGAAAGCCAGCAGCGCGCCGTGATCGCTCGGCTCGCCGAGACCCAGGCCGGCGTACATCGCCGGCTGCTCTCTGAGCCAGCCGAGCGCGGCGAAGCCGGCCAGCATTCCCCCCAGCGCGAGCAGCAGCCTGCGCCTGGCGTGACCGAGCTCGAAGTGGCCCAGCTCGTGGGCGAGCACGGCCAGCAGACCGCGGCGATCGAGACGCTCCGCCAGGGTATCGAACAGCACGATTTTCCTGGGGCCTCCCAAGCCCACGACAAAGGCGTTGGCGTGGCGCGAGCGGCGCGAGCCGTCCATCGTGACAACGCCGCCCAGCGGAAAGCCCACCTCGCGCGCCAGCCGCTCCACGTCCTCGGCCAGATCGTCTTCGACCGGCTCGAGGCGCTGAAAGAGCGGCAGGATCGCCACCGGGTAGATCCAGGCCGCGAAGACCTGGATCGCGGCCACGCCGGCGAAGGCCGCCAGCCACCACAGCTCCCCTGCCGCGCTCATCAGCCACAGCACGACCAGGGCCAGGCCTCCGCCCAGCACGGCCCCGAGCGCCAGCCCCTTCAGCTCGTCGACCGCGAACAGCGCCGGGCCGCGACGGTTGAATCCGTGCCGCGCCTCCACGCCGAAGGTGGAGGCGATCCTGGGCGGCAGACCCCAGACGAACGAGACCGCGGCGACAGCGGCGAGAAACACAAGCGAGAGCCAGATGCCCCGCTCCGCGGCGAACGTGCCCGACAAGATTCGATCGATCGCCCCGAAGCCGTAGGCGATCAGACCCCAGACCAGCAGGCCGTCGTAGAAGCGCTCGAAAATTCCCAGCCGCAGCCGATCCCGGTTGTAGCGCACGGCGCGCCTGATCGTCGCCAGGTCCACCTTGCCCTCCAGGTGCGAGGGAACGCGATCGGGCCGTCGCGCCAGGTGGCGGAGCTGCAGCAGATCGACGCCGGTCTCGGCCGCCAGGTGCGCGGTGAACAGCACGAGGAAGATCCAGCTGTAGAGGTTCCACTCCACGCAAAGAGGGATAGCGTATCCTGGCCGCGCGGGCGACCCCCACGCCGCCGATTTGCCTCGCTGCACCGCGAGCCGCTAGAATCCTCCGGTGATGCCATCGGCCGGAACAGCTATCGTGTTGGCGGCGCCCGACCGCGAGACCGCGGGTTACGTCCGCGCGGTGCTGGAGCGCTCCGCTCTCGAGGTCGCCGCGCTGATCGATGATCGACGCGGCTGGTCCACGCGCGCCCGCGAGGCGATCAGGGCGAGAAGAAACGCCGTCGTGCTGCTCGTTCCGTCCGCGAAGCTGGGCCGTGATCAGCTCGAGCTGATCTCCGAGACCGTGGACGGCGGTGGTACTGTGCTGGTCTGGAGAGCGGCCGATCGGGATCTTGGCGACGACGACTGGCTGATCGAACGGCTGCTCGAGCAGCGCGGCGCGCTGTCCAGCGATCGTCTCGGCGCGCTGGCGGCCGCGATCCGGTTGCTGCCGTTCGCCGAAGCGATCCGTTCCTCTGGCGTGCGGGTCGCCGGCGGGCGCGGTGCCTTGCGCGGCCGACTGGAAGCCGAGCTGCGTCGCGCGGGAGCCAGACTCTCGTCGCGCTCTTCGCGAAGCGCCTGCCCGCTGCGGACGGCCGACGGCGGCACCATCAGGGTCGGGTCGGGGAAGAGATCGACGACTGTCCCGGAGGGAATCGCCGACGTGGCCGCCGCGCTGGTGCTGCTGTGCCGACCGGACCGCCTCGCACAGGCGGATCCGGCGCCGGAGATGGATGAAGAGGTGATCGACCTGATCGCCCGTCCCCCCAAGCGCGTGCTTTCGGAGACGACCTCCAAGCGCCTGGCAGCGGCCTGGGGCCTCTGCTCCGGCCCGGAATCTCTCTGTCGCTCGCCGACCGGCGCCGCGCGTTTCGCCGGAGAGCTCGAGGGCACGGCGGTGATGAAGCTGGTCAGACCCGGCCTGGATCGCAAGGCCGAGGTAGGAGCAGTGGTGCCGGGCGTGGAGGGACGCGCTGCGGCGAGGCGCGCCTATCATCGGCTGATCACCCTCGCCGAGGAGCTCGGCGCTCCCAGGCCGCTGGGCGTCTTGATCGCCGCCGAGATCCAGGGCGGCGCGCGCATCTGGACACGGAGCGCGGATCGCGGTGAGCTGGGCCGCGTGCTGCTGATCGGCTCCGGCGACGCCGCCGGCGGACCTCCGGTCGCGGCGCTGGCGCCTCCGGTGAGGATGCCCGGAGCTCTGCGGGCGCTGGAAGACGCCGGGCTCGCGGACGATGAGCGGCTACGTGCCAAGCTGGCCGAGGCTCTGGTACGGCTGGCGGCGATGGTCGACCACCTGGGAGAGCGCATCCAGCGGGTGGAGATCGATCCGCTGGTGGCGATCGAAAAGGCCCCGCGCGCCCTGATGCTGGACGCCGTGGTGGAGATTTCCGGGGCCGGATGAGAGGCGGAAAACGACGCGGTCGGTCGGAGCCATCGCCTGCTTGCCACTGGCCGAGACGTTCGGCTATCCTGAGGTGCAGCGAAGCTTCGACGAAACAGCAGCGAGAGGGCTAGAGGCATGGCCGAGACGCGATTGCGACTGGGAGAGACTCTGATCGAGGCCGGGGTGCTGACCCCCGAGGCGCTGGAGCGCGCCTTGGAGATTCAAAAGGAAAGACAGCTGCGCCTGGGGACGATCCTGTTGCAGGAGGGCTTCGTCATGGAGTCCCAGCTGGTGCAGGCGCTGAGCCTCAAGCTCTCGATCCCCTGGGTCAGCCTGTGGCGAATCGACGTGCCGGACGAGCTGCTGGACATGGTGCCGGCCAACGTGGCCGAGGAATTCTTCCTCATGCCGATCTACATCCGCACCACCAAGGACGGCGAGCGGGCGCTCTACGTGGCGATGAACGATCCGACCGACGAGGACGCGCTGCGCTTCGTCAAGGCCACGGCCGGGATGCAGGTCAAGCCGATGATCGCCGGGCCCTCCGACATCGCGGCCGCGATTCGCTTCTACTACTATGACGAGGAGGACGTGGCGCCCGACGACCCGGCCGCCGAGTCCGCCGCCCTGCCCGTCGCTCCGCCCGGCCCCCAGCAGGCCCGGGGCAGCGCTCCGCCGCCCGTGCCGCGCGACAAGCCCCAGGCAGCTCCGCCCCCGCCGCCCGAGGCGGCGAAGAACGCCGAAGAGATCGAAGAGCTCGACGCCGACGAGCTGGGGCTGGAGCCCGAGGAAGAGGCGGACGAGAGCGACGAGGAGGAGGAGCGGGAGACGGCCGGCGAAGAAAGCGAGACAGAAGCCGAGGCCGAGGCTGAAGAGCCCGAAGAGGAGCAGGCCGACCGGGAGGAGGACCAGGAGGAGCGGGAGCCCGACGAGGAAGCACGGCCCGACGAGGAGCCCGGCGAGGAGCCCGACGAGGAGCCGGTCGAAGAGGAGCAGGAGGACACCGAGGACCACAAACGCGATCCGGGCGTTCCGCCGCCGCGTCCCGAGGCAAAGGTCTTCGCCGACAAGACAGCGGCCCAGCGCGAGGCCGAGCGGCGCATGTTCGGCGTGGGAGGCGACAAGCCCAAGGGCGCCTTTTCGTTGACCCTGCTGGACGGCACCACCCTCTCCTTCGGACCCGGCGGCAAGAAGAAGCGCCCGGTGGCTCCCAGGCCCGAGGACCTGGACGCGGGCGACCTGATCGCGGGATTGAAGGCCGCGGCCGAGGGCACTCCGCTGGACGACTTCCTGCCCTCGGAGCGCTGGGAGGCCTACCTGGGCGCCCTGCTGCGCGTCCTGTTTCGCAAGCACCTCGTCTTCTACGACGAGTTCAAGACAGAGCTGTTGAAGATGACCCGCGCCAAGGACGAGGAATAGCCTCGCGCTCGGCTTTCTCGATCACCTCGGTGACGGCCGCTCCGTGACGCGGATCCGTGCGCGGTCGCAGGCGGCCGGCCACGCACTCGGCGAAGTGGCGGCACTCCACCAGCAGCGGAGCTTCGCGGTCGAAAGCCACCTCCCTCCAGCCGGTCTCGTCCCGCGCGTCGCCGGAGTCTCGCGCGAGCAGCCGCCCCCCGCCGCCGGAGTCGTCGAAGACCGCGGCGCCGCGATCTCCGAGGGCGGTCAGGCGACGAACGCGCGGGATCTCGCCGCCGTCGAGAGAGATCGTGGCCCCGATATCCGCAGCGAAGCTCAGCTCGATCCGCGCCGCGACCGGGTAACCGCCCGCATCGCCATCCTTTTCACAGGAGACTTCGAGCGGCTCCTCGCCCGTAAGCGAGAGCATCATGGCCACGTCGTGAGGAGCGTAGGACCACAGCACGCCGCACTCGCGCTCCAGCGGCGCCGGACCGCAGCGCGTGGATCGCAGCTCCATCAGGCGACCCAGTGCGCCTTCGGATATCAGCTCGCGCAGAAGCTCGAAGCCGGGGTGGTAGAGCAGCTGGTGACCGATCAGCATCACCCTGCCCGCCTCATCGGCGCGACGCTCGAGCTCGCGAGCCGCCCGCGCCTCGGTCGCCATCGGCTTTTCCAGCATGACGTCCACGCCCCGCTCGAGCAGATTGCCGGCATGCCGCACATGGTCGCCGGTCGGCGTGCAGACGGCCACCGCCTCCACCTGTTCGATGATTTCGAAAACATCTTCGACGACGCGCGCCCGGGGGGCGGCCGACTCGGCCCTGGCGCGCGCCCCGGGATCGGGATCAGCGACCGCAACCAGCTCCACCTCGTCGAGGCTGCCCAGGGAGCGCACCACGCGCTCCCCCCAGCGCCCCGCCCCCATCACCGCGAGGCGCACCCGCGCCCGCTCGTCTTTGCGGTGGAGGGACACTCAGCGCTCGCGCCTCTTCTCGGCCAGCAGCCTGCGCAGGGCGGCCCGATCCCGTTCGGATATCTCCCCCAGCGGTCGTTGCCCGGCCCCTCCGGCGTCCGCCGCGTCCGCGTCCGCCGCGTCCGCCTCCGCCGGGCCCGAGCCCACCTCGGGCACCGCCTCGGCCACGCCCTCGCCGATGTCCCGCGCCTTGTTCTCCAGCTCCTCGCCCAGCTCGCGGGCCTCGTCGGTGCCGGCGATGCGGACCAGGTGCTGGTAGAGGGTCTTTTCTCCGAGCGGGACGAAGAAGGCGAAGAACCCAACGGCCGCGAGCACGCCCAGAACCAGCAGGACCTTGAGCAGCTTGAACATGGCGTCATCGTAGCTCCGAGTGCATCTTCTTGACAAGAAAACGGGTGGAAGATAGCTTTCTGGCGTTCGAGAACAGGTCTCGAGCGAGGAGCCCCAACCAACAATCATTTCCTTACGGTAGAAAAACGATGACGTTCGAGGACAAAACGCTGACCTGCGTCCAGTGTGGCGAGGAGTTCGTGTTTTCCGCCGGAGAGCAGGAGTTCTTCGCCCAGAAAAATCTGAACTCCCCGCCCAAGCGCTGCAAGGAGTGCCGCAAGAAGAACCGCCGGCGCGGCGGCAAGCGCGGTCGTCAGAGCGAAGGCGGCGACTATCGTTCGCCCGCCTTCGAGGACAGCGCTCCGGATCACCAGAAGATTCGGCGCGGCCGTCGCCTTCCCCGCGGCGACGGGACGGAGAACGGAAACGGTCGCGGGCGCGGGCGCGTGAAAAGACGCAGTAGCGGTCGAGGCGGATATCGCTCGCCGGCCTTTCGCGATCACGACTTCAATCCGAGCGAGGAATACCGCAGCCCGGCCTTCCAGCACGAGCAGTTCTCCCCGGAGGACGAGTACCGGCAGCCCGGCTTTCGCGAATTCGACCAGCTCAATCCCGAGGAGGAGTACCGCGCTCCGGGCTTCGCCGAGTACCGCGACGACTACAAGGACGAGCGTCCCATGTTCCAGATCGTGTGCGCGGCGTGCGGCAAGGAGACGATGGTGCCGTTCCTCCCCGAGGAGAAGGAGCGGCCGATGTGCCAGCAGTGCTACGCCGAGTTCAAGGCCTCCCAGCAGCGGCGCGAGGCCGAGGGCGTGGCGACCGAAGAGGACGGCGAGGCTCATGCCGAGGACACCGCCGCGGAAGAAGCCGAGAGCTCCTCGCCGAGTGATTCCCCCGCCTGGGACGAAGAGCAGTAGAGCTCAGAAGCTGACCGACAGCTCCAGCGATCCCGGACCGACGCCCGGCCGCCAGCGCAACGCCGTCTCCTCGGCGTTCGAGCCCGTCTCGCGAGGCTCTTCGTCGCCGCCGGCGAGCAGCATCCAGACGACGCTGATCGCTGTCAACGCGGCCCCGCCGAACATCAGGATGTTGGCCGCAAGCGCGTGCTTCTCCACGTCGTCGGCCAGGTTGTCCACGCGGCGTTGTCCGGCTTCGGGGTCGTCGGCGTACATGGGGTCGCTGCGCGCTCTCTTCCAGTCGTCGTACTCCTGGTCGGCCTGCCAGCCGAGCCCCGCACCCACGGCCACGCCCACCAGGGAGAAGCTGCCCAGCAGGATGGGACCGATCGGCAGGTCGGTCGACACCTCCAGCTCGGTGTCCGCCGCCAGGGCGGGTTCTGTCTTCCCGCCCGGCTCGGCGCCGAACGCGGGGCGGGCGACCAGCGTCGCCGCAGCGATCAGAAACGAAAAGACGTGAGACGCGCGCATCGGGACGACCTCCGACCGTTTGGTAACCCCTGCTGCGGCGTCTGGCAACCCGTCGCGGACGAAAAACGCAATGCGATTGTAAAAATGTTTCATCAAAACTCCCTGGATGTTGTAACTTAGGTAGTAGGATGACTAAATTTTCAATGTCTCTCGAGAGACATGACAGATGAGGGAGTAGACATGTCGCGTATTATCGACAACAGATTCGTGCCGAGCATCGCGGTGGTCCTGGTCGCCCTGGCGCTGGCGATTTCCTTTCTGGGATGCGAGGACGGCGGCAGCGGCTTCAACGCTCCGGACGCCGACGCCGACGGCGATTCCGACGGCGATTCCGATGCCGATTCCGACTCCGACAGCGACGGGGACGCCGACACCGACACGATAGACGACTGGGAGGACGACGACGGCGACGGAATCCCCAATGGAGTCGAGGGGACGGACGACCCTGACGGGGACGGCATTCCCAACTACCAGGACGAGGATTCCGACGGAGACGGCATTCCCGACTCCGAGGAGGCCGGAGACGACCCGGAGACGCCGCAGGACTCGGACGGGGACGGCACCCCGGACTACCTGGACCTGGACTCGGACAACGACGGCATGTCCGACCACGAGGAGCTGGAAGTCGGCACCGATCCGACCGACCCAGACACCGACGGCGACGGGGTGATGGACGTGGTCGAGGTGGCCTACGGCTCCGACCCCAACGACGACACCGACTTCCCGCCGGCCGATGTCTTCTTCGTGATCCTGCCCTACCAGGCGCCAAACCACGAGTACCGCGACCTGGACTTCGGCACGGATATCACCTTCGCGGACGTGATGATCATGGTCGACCTGTCCGGCTCGATGATCGGCGAGCACGACAACCTCAAGAGCGATATCAACTCGGTGGTGATCGGCGGCATCACCCAGGAGATGTCCCAGGCCGGCTTCGGGCTGGTCAAGTTCGGGACCTGGGACGATTTCAGCAGCCTCTACAACGTGGCTCGGACCATCACCCTCGACCCGGCCCAGGTCCAGTCCGCGGTCAACACGATCACCGATTGCGGCGGCGCGGACGAGGGTCACGCCGAGGCACTCTGGCAGGTCAGCACCGGCGCCGGCTACGACAACGACGGCTACACGATTCCGCAGGCCGACTGCTCCTCTTCGCTGGGCTCCGAGGGCGGCGGCTGCTTCCGCCCCGAGGCGATGCCGATCTACATCATGGCCACCGACGAGGCGTTCCTCGGCAGCCCGCCGGCCCACACCAGGGCCGAGGCGATCACGGCGATGAACGACCTGGGCTCCAAGTTCATCGGGATCGACTCCGGAGGCGGCGCGGCCAACGGTGACTTCAACGCCATCTCGTCCGGCACCAACTCGGTCGATTCCCAGAACCAGCCGTTCAACTTCGAGATATCGAGCGACGGCAACGGGCTGAGCGGCGCCGTGGTCGACGCCGTGCTCGACCTGACGGCCAACATCCAGCTCGACGTGACCACCGAGCCGGAGAGCATCGAGAACCCGCACCAGGTGGACACCACCGGGTTCATCAAGGCGATCGTGCCGACCGCCGCGGCTCCGCCCGAGAACGTGAACAGCATGGACCAGACCACCTTCTACGGCGTCGTTCCGGGCACCATGGTCACTTTCAACGTCGATTTCTACAACGACATCTTCGAGCCCGAGGAGCCCGAGGCCACCTTGTTCGAGGCCCTGATCAACGTGGTCGGAGAGGGGACCGACCTGGACTCGCGCGAGGTGTACATCATCGTGCCGGGCAAGGACGCCGAGGTCGTGATCCCCGAGTGACGATCCGCGCGGCGCTTCGACAATCCACAACTCGATTCCATTCACCCCTTTCTTCGCGCTATAATGAACCGAGAGGTGAAATTGGAGGATCCCATGTTCAGATATTTTCTCTGTCTTGCGCTGGCCGCTTTGCTCGGCGGGTGCCTGGAGTCCACGACCGACGTCTCCGGCGACGACGACGGCTCCGGGGACGGCGACAGCGATTCCGACTCGGATTCGGATTCCGACTCGGACTCGGACAGCGACACCGATTCCGATTCGGACGGCGATTCGGACAGCGACACCGACTCGGACACCGATTCCGATTCGGACGGCGACTCGGACAGCGACTCCGACTCGGACAGCGACTCCGACTCGGACAGCGACTCCGACTCGGACGGCGACGCCGACATCACCTGGGGACAGACGGTCTGCCAGAGCGGGGGGATCATGGGCGACTGCGGCCTGTTCGGCTGCGGCAACCCGCCACCCTCGCTGACCGAGCAGATGACGTTCAACACCGGGACGGTCGGCGAGAACGTGATATTGACGATCGACACTCCCGATCGCTCGGGCTCGATCGCGATGCCGTTTTCGGACATCGAGGGCAAGCTGACGCACAACGGAATCGTCGTGCCGTTCTACAACCGGTACGACGGCATCCCCTACGGCGGCCTGTTGACTCCCAACTACGAGTTCCCGATGACCTGGAAGATTCCGCACTTCTGGGGAACGGACATGGGCGGCGTCTACACGCTCTACTTCGAGGACCACGCCCGTACGGGCGCTCTTTCCCCGATCGATTTCGACCTGGTGGAGTGGTGCCTGACCTTCATCGATCCGTCCATCTCCAGCTTTGCGACGAGCGGCTACTGGGGTGGCGGAGACACCGGCACGATCGAAGACTACGCCGGCAGCGACACCGACCCGTCGCCGACCACGAGCAACTTCGAGATGCAGATCACCGACCTGGTCAAGGTGCAGAGCTCCGATCCCACCCTGGAGCTGGACATCAGCCACGGCTCGCCTTCCGACCTGGAGATCAGGCTGATCGCGGCCGACGGCAGCGAGCACCTGATCAAGGACGTCGGCGAGTCGACGATCCCCGCCTCCACCGCGATCACGGGCCTCTCCTCGGCCTGGCTGACCGGCCGCTACCAGCTCTCGATCACCGACCACGCAGACGGCAACGAGGGCAACCTCGACGACTGGTCCATCTCGCTTTGATCACAGAAACAGCAACGCCACTCCCCCCACCGCCAGCACGGCGCCGATCACGGCCCGAGCCGAGACGCGCTCTTTGAAGATCCAGACCGAGGGCAAAATGATCAGCACCGGCACGATCGCCATGATCGTCGCCGCCACGCCGGTCTCGGTGTGCTTGACCGCCACCAGCGACAACGACACCCCCAGAAACGGCCCGAAGGTCGCCCCCAGCGCGGTGCGTCCCATCGCGCCCCGGTCGCGCAGCGCCGCGATCACCCGCGGCCACCAGCCGATGAAGACGAAGATGACCGCGAACCCCACGATCCCGGCCATCACGCGAATCTGAGTCGCGGCGAACGGATCGTAGTCGCGCATCCCGTACTTGCTCAGCACCAGCCCGATCGCCTGGCCGGTCGCGCCGCCGATCCCGAGCAGCACCCCGCTCGCCGGCAGCTTTTTGGGCCTGCCGCTGCCGTCCTTCTGGCGCTCGGCCACGACCCAGGTCACGCCGCCCACGGTCAGCGCCATCCCGATCCAATCCAGCAGCGCGAGCCGTTCGTCCATCAACAGCCAGCCGCCCAGCGCCGAGACGATCGGAACCAGCGACATCAGCAGCATCGAGATCCGCGAGCCGACCACCACGAACGCCTGGAAGAGACACAGGTCGCCGATCGCGAAGCCGACCAGGCCGGAGAGCGCCAGCCAGCCCCAGGCGTGAGCCGAGGCGTCGGTCGGAAGCGGCATCCCCCTGCGCAGCCAGCAGAACAAGGAGAGAATCCCCAGCGCCATCACCAGCCGGATCAGGTTGACCGACAGCGAGCCGATCCGCTTGCCCGCCGACTCGAACGACATCGAGGTCACGGTCCAGCAAAAAGCGGTGCCCAGGGCGGCCAGCTCACCGATGCTCGCGCAGTTATCCATGGTGACACGCTTTTTGCCCACCGCGCCCGCGGAGTCAAGCGCCGCTCGCCCGAATTCGCGCGGGCCCGGGTCGAAATCCCCCAGGCCCCTTTTTCAAAGGGGGATCTCTGCGGCGCTCCGGTCGGACGGTGGCTCCGGCAGGCCGGTGGCTCCGGCCGGACGGTGGCCGCGGCCACGAGGGCCGCGGTCAGGATGTCGCCCCAGGCGACAAGCCCGGCGGGCTTTCGAGAGCGAGGGGGTGAGGTCGGTCGATGAC
>JAWOBP010000206.1:0-9881 GCA_046484285.1 Polyangia bacterium
GGGCTCGTGGCGACCAACACGGTCACCCAGGGGGACACCCGCGAGAGCGGCCTCGACAGGATCGTCGCCGATGGAGGCGAGATCTACGCCGGCATCGCGCGCACCCCGTGGCAGGGCGGCGCCGCCGTCAACGTGAGCACGATCTGGGTGCACCGCGGCGAGTGGGCAGCAAAGCGAACGCTCGACGACACGCCGGTCGACTCGATCTCGCCGGCGCTCGACGCCGGCGGCCTGACCGGCAAGCCCGAGCGGTTGGCGGCCAACGCGAACAAGAGCTTCCAGGGATCGAACGTCCTCGGCCTCGGCTTCACGCTGACCACAGAGGAGGTCCAGGATCTCGTCGACAAGAGCCATCGCAACGCGGACGTGCTGTTCCCCTACCTGAACGGTAAAGACCTCAACACCTCGCCCGACCAGTCCCCCAGCCGCTGGGTGATCAACTTCTTCGACTGGCCGCTCGAGAAAGCCTCGAAGTACCCGGACTGCATGAAGATCGTGCGGGAGCGCGTGAAGCCGGAGCGCGACAAGGTGAAAAGAAAGCTCCGTCGCGAACGCTGGTGGCGGTATGCGGAAACGGCGGTCAACCTCTACCGCACCATCGCCCCGCTGGAGCGGGTGTTGGTGGTTGCGAGAACAAGCAGAACCGCGGGATTCTGCTTCGTCCCTACTGGCACCGTCTACAGCGAAGCAACCGTTGTATTCGCATCAGGCAATGCTTGGTTCTTCGCAATTCTCCAGTCTTATCTTCACGAACCATGGGCGCGGCGCTATTCCTCCTCACTGAAGGAAGATCTTCGATACGCCCCCTCCGACTGCTTCGAGACGTTCCCGTTCCCGGCGAGCACCGACGGGCTCGATGATATCGGTGAGGAGTACCACGAGCACCGCCGCCAGCTCATGCTCGCGGGCGACGAGGGCCTCACCAAGACCTACAACCGCTTCCACGATCCCAAAGGCACCACCCCCGGCATCCAGCAGCTCCGCGACCTCCACGTCGAGATGGATATCGCCGTCCGCGACGCCTACGGCTGGACCGACCTCGACCTGGAGCACGGCTGGATCGAGACCCGCACCGTCCAGGAGAAGAAAAACAAGAAGACCGGCGTCACCCGCACCGTCGAGAAGGTCGAGCACCGCTTCACCATCTCCGAGCGCGCCCGCCAGGAGGTCCTGCGCCGGCTCCTCGCGCTCAACCACGAACGCTACGCCGAGGAGGTCGCCCAGGGCCTGCACGACAAGGGCAAGAAGAAGGCGCCGACCAGGCGGAAGAAGCCGAAGAAGCGCCCGTCCAAGGCCCCGGCCGCCCCCAAGCGCCAGCAGCTCGGCCTCACGCTCGACGCTCCCACGAAGCCGCCCCCGGCCCCCACGGACCTCTCCGAGGAAGCCGGCGCTGTCCTCGCCGCCCTCGACGAGATCGGCGACTGGGCGAGCAAGGGTGACATCCTAGACAAGGCCGGGATCCCGGCCGCCCGCTGGACCCGCGCGATAGGCGAACTCCTCGACGCCGGGAAAGCGGAGCGCACGGGAGAACGACGGGGAACACGTTATCGACGACGAACGGGGGGATGATGAAGAAAGAGGCGAAGCTCCTTCTGGAACGCGCAAAGAACTCGCTGGTTCTCAGCATCGATCACTTCAACCGCCCCTGGGACTGTGGACGAGCAGAATCCGTTCTGATCCTACTGGACCACTCTTTCGAGATGATGCTCAAGGCGGCGATCCTGCATCGCGGTGGGAAAATCAGAGAGAAGAAGGCGCCACAGACAATAGGATTCGATGCATGTGTGAGACGAGGCCTGACTGACGGGGCGATCAAGTTCCTCACGGACGAAGACGCGCTCCTGCTTCAGACCATCAACTCCTTCCGCGATGCTGCCCAGCACCACCTGCTCGATATCTCGGAAGCTCACCTCTATATGCAAACGCAGGCGGGTGTGACGCTTTTTAAGGATGTGCTGAAAAAGGTGTTCAACGCTGATCTCGCGGTGGAACTGCCAGAGCGCGTGCTGCCAGTATCCACGCGCCCTCCCACGGATCTCCTGACGCTGTTTGAAAACGAGGTGGCAGAAGTCCGGCGTCTCCTAAAGCCAGGCAAGCGACGAGGGGTTGAGGTGAGAGCCAAGCTCAGGTCATTGGCGATTATCGAGAAGTCCGTTCAGGGAGAGAGACTACAGCCTAGCGAAGGGGATCTGAACGAAATCGGCGAGAAGCTGAAAGAGAACCTGAATTGGGAAGACGTGTTCCCCGGTGTTGCAACCATCAATATCTCTGCCGATGGAGCGGCACACGCTTTCGAATTTCGCATCACAAAGAAAGAGGGCATGCCAGTTTACTTGGTGAAGGAGGGAACACCAGGAGCTGCCGTTGTTGCCGTAAAGAAAGTTAACGAGTTAGGATTCTACTCGCTCGGTCCGACGCAGGTAGCCGAGAAGGTCGGCCTGACCCGCCCCAAGTGCCTCGCTTTGATCGCTCACCTCGATCTGAAGAGCGACGATGAGTATTTCAAGATAATCAAGATCGGGAAGATGTCTCACCAACGCTATTCGCCGAAGGCTGTTGATCGGATTCTGGAGGTGCTCCCAGAGGTTAATATGGACCAGATATGGATCGAGCACCGACCTCGGCCAAGGAAGAAACGGTAGGGGGAAACATGAGCCTCAACCCAGTCCAATTCGGCACCGAAGTCGTCGATCGGTTCGGCCGCTACCTGATGACGACGTTCCCCATCGCCGACCCTCGGATGGAACAGCAGGTCCGCGAGGCGCTGCGGCACGACGTGGACCGAGGAGCGGGCCGATGATCGCGTCCCTGGAGCAGCTCGCTGTATGGATGGAAGCCCCGAGCGAGGACGAGCACCTGGAGTTCAAGGAGGCCAAGGCCGACTTCGACTCCCGCAAGCTCCTGCGCTACTGCGCCGCGCTGGCCAACGAGGGCGGGGGCAAGCTGATCCTGGGCGTCACGAACTCGCGCCCTCGCCGCGTCGTGGGATCACGGGCGTTCATTGATCTGAACGACCGCAAGCACTGGCTGCTCCAGAAGCTCCGTTTGCGAGTCGATGTCGAGGAGCTCGAGCACCCGGACGGGCGCGTGGTCGTTTTCCACATCCCCTCACGCCCCATCGGAGTTCCCATCGCCGCGGACGGCGACTACGTGATGCGCAGCGGCGAGTCGCTGACCTCGATGACGCCCGAACAGCTCCGCTCGATCTTCGACGAGGCGGGACCGGACTTCTCGGCCGAGATCTGCCCGGGTGCCGACCTCTCGAGCCTGAGCGAGGACGCCATCGAGGCGTTCCGAAAAGCCTGGGTGGCCAAATCCGGAAACGCCGAGCTCGCGAGGATGCCCGCGGAGCAGCTCCTCTCCGACTCCGAGCTGCTCGTGAACGGAGGCGTCACCTACGCCGCACTCGTGCTCATGGGGGAGCACCGCGCCCTTGGGCGCTTCCTGGCCGACGCGGAGATCGTGTTCGAGTGGCGCCTCCGGGAGCAAGCCACCATGTACGACAAGCGACGCGAGTTTCGCGTAGGGTTCTTCTCCTGCTTCGATGAGATCTGGCGCGAGATCGACCTTCGCAACCAGGTGCACCAGTGGCAGGATGGCCTGTTCCGCGTCGACATCCCGACCTTCCGGGAGAGGGTCATCCGCGAGGCCCTCTTGAACGCAGTGGCCCACCGGGACTACCGCACCCCGGGATCGATTTTCATCAAGCAGAGCCCGACCTCCTTCATCGTCTCTAGCCCCGGCGGCTTTCCGGAGGGGATCACCGCAGAGAACCTCCTGTGGAAGCAGAAGCCGCGCAACCGGCGGATCGCCGAGACCTTCGGCCGTTGCGGCTTCGTCGAGCGCTCGGGTCAGGGCGCGAACCTGATGTTCGAATGGGCCTTCCGCGACGCCAAACCGCTGCCCGACTACGGCCGCAGTGATCCCTACGAGGTCGTGGTCCGGCTCGGCGGGCAGGTCGAGGATGAGCAGTTCGTGCATTTCCTCGAAAAGATGAGCGCGGAAAAGCAGATATCGTTCGGCCTCGAAGAGCTGTTCGTGCTCGCTCGCGTAAAGAACGAGGAACCGATCGACAGCGACCTTTCGCCATTCCTGCAACGGCTGGTCGAAGTCGGCGCCGTCGAACGGATCGGTCGTAGCCGCCACGTCCTGGCCCGCACTTTCTACAAGATGGCAGGGCGCAGGGGCGACTACACTCGAAAGCGAGGGCTGGATCGCGAACAGAACAAAGCTCTTCTACTCAAACACCTGCGGGACAACGCGGCAGACGGCAGCCCGTTTTCCGAGTTGAAGCAGGTGTTGCCGGCCATTTCCAGCAACGAGCTCCGGGGACTGCTTCGGCAGCTCAAGCAGGATGAGCATGCAAGCGTACAAGGGCGCACACGTGGAGCACGTTGGTATCCCGGCCCGAAGAGCGGGACGAAATGATTAGGATCTGCTGATGACGATCCCAATTCGATCCAAGACGAGTCACATAAAGTGCTGTAATTGCAGCTCTTTTGGGGGGGGGGCCGTTTTGCGCACGAACGTCACCCCGATCCCAATCGGGCAACAATTCTTGCCGGAACAAGCCTCGTGGCATGACCGCGCGGCACGGAGCGCCCCATGAGCCTCAACCCAGTCCAGTTCAGCACCGAGGTCGTCGACCAGTTCGGCCGCTACCTGATGACGACGTTCCCCATCGCCGACCCGCGCATGGAAGCGCAGGTCCGCGAGGCGCTGCGCCACGACGTGGGCGGCGAGCGGCTGATCGCCAAGGGGCCGTACGTCTACATCAACCAACCCTTCCAGGAGGGCCGCTCCGTCGCCGACCTGTGCGCCGACACCCGCCTCGGCCTCCACCCGGTGCTGAAGGACGTCTTCCCCTACGACGCCGTCCACATGCACCAGGAGCAGGCCCTGGAGGCGGTCAAGGCGGACAGGCACACCGTCGTCGCCACCGGCACCGGCTCGGGCAAGACCGAGGCGTTCCTGCTGCCCGTGATCGACCACTGCCTCCACCTGCGCGACGCCTCCGCGCCCGAGGGCGTGGCCGCGGTGATCGTCTACCCGATGAACGCGCTGGCCGACGACCAGCTACGTCGCCTCCGGCCGCTGCTGGCCGGCACCGGCGTGACCTTCGGCCGCTACACGGGCGTCACCCCCGAGGACACCGAGCCCGCCCAGGGCCAGCTCCGGGGAATGCGGGCCTACACGGCGGCGGAGATGAACCTCCTGGCCGAAGGCAAGGAGGAGAAGGTCGAGCTGCCGTGGGAGGAGTGCTTCACCCGCGCGGAGATCCGCCGGCGCCGGCCGCGGATCCTGCTCACCAACTACTCCCAGCTCGAGTACCTGCTGCTGCGCGACACCGACCTGGACCTGCTGCGCGGCGCGCCGCTCCGGTTCCTCGTGTTCGACGAGGTCCACACCTACACCGGCGCCCTCGGGTCCGAGGTCGCCTGCCTGATCCGGCGCCTGCGCAACGTGGCCGGCAAGAAGGCCGGCGACGTGATCTGCGTCGGCACCTCGGCCACGGTCCAGGAGACCGAGGACGGCGTCGACGCGGCGGCTGCGACCCGGGAGTTCGCCGGCCGGCTGTTCGGCGTGGAGCACGAGAAGATCGAGCTGGTCACCGAGAGCTACGCCCGCACCACCTCGCCGCCCGAGCTGCTCTACACCCCCGGGCCGCCGGAGCGCCCGCGCGACCTGCTCGACGAGATCCTCGACGCGTCGCGCGAGCTCCAGCTTTGCGACGAGGTGACCGATCTGACGCCGCGCCTGCTCGAGCTGACCGAGAAGCTCACCGGCGAGAAGGCGCCGGACGGTGCCACCGTCATGGAGCGAGCCTACGATCTCCTGGCCCGCAACGCCGTGGTCGCCATGCTCGGCGAGCTGTTCGGCACGCCCGAGCCGCTGGACAAGGCCCTCGTCCGCCTCGCCGAGACGGGACGCACCGGCGCCGACCGCGACGACCTGCTGGCCGAGCTGCTCGCCTACCTCACCCTGGGCGCTCTCGTGCAGCAGGGCGGGGATCCGCTGATTCGGCCCAAGCTCCACTACTTCGTCCAGGGCTACCAGGGCCTCGGCTGCTCCCTCGCAGCCGACGGCGAGCCCACGATCCACTTCGAGGCCGAGGCCGGCCACGACGACGAGGGCGCCGAGGTCTTTCCCCTGGTCCTCTGCCGGTCGTGCGGCCAGCACTACTTCCGCCTCGAGGCCGAGGAGGCCGTCTCCAAGGACGGGATCGGCGTGCGCCGGACGAGCATCCCGGGCCGGGACGAGGACGCCGGAGAGGCGGCCGAGCCAGTCTACGTGACGAACCACCTGGTCGGCCTGGCCGAGGCCGAGGACGGCGCGCCGGCGCCCAGAGATGCCTGGCTCTGCCGCTTCTGCGGCGCCCTCCACGACGGCCCGTCCGAGAAGTGCCTGGCCGACCGCTGCGGCCGCGAGGGCGCGCTGGTGGGCGTGGCCCTGCACCGGGGCGACATGAAGACCTGCCTGGCGTGCGGCACCTTCGCCAAGGGCTTCGAGGAGGTGGTGACGCCGGCCAGGTCGAGCGAGGTGGCCGACGTGACGATCCTGGCGCAGTCGATGCTCTCGGCCATGCGCGAGGAGCCGCTGCAGAAGCTGCTCTTGTTCAGCGACAACCGCCAGGACGCCGCCTTCCAGGCCGGCTGGATGGAGGAGCGGTCGCGGCGGTTCAGGCTGCGGCACCTGCTCTACGCCACCCTCGCCGCCGCGCCCGACAAGGTCTGGTCCCTCGAGAAGCTCACCGAGCGGATGGTGGACGTGGCCAAGCAGCGCCGCATCCTCAAGGAGGGGACCTGGGACGACGAGGACAACCTGACCCGCGTGCGCTGGTTCCTGCTCGAGGAGTTCGCCTCCACCGGCCAGCGGCGGGGCAGCGTCGAGTCGCTGGCGCTGGCCGAGGTGCTGATCGGCGGGATCGGGGTCGACGACGCGCCCAGCTTCTACGAGACCTGGGCGTCCGAGCTGAAGGTCGAGCCCGGGGAGCTCGCCGACCTCGTGCGCCTGATCCTCGACTACTACCGGCGGCGGGGGATCGTCTCCGACCCGCTGATGCAGAGGATTTGGACCGATCGGGATCGGGAGGTTCGCCGCGGGCTCGTGGCCGTCCGCGACCGCTACCGGCCCCAGGCGCTGGTGCAGAGCAAGACCACGAAATCGAGCTCGCTCAAGGGCTGGACCGCCAACAACGGCCGCTCGGGAGCGCAGGAGATCGTCCGCAAGGGGATCCCCGGCGGCGCGGACCTGGCGCCGGGCGTGCGCGACGACTTTTTGACCGACATGTGGGAGTGGCTCAAGGTCGCCGAGGTTCTCGTCCCGGTGGAGCTGGCGCAGAAGCGCGGCGGAAAGCTCGTGGCGCTCGACGTGCCCGGCGGCACCCACCAGCTCAACGCCGAGAAGCTCGGCTTCACGCCCACCGACCGGCGCCTGGTCTGCCCGGCCTGCCGCCGGTCCCAGTCGGTGGCGCCGCCGACCGGCGCCTGCCCCGAGTACGGCTGCAAGGGGAGCCTCGCCGAGGCCGGCCGCGACCAGGAGCACTTCGACGTTTTCCAGTACACGCGCACCGAGTTCGTGCCGCTGAGGCCCCGGGAGCACTCGGCCCAGGTGCCCAAGGACAAGCGGCAGATGATCGAGCGGGAGTTCAAGCGCGAGGCGGGCAGCCTCTTCAACTGCCTGGTCTGCACGCCCACGCTCGAGATGGGGGTGGACATCGGCAAGCTCGAGATGGTGCTGATGCGCAACGTGCCGCCCACCCCGGCCAACTACGCCCAGCGGGCCGGCCGGGCCGGGCGCCGGCACCGCATCGCGGTCGTCTTCGCCCACTGCCGGGGCGGCTCCCACGGCCGCTACTTCTTCAACCAGCCCCGGAGCATGATCGCCGGCGAGATCCGCGTGCCGGCGTTCTCGATGCGCAACGAGCCGCTGATCCGCAAGCACGCCCACTCGGCGATCCTCACGGCCCTGCGCGGCCTCGCCGCAGGCGACGGCGACCGCGAGGTGCTCGATCACGCCTTCCCGCCGTTCGTCTGGGCCTACTTCGCCGAGCAGTTCTTCCAGGACGACCAGCCCCGCTACCGCTACCTCGACGCGCCGCGGGACCTGTCCACCCTCGACGTGCTGGTTAAGAAGCACCGCGACGAGCTCGTAGGCACCCTCGGCGCCGTGCTGGCCGAGAGCTGGCCCGAGAAGGACGCCGACGCGGTCTCGGACGCCGAGATCGAGCGGTTCGTGGACACCTTCGCCGCCGACCTGGCCGGTCACGTGGCCGGCCTGTTCGCCCAGGTGAAGACCTACCGCGGCGAGCTGCAGAAGATCCGCGACGAGGAGAGCAGCGGGATCGCGCTCACCGACGAGCAGGAGGGGCTCCGGCGCCGGTACCGGCACGCGCTGCGCGCGCTGACCGACCAGAGCCGGCTGGACAACTACACCCTCAGCTACCTGAGCGTGGACGGCTTCTTCCCGGGCTACGCGATGGCGCGCGAGAGCGTGACGGCCCAGAGCCTGGAGCCGTTCATCGAGGTGTCCCGGCCGGCCGCGGTGGCGCTGCGGGAGCTGACTCCGGCCAACTTCGTCTACGCCAACCGCAACGTGCTGCGCGTGCGCAAGCTGCGGTTCGAGACGATGAAGGGGGAGGACGAGCAGACGCGCGACGCGGTCTTCCAGCGGACGCTCTGCTTCGACCCCAGGCACCTGCGCGTCTTCGAGAAGGGCAGCGAGCCCACCGAGGGCGGCAGCGAGGGGCTCGTCGAGCTCGCGTCGTACCGGCTGACCGACGTGGAGATGCGCAACATCAAGGACATCGACGACCGGGAGCCGTTCAGGCGCAGGTTCGGCTTCCAGATCTTCGGCAACGCGCTGCCCCGCCACGGCGGCGGCAGCAGCGGGAAGGCCGGCCCCTACGAGTGCCGCTACCTCGAGCGGCAGCTCCTGCGCCTGGTGAACATGGGGATGTCGAACAACCAGGGGGCCTTCACCCTGTTCCCGATCTGCGCGATCTGCGGCAGCACCCGCTCGCCGTTGGCCACCGAGGGCGAGATCGCGCGATTCGAGGAGGATCACCAGAAGCTGCACGGCCGCAAGACCGTCGCGCGGACCGCGCTGCACGTGGAGATCACGTCGGACACGATCCAGCTCGGGCCGTTCCAGGAGCACGGCGATGCGGCGAACCTGTTCGAATCGATCCGCATCGGCGCGCGCCTGGTGCTCGACATGGGCACCACCGAGGTCGAGGGGTTCACGTACACCGACGACCAGGGTCGCTTCTGGTGCGTGATGTTCGATCCGATGCCGGGCGGGTCCGGGTTCCTGCCGCAGATCGTCGAGTACTGGGAGACGATTTGCGACCGGGCGCGGGACGCTCTTTCGAACTGCCCCACGGGCTGCGACGACGCGTGCTACTCGTGCCTCAAGCACTTCCGCAACCAGCAGGACCACGACGTCCTCAACCGTCACCGGGCCATCGAGTTGCTGTCGGAGGTGGGCGGCGAGCTGGAGCTGGGGCACACGATTCCGGCGCTCACGTTGCAGCCGACGACGACCGACGAGCAGGCCGACAGCGACGCCGAGCTCGACTTCGCCGAGATCTGCCGGCGCCGCGACTTCCCGGTGCCCTCCGCGCAGCAGTACCGGGTCGCCTTCGACGACGGCAGCCACACCGACGCCGACTACGCCTACCCCGAAAAGAAGGTGCTCGTGTTCATCGACGGCATGGGCCTGGGCCATCAGGGTTTATTTGAACCTCTTCCGGTTCTTGTTTTGGAGCTTGTATTAATTGAGTTGCCAGCTGGCTAAAGTGCTCATGATTTTTATAATTTTCAGGACTTTGAATAATGTCTTCGAGTAATTTAAGAACTTCAGCTTTGGGCGTTCTTTTG
>JAWOBP010000219.1:0-11083 GCA_046484285.1 Polyangia bacterium
TCATCGACGATCCCTGCGTCACTCCTCCTCGAATTGGCACCGCCAGTCCTTCGTCGTCGTTCCTTGGCCTCGCCGATGATCTCTCGCCCCGTACCCGAAATCGTCGGGTTGACGAGGCACTAGACGGACGTTTTTTTCTGTTGAGCGGGCGGCGGCGGGGCGTAGGATGCTTCCATGCTGCTCGTGGCCGACCTGCACATCCATTCCCGATTTTCCCGCGCCACCTCCAAGGGCCTCGATTTTGTCGCTTTGCACCGCTCGGCGGCCGAGAAGGGGATCGGCCTGATCGGTACCGGCGATTTCACCCACCCGGGCTGGCTGGCCGAGATCGAGGAGCAGCTCGTGCCGGCCGAGGAGGGGCTCTTTCGCCTGCGTCCCGAACTGCGGCGCGCGGTCGAGCGGGACCTGCCGCCGGCCTGCCGCGGCGAGGTGCGCTTCGTGCTCGAGGTGGAGATCAGCAACATCTACAAGCGCGGCGAGCGCGTGCGCAAGAACCACAACCTGGTCTACGTCCCCCACCTGGCCGCGGCGCGCAAGCTGAACGAGGCGCTGGCCGCGATCGGCAACCTGGGCTCGGACGGGCGCCCGATCCTGGGCCTGGACGCGCGCGATCTTCTGGAGATCACGCTGGCGACCGATCCGTTGTCCTTTCTGATTCCGGCCCACGTCTGGACGCCCTGGTTCTCGATGCTCGGCTCCAAGTCCGGCTTCGACTCGCTCGAGGAGTGCTTTCGCGATCTGTCCGAGCACGTCTTCGCCGCCGAGACCGGGCTCTCCTCGGATCCGACGATGAACTGGCGCCTCAGCCGGCTCGACCGGCTGACCCTGGTCTCGAGCTCCGACGCCCACTCGGCCGCGCGGCTGGGCCGCGAGGCCAACCTGCTGGATATCGAGCCCGGCTTCGAGCCGCTCAGGCGGGCGATCGAGGGCGGCGACGCGGCCAGCGGCTTTCTGGGCACGCTCGAGTTCCACCCCGAGGAGGGCAAGTACCACCTCGACGGCCACCGCAAGTGCGGCGTCCGGCTCGACCCGGAGCAGACCCGCGAGCTGGGCGGCCGCTGCCCGGTCTGCGGCGGGCTTTTGACCGTGGGCGTGATGCACCGCGTCTCGGATCTGGCCGATCGGCCGGAGGGCTCGCGCCCCGACTCCGCGGCGCCGTTCGAGAGCCTCGTGCCGCTGGCCGAGGTGATCTCCGAGGTGGTGGGCGTAGGTCCCGGGAGCAAGCGCGTGCGCGACCGGGTCGAAAGCCTGCTGTCCGCGCTGGGTCCGGAGATGCACGTGCTGCGCGAAGCGCCGCTGGAGGACGTGGCGCGCGTCGGCGGCCCGGTCGCGGCCGAGGCGATCCGCCGCGCGCGCGCCGGAGAGATGAGCGTGGAGGCCGGGTACGACGGCCGCTTCGGCACGGTGCGGATCTTCGACCCGGGCGAGCGGGAATCGCTGGATGGGCAGCTGGCCTTTCTCGCGCCGAGCGAAAAGAGAAAAAAGCGGCCCCGACCCGAGCCGAAGCCCGGCGCGGCTTCGAAGCGAGCGGCCTCGAGCTCGACCTCCGAACAAAGCGGTCCCCCTCCAGCGCTGACCTTCTCCGACGATCCGCTCGCCGGGCTGGACGACGACCAGCTGCTGGCGGCCAGGACCGGCGAGGGACCGCTGCTGGTCGTGGCCGGGCCGGGCTCGGGCAAGACCCGCACTCTGGTGGCGCGCCTCGCGCGGCAGGTGCGCACGGGCGAGGTCGCGGCCGAGCGGGTGCTGGCCGTGGCGTTCACCAACCAGGCCGCCGAGCAGCTCGAGGAGCGGCTGCGCGACGCGTTGCCCGCCGGCGCCGGATCGCCGCTGGTGGCCACCTTTCACGGCCTGGCCGCGCGGCTGCTCGAAGAGCTGGACGGCGCCCGACCCCAAATTGCCCGCGACGAGCAGCGCGCCGAGATCGCCCGCGCGGCCTGCGAGGAGGACGGCGAGCGGAGCGCCGCGGCCTTTCTCGATCGCGTCTCGCTGGCCAAGCAGGGTCCCCAGCCCCGCGCCGCGCTGGCCGGGGACCCGCGGCTGCTGGCACGCTTCGATCACTACCAGCGGTTGCTGGCCGAAAAGGAGTTGATCGACCTCGACGATCTTCTGTTGCGCCTCCACGAGCGCCTGGCCGGCGATCCCGGGACGGCGGCCCGCATCGCCGAGCGCTACCGCTCGGTGGCGATCGACGAATACCAGGACGTCAACGACGTCCAGGCAGCGCTGGCCGGGCTGCTCTGCCCCGGCGGGCGCAGCCTGTGCGCGATCGGCGATCCGCGCCAGGCGATCTACGGCTTTCGCGGTGCCAGGCCAGGGCACTTCGCGCGCTTCGCCGAGGCGTTTCCCGGCGCGCGCAAGGTAGAGCTGGGCCGCTCCTACCGCCTCACGCGGCCGGTGCTGGCCGCGGCGCGCGGCGTGTTGGGCGGCGCCGGCCGGCTGGAGGCGCTGCGGGACGGGCCGCCGGTGGAGGTGGTGAGCTGCCCGAGCGAGAGTTCAGAGGCCGAGCAGATCCTGGTCCGGATCGAGCGGCTGATCGGCGGCACCTCGCACTTCGCCGTGGAGTCGGGGCGCGCGGGCGGGGACGACGCGCGCGGCGAGATCGGCTTCGGCGAGATTGCGGTGCTGACCCGCACGCGCGCTCAGCGGACCGCGATCCTGGAGGCGCTGGGGCGCAGCGGGGTGCCCAGCCGGGCGGTCGGCGAGGAGGAGCCGCACGATCCGCGCTCCCAGAAGGTGGCGGTGATGACGATGCACGCCGCCAAGGGGCGCGAGCTCGAGGCGGTCTTCGTCGCCGGGGTCGAGCCGGGCCTGCTGCCGCTGGAGGCGGCCGGACGGCGCTCCGATCCGGACGAGGAGCGACGGCTGCTGTACGTGGCGATGACCCGCGCGCGGCGGCTTCTGGTGATCAGCCACGCGGCGCGGCGCGCGCTGTGGGGCGAGCGGCTGCCGGGCGGTCCGTCGCGCTTGCTGGACGGCCTGGACGGTCTGCCCCGAAGCGCGGTGCGGCGCGGGGAGGCGAAGATCCCCACCCGGCCGAAATCCGCCCGGCAGCTCGACCTGTTCTGATCCGGACGGCTACTTGCCGCGACCCTTGTTGACGTACCGGGCGTCCTCGCCCGGAGCCGAGACGTCGGTCCAGACGGCCGACTTGGAGCGGGCGTCCATGTGCACGAAGACCGAGTTGGGGTAGTAGCCGCAGCCCGACCTGGGCAGCTCGGTGCAGAAACCGTACAGCTGGCGGTTTGGGATCCCGCGCACGCGGAAGTCCACGGCGCGCCCCTGGGCGTGCTTGGATTCCTTGCCGCGGCTGCCCACGCGGTAGCCGGAGACGATCTCGATCGTGTGCCCGGGCCAGCGCTCGGCGACGCGCTGCAGCATGTGGATCAGGCGCGGGTGCAGCAGCCGCCAGCCGCGGCGGCCCTTGTGGTGCATGTCGCGGGCCAGCAGGCTCAGCTTCTTGCGCGCCCAGGGGCGGATCTTGCCCGAGCGGGTCATCAGCCGCACCTTGATCGACTCGTTGTCCCTGACGCGCACGAAGTGGATCGGCTGGATCGCGAAGCCCCGGACGCGGACGGGCACCACCTGGTCGGCGCCGGGGATCAGGATCTTCTGGCCGACCGAGAGCGGATCCCGCTTGGCAAAGCCGTTGCGTTTGGCGATCCGGTCGCCGCTGACGTTGTAGGCCCGCGCGATCGCCCACAGCGACTGGCCGGGCTGGACGGTGTGCAGCACGCCGCCGGGGACCTTCTCGCCGCTCTTCTCGAGCTTGTCCACCTTCTTGGGGCGGTAGCGGCCGACGTCGTCCTGCTCGTCGGGAATGATCAGGGTGCGTCCGATATCCAGGGGCGTGTCGCGGTCGAGCTTGTTCTCGTGGGCCAGCTCGCCGACCGAGATGCCGTGGCGCTTGGCGATCGAGGCCAGGGTGTCGCCCTTGCTCACCACGTGGCTGCGGGTCGCGCCGCCGCGCAGCCTCATCGGGATCGTCAGCTCCTGTCCGGCGCGCAGCGTGTCTCCGGGGCGCAGGCCGTTGGCGTCGCGCAGGGCGCGCTGCGAGACGCCGTGGAAGTCGGCTATCCGCGCCACCGAGTCGCCCGGCTCGACGACGTACTTCTTGCCGGTCACCTCCCCGTCCGACGGGATCTCGATCGTGTCGCCGGCGCGGAAGCCCTCGGTCGCCACGTTGTTGAAACGCATCAGCTCGTCGACCGGCACGCCGAAGCGCTTGGCCACGTCGACCGGGGTGTCGCCTTTCTGGATCTCGTAGCTGCGGTGCTTGTTGCCCGCCTCGGCGGTCCGGAGCCCGGGCAGCGCGAGCAGCGCGAGCAGCCAGGCGAGCAGCAGGTGGAGGTGCAATCGCGCCATCGTCCCGAGATACCCTAGCAGCGGCGCGGCCAGCGGGCAAAAGAAGACCCCGCCGCGCCCGGCTCTCCACTGTTCGACGCACAAGAAGAAGCATGTATTCCACCCTGTTTTCTACTCTCGAAACAGGGGGAAATAGTCCTTTTGAACGATACCCTCGGAGCCGACCCGCCTGTCCGGTACCTCCGTCGGGCCGAGGGAAACATCGGCGCGGCGACATTCGAACGGGCGGTGGACGACCTGATGTCGCAGCTACTCGAACGTCTCTCCTCGCGGGGAGCTGAGGCCGACGATCTCACCGAGGTTTGGAATGCCGTCCAAGAGGAGCGCCGGTGCCCGGACGAGACCAGGCGGCGGAGAAGGGAGGCTATTCTCGGTCTCGACCCGGACGAGATGAGCGCCGATGAGTTGGCCGATGTCGTCTCCTCGAAGGTCCAGAGAACGACGAATTGCTGCCTGTCACGGAGTCTTCGACTGCGCGCCAGAAAGTGCAGCGTTCTTTCTCCCAGGAATTCCTGAGCCCTGTAGACGCATTGGCCGCAATGCTGCCACTGCCCTATCCGAGCGACTCGGATCTCGAAGCCGTCGCAGACCACTTCGAGGTCTCCGAATTCACCGTTCGCAACGCCCTTGTCAATCGCGGTCTCGTTGACCGTCATTTTCTGCCCGGCTTTCGCAGGCGCTGATCGGCGCCACCGACCTTTGCGTCAGGGAATCCCGGTGTTGTCGACCAGCACGGAGTTGCTGCTGGGGACCGTGATCTGGTCGCCGGTGAATGTGTTTCTGATCAGCGTCACGGAGTTGCCGGTGATGTTCGCCCCTTCCAGCACGCAAAAGGCGGCCGAGAAACTGTTGGCCGACGACTTGAGCACTCCGTCGACCTGGACGCCGCGGAAACGCGATGAGCCGCCCCTGACGTCGACGTCGCCGTCTATCACCGACAGCGCGCCTTCGTCCGGGTCCCAGGCGCCGAAGACGAGCACGCCCTCCGACTTGAGCTCGAACCCGCCCGGGTAGATGCCCTCCTCGAGCACCAGGATCATGCCGTCCTCGCTGGCCGCGTCCGGGATGCTCTCGCCGGCGGGCACGCTCACCACCTCGCCGCCGATCGGGTAGCGGATCTCCTGCACTATCTCCTCGACACCCTGCGCGGTATAGGAGACCACCACGTCGTACAGCTCCCTTTCCTGCACGACCTCGATGGTCGCCTCGCCGCTGTCGAAGACCAGCGGCACCGAGCCGGTGGGCAGCTCGTAGATCACGGCCAGGCCGCTCTCGTCGGTGAGCACCGGATCGAGCCCTTCCACCGAGATCTCCACGCCCCCGCGCTGCTCGCCGGGCTCGACATCGGTCACCGAGCCCTCGTTGATCACCGGGTTGACGACGACCACCGCGCTGGTCACCTCGCCGAAAGCACCGGGAGGCCCCGAGTCCGCGCCCGGGTTTCCGTCGCCTTCCCCGTCGTCGCAACTCCCCAGCGCGAGAGCGAGAATCGCGACGAGCCGAATCGAGATGATGCGCATCGAACCGCTCCTTTCTGTCGTTGCAGGATAGCCGCTTGTGTATTTTACCCGCTGGAGAAAAAAAGGATCAAATCACAAACTGGATCAGCGCGCAGATTCCCGCGGTTGCCAGCGTGAAGGCGATCATCTTGAGGATGCCGAAAAAGAAGCTCTCCTTGGAGAGCCTCGCGGTGTAGGCTCCGAGAAAGGCCGCGATCAGCGCAACCAGCAGCACCGCGGCGTAGACGGCGCTGTCCAGCGGCAAGAAGAAGAACGGAGCGATCGGCACGACTCCGCCGAGCAGGCTGAAAACGCCGTCCAGCGCGCCTCCCTTGAGCACTCTTTTGCTGATTCCCTTCTCCTTGTCGGTCCCCTTCAGGGACCTGAGCATCTTCTTTTCCACCTCGACCAGGTTCTTGTACTGGCCGGCCTTCTCGGCCGTGAAGGCCGCCAGCACGTTGGAAAAGCCGTTGGCCACCGCGCCGGAAAATCCGGCCGAGAGAATCACCTGCAGATCGTCCGAGAGCGATGCTCCGATCACGACCCCCAGCGAGGACAGCGCTCCGTCCACCAGCCCCCTTATCACCAGCCTGATCATCTCAGTCTTGCGGAATGTTCGCCTCTCCCACGAGCTCCTCGCCGCACGCCACCTTGTCGACGCTGTGGATCGTGGCGCCGTTTTTTTCGATCGTTTCTCTTACGTCGTCGAAAATTATCTCGTCGCCCTTGATCGTTATCTTGACGCTCTCCACCTCCCTGTCGATCTCCATGACCGCGACGTTCGTGCCGCTTATCCCGGCCAGGTCGCTGATATCGTTCGCCAGCTCGATCACGGACGGCTCGTAGGGCTTGAGCACGTCGAGCACCAGATATCTCGTCTTGCTCATAGAATCACCTCTTCCCGGCCGTAGAATCCCCAGGGCATGACGTTTTTCCTCGCTAGTCAAAACATTTTACCTTGCGCGGGTTATTCTCTCAAGCTCATGAAACAATGGTTCTTTTCATCTCTACTCTTTCCAGGGCGCGCCTCTTGGCTCGGAGTCGGGGTCGAGATTGTCCGGGGCCGAGCGGCCAGCCGGCGGGGCTCCGGGATCAGTTGCGCCGCAGGCCGTCGACCGGCCTCAGGCGCGAGGCGCTCAGGCAGGGGACGATCGTGGCGCCCATGCAGATCACGAACGCGATCAGCGCGGTCGCCGCGAAGTACCTGGCATCCAGCGCGACCGGCAGGTGGTCGATCAGGTAGACCTTGGGATCGAGCGGCCACCCCACCTCGTGCAGCAGGAGACAGGCGCCGAAGCCGACCGCCAGCCCGATCGCGATTCCGGCCAGCCCCACCACCAGGCCGTAGTACATGAAGATCAGCAGGATCCCTCCGCGCGAGGCCCCCATCGACTTGAGAATCGCGATCTCGCGGCGCTTCTCGAAGACCATCATCACCAGCGTGGCGATGATGCTGAACGCCGCCACCCCGATGATCACGGCGTAGACCACGGTCAGCACCACCTTCTGCGTCTTGAGCGCGGTGAACAGCGGGGCGTTGAGCATCTCCCAGTCGACCGTGTGGTAGGGGCCGCGGTCGAGCAGCTGCTTGATCCGCCGGCCGGCGTGCTTGGCGCGGTGGATGTCGTGGACCGTGACCTCGACGCCGGTCACCGAGTCGCCGTGATCGAAGAAGCGCTGGGCCTGGTGGAGATCCACGTAGACCAGCTTGGTGTCGTACTCGAGGAATCCGGCGTAGAAGATACCGACCACCTCGAAGGCCAGCGTGCGCGGCGTGTCCTTGGAGGGCGACCAGCCCAGAACGTCGAGGCCGACCAGCGGGGTCGTGACGCGCAGCACGTCGCCCAGCTCGGCCTCCAGGTTCTCGGCCAGGGTGCGGCCCAGCACGATTCCGGGCAGTTGCTTCTCCTCCTTCTCGCCGCCGCTCTCGGCGCCACCCTCGGCGAGCCCGCCGTCCGGAGGCGGTCCGCCGTCGGGCGCCGCCGGGGCGGCCTCGTTCTCCGCGCGGGTCGCGCTCGCGCCGAAGCCGCCCGAGGGAGACGGCGGAGGGCGCGAGCCGGGCAGGCGCAGGCCTTCGATCCCGCCTTCCACGATGTGGGAGGGCAGGTCGAGCACCGTGCCGATCCTGTCCGGGTCGACTCCCTTGAGCAGCACTCCGGCGGTGTGCTCGCCGCGCGTGATCATCATCTCCTGGATGACGAACGGCGCGACCCCCTTGACCTCGGGGATCGATTTCACGGTGCTCATCACTTCGCGGTACTCGGTGAAGTCGATCCCGTACTTCATCACCAGCACGTGGGCGTTGACTCCCAGCACCTTGCGCGTGAACTCGTCCTCGAAGCCGCTCGAGATCGAGAGCACCACGCTCAGCGAGGAGACGCCCAGCGCCACTCCGAACACGGCGATCCCGGTGATCGCCGAGATCGAGCGCTTCTTGCCCGAGCGAATGTAGCGTCCGCCGATTAAGGTCGGGTATCCCATGCGGCCACCCTATAACCCGTCCGCTCCCGCCTTGCCAGTCCCGAACACTCAGCGCTTTCGAGAAATCGTCGCGGTTCGGGGTCTTCGGTGCCGGCAGTCGATCGCGATATCCCGACTCGAAGAGGTTCTACCGGTCTTCGTGACCGAAATGGGGAAAAGGTCGGCGATCCGTCCCGGCAGGTAGGTGCGCAGCTCGAGCGGCAATCAATAGCCATCCTCGATCGACTCGGGCCAGCCGCCGTCGGGCTCGGGGCCGAGGCCGATCACGCGCACCGGGGTCGGGCAGTAACAGGCGCTTTTGTCGGTCAATTCGACGAGCTGACAGGAGTCGTAGTCGGACTCGCAGGCCGACCTGTCCCGCCCGTTGCCGAGCTGGCCGTCCGAGTTGTCCCCCCAGCAGTAGACCGCGCCCGCGCCGCCTCCGTCGCAGGCGGCCGCGGCCAGACAGGCGAGGCAGACCGGCAGGACCCGCATCACGGCGACCACGGCCCGCGCAGCCAGATCCCGAGCCCGTACGAGCCGCCCAGGTACCCCAGCCCGCCGTGGGGCGTGATCGCCTGCGAGCATGTCACTGGCCGAACCCGACGACATCGACCGGGGTCGGCATCAGGCAGTCGTCCCACTCCACGCACTCCTCGCCGAATCCCATTCCGTTTCCGAGCTGGCCGCCGGCGTAGTCTCCCCAGCACTTGATCCCGCCGGTCGAGGTGAGCGCGCAGGTGTGGTGACCGCCGCTGGCGACGGACGTGATCTCGACGCCGTCCAGGCCTGCGACCTCCACGGGCTCGTACTCCTCGCCTCCCACTGACCCCAGGCCGAGCTGGCCGTAGTGGTTGGAACCCCAGCAAAGTACTTTACCCACCGACGTCGATGCACAGGTATGGTCCCCACCAGAAGAGATGTCATCTAGGCTCGTATCCAGATCGATGATTTTTGTCGGGATCCATCCAAATTCGGACGTTCCATTCCCGAGCTCACCCTTCCCGTTCTGACCCCAGCAACGTCCGCCACCGGCTTCCAACGCGACGCACAAGTGGCTAACACTACCCGCTAGCAGAGACACACCTGTTCCAAGACCCTCTGCCGTGGTCGGTGGAAACTGCACGGTCGGATCGTGTTCTCCTATTCCACACAGCTGCGCGTTGCCCCAGCACTCGACCCCTCCTTGCTGTGTCAGCGCACACGTTGCTCCTCCGCCAGCGCACTCGATGGAGATTGCCGGCGAACTCAATCCAGAGACGGATACCGGCTCGAGGCTTCCCTGGGTCGTGCCGTCTCCCAGGGCGCCCCAGTCGTTCTTGCCCCAGCACTTCGCCTCGCCCTCTTCCGACAGCGCGCAGGTGTGAGAGGAGCCGGCCGAGACCGCGACGTAGCCGTGGTCGAGCCCCACCACCGGCACCGGCTCCCAGCTCTCGATCCCCACCGGCGCGCCGAGCTGCCCGTGCCAGTTGTCGCCCCAGCACCAGACCCCTCCGCCCGCGTCCACCGCGCAGGTGTGAGAATAGCCGGCCGAGACGTCCACAGCACCGGACTCGAAGCCGAGCACATCGAGAGGGATAGTACCTTCTATATAATCATATCCGATCCCCAGACATCCATTCCAATTACCTCCCCAGCACTTTATATCTCCTTCTGAAGTCAATGCGCACGTGTGCTTGAAGCCCGCACTAACGAGAGCTGCAATATCGGGACCGGCGTCGGCGTCGCTCGACCCGCCGTCCGGGTCGCCGCCGCCCGCGCCACCGCAGCCGAAGGCCGGCAGCGCCGCCAGCAGCGCGACAGCGGGACCGAGCCTCACCACCACAGCCCCATCCCGCGGGTGAAGACCTCCACTCGGTAGTCCGGGGAGGACCGAGGTTGACCTGCGTACCCCAGGCCCCCGTGGGGCGTGATCGCCTGCGAGCATGTCACTGGCCGAACCCGACGACATCGACCGGGGTCGGCATCAGGCAGTCGTCCGACTCGACACACTCCTCGTTCACATCCGCCCCCATTCCGTTGCCGAGCTGGCCGTTTTCATACTCGCCCCAGCACTTGATCCCGCCGGCCGAGGTGAGCGCGCAGGTGTGGTAACCGCCGCTGGCGACGGACGTGATCTCGACGCTGTCCAGGCCTGAGACCTCCACGGGCTCGTACTCGATGCCTCCCACTGCCCCCAGGCCGAGCTGGCCGTAAGAGTTGGAACCCCAGCAAGCTACCTGCCCGTTTTCGTAGGCCGCACAGGTATGGTCGTATCCCGGAGCGATGTCCGTCAATGCCGTGTCGAGACCGGTGACCTCAGTGGGTGTCAGCGCATACTCCGTGGTCCCGTTACCGAGTTCCCCGTCTCCGTTGTGACCCCAGCAACGTGCAGATCCATCTTCGACCATAGCGCATCCGTGACCAGAACTCACAGCGAGACGAGTCACGCCAGTAGCAAGACCGACAACGTCTGTGGGGACGAGCTTATTGTCATAACTATCCACTCCGCATCTCCCTCCCATTCCCCAGCACTTTGCTCCGCCCCCTTCCGTGACCGCGCAAGTGAACCCCGCGCCCGAGTCGACAGAGGCGATGCCCGCATTCAACCCGGCGACCTCCACCGGCTCGAGGCTTCCCTGGGTCGTGCCGTCTCCCAGTGCCCCTGTTTCGTTCCTGCCCCAGCACTTCGCCTCGCCCTCTTCCGACAGCGCGCAGGTGTGAGAGGAGCCGGCCGAGACCGCGACGTAGCCGTGGTCGAGCCCCACCACCGGCACCGG
>JAWOBP010000077.1:0-29117 GCA_046484285.1 Polyangia bacterium
CATGACGTAATGATTATCAAGGGCTTCGAGCAGATATCTGTATTGTTCATGTCTGTAAAAGGACTCATGTGTTCCAGTTCACCCGAATGCTGGGCCGGGCCCTGTCACGACGGGTTCTGGGAATCAATATGCAGTCCAATATTGTCGGCCGGTTCGATGACCTGCTCATTGCCGATGCGGATTATGCGAGGCGGCGCAATTACGAGCCTGTAAACGGTGGGCCTTTCCGCGATGCGGCGGCGGCACGCTGGCAAGAGTTTGTTGACGCCAATGTGAGAAAGGTGCGCAACCGATGACACTTGACGATTTGGAAACGGCGCTGGGCCAGCACTTGACGGGAATGACGAATTGCCCGCCGATTGTCTGGATGAACAAGGACGCCGAGCCTTCACTGCCCTATTTGCGCTTTCGGCACGATCCTGTCAGTCGCATTGCGCCCACGCTGGCAAAGGACATCGCGCCGGATCAGGTGGGATTGGTAATCGTGACAATCGTCACCCAATCTGATACATTCACAACCGAGGCCAATGTTCTTGCGGAGCAGGTCGCGGATCGTTTTCCCGAAGGGCTGCGATTGGCGGCGGGCAGCGGAAACATTCTCATTGATCGTTCCGAGCCTGTCGCGGGGCTTCTGGATGATCGCAACAACTGGACGGTTCCGGTGCGGATCAGATACAGGACTGATACATGACAAAGGCCAAGGGAATTGAAATGACGCATCCCAAAATGCGCGGCAAGGCGCGGGTGCTGAAAAAGCACGTTCCCGTCTGGGAAGCCAAGGGCTGGGTTGCGAAAGAGGATCAGGCCGAGCCGTTGGCTTCGCCTGTTGAGAGCGCGGATAGCGCAGACACAATGCCAACGGAAAGGGCAGAAAATGACTGAGACACATATCGGTAAGCAGGTATGGATCGCAACTGCGGTTCCCGCCACAAACGACGACTCGGGCTTCGAGGGTTTGGACTGGGAAAAGGTCGGCGGCTTTGTTGGGGGCTTCCAGCTTGGCTTCTCGACCAGCAACGTGGACGTGCCAGACCTTGAGGCGGGCATCACGCTTGGCGCAAAGGGTATGCGCTCCGGGCAGGACAGCACCGGCACATTCCGTCGCGTGGACGGCGATACCGGGCAAGCCGACATCAAGGCCGAGGCCGAAAGCGAAGCGACCGCAGGCTCGATCAAGATCATCTCTGCGGAGGTGGACACTGCCCCGGCGTCCGGTGACCGTGTGCAGTATGCCCAAGGCTACTTCCACAGCTACGTGGAAAACGAGGTTTCGGGCGACGGCTACGAGGGCTTCTCGGTGAACTTCAAAAAAAGTTGGACCCCTGCGCGAAAAACCGCCGGGAACGGAACTTTCCAATCAACTGATTATCTACCCCCGCCGCGCTTCAGTGGGTCTGACACCCGCGCTTCAGGGTCTTCGGTTTGTAGACGCACGGGTCAAGCTGCGGAGGCTCTACCCGATCTTGGAGGCCTGACGTGCTACTAGATTCCGGACGCCATCAGCGCGGCTCCGATCGCGGCCCCGAAGATCACGTTGATTCCCTTTACCATCAAGAAGTCGCGCCGCGAGTGGGCCAGCAGCGGGATCATCCCGTGGCCGTCTTGCACGATCGAGCTGGCCAGCAGGATCGACAGCGGCAGATCTCCGGCGGCGAACAGCGTGACGAACGCCAGGTGCGGCCCGGACTCGGGCACCACCCCGACCGCGACGGCGACTCCCAGCACGAACCAGGCGTTGGCGCGCACCAGCTCTCCTGTGTCGTAGAACTGCTCGAGCACGTGCAGGACGGCCAGCGTGCCCAGCGTCCAGACCAGGATGCGCGGTACGTGCCTGGCGAAGACGTGGCTCCAGAGGTGGTCGTCGAGGAAGTGATCCGAGACGGTGCAGACCACGAACAGGCCGAACAGGGTCACCACCAGCAGCGTGACCCGGATCCAGTTCCACTCGGCCGGACCGACCTGGCCGACCGCCACGCCCGCGGCGAAGACCGCCAGCACCACCGCCAGGATCGCGCGGTGCGGGCTCGGCGAGCGCCACTGCTCGACCAGTCGTGCCAGCGGTATCCAGACTCCGTGCTCCTCATCGTGGAGGGGCAGCTTCTCCTGCTGGCAGGCGGGCAGCGGCGCCAGGTGACGGGGCAGCAGCGTATCGGTCAGCCAGCCGGCCGGCACGCCCAGCGCGACCAGCGCCGGAATCATCCACAGCGAGGTCTCGGGCACCATCGCCAGCATCACGAACGTCTCGTCGCCCATCGTGGCGATCATCGCGGCGACCAGCGCGCCGATCGTGATGCAGCGGTGCGAGTAGAGGTTCACAATCACGAACGCGCCCAGGCAGCCCGGGATCGCTCCCAGGATCGCGCCGAGCAGGTACTGGCGCAGCCGGCCGCGGCCCAGCGCGCGCATCAGCACGCCCTGGGTCATCACGTTGGCGTATTCGATCAGCAGCATCATCACCGCCACGAAGCCGGTGATCATCAGCGCGTGGCGGAACACCTGCCAGGCTTGTGTCACGATTTCGTACATGGTCGGCGTCAGCCGGGCTCGAGGTAGTCGACCAGGATGGTCTTTCTACCGTAAGCCGGAAAGCGCACCTCCGCCTTGGCCCGCGCTCCGGGAAGAATCGCCAGCACCGTGCCCGAGCCGAAGCGGGGGTGGCGCACCGCCGCGCCCGGGGCCAGACCGATCTCGGTGCTCTGGTCGAAGGAGCGATCGACCCAGACGCCTGCGGAGACGCCGCCGGCGGGCGAAGAAACGCTCGTCCGCGCGGCGCTCGGTGTCGATTTCGGGTATGAGCGGCGTCCGCTCGTGCCGAGCGGCTCGACGCGCGGGCGCTCCGGCGAAAGGTCCTCGGAGATCTCGGGCGGCAGATCGGCCAGAAAGCGAGAGGGGGGATCGCAGCGGTTGCCGCCGAACAGTCGTCGCGAGGAGGCGCGGGACAGAAACAGCCTTCGCCGCGCGCGGGTCATCGCCACGTAGCAGAGCCGCCGCTCCTCGTCCATCTCCTCGCGGTCGATCTCGAGCAGCCCGCTTCCGGCCGGCCGGTAGGGGAAGAGGCCGTCCTCCAGACCGGTGACGTAGACCGCGTCGAACTCCAGCCCCTTGGCCGAGTGGACGGTCATCAGCGTCACCTCCTCGCCGTCGAAGTCGGCGGTGTCCACGTCGGTCTGCAGCGCCACCAGCTCGAGGAAGGCGTCCAGCGTCGGCTGCTCGGCCTCGCTTTCGAAGTCCTCGATCGAGCCGGCCAGCTCGCAAACGTTCTCCAGGCGCGCGTCGGCCTCGGCGGTGTCCTTCTCCTCCAGGCGCTCCAGGTAGCCGACGTCCTCCAGGATCCGTTGCGCCAGGTGCGAGGGGCCCTGCTCGATCTCGGCCCGCCAGCTCTCGACCATCTCGCGAAAGGCGGTCAGCTTGCGCACGCCCGCCGCGCCGATCCCTCCGCTCGCCGCGTGCGGAATCGCGTCGTAGGCGCTGCTGCCCCGGCCGGCGGCCAGCGCGACCAGCCGCTGCACGGTCGACTTGCCGATCCCGCGGGCCGGGGTGTTGATCACGCGCGTCAGCGCGGCGTGGTCGGCCGGGTTCTGCACCAGCCGCAGGTAGGCGATCAGGTCCTTGACCTCGGCGCGCTCGTAGAAGCGCATTCCGCCCACGACCCGGTGCGGGACGTCCATCGCGCGCAGCACCTCTTCGAAGACGCGCGACTGGGCGTTGGTACGGTAGAAGATCGCCTGCTGCGAAAGGGGGAAGCCGTCGTCGCGCAGCTCGCGGATCGCGCGGCAGATCAGGCGCGCCTCCTCCCGCTCGTCCGGCGCTTGCAGCAGGAAGATCCGCTCTCCGCCCGGGCGATCGGTCCAGAGGCGCTTGTCGCGACGCCCGCTCAGCCTGCTGACCACGCCGTGGGCGGCGGACAGGATGTTGGCGCTGGAGCGGTAGTTGCGCTCCAGGGTCACCGCATGCGCGCCGGGGAAGTAGCGCTCGAACTCCAGGATGTTGGTCACGTCCGCGCCGCGCCAGGAGTAGATCGACTGGTCGTCGTCGCCCACCACGCAGACGTTGCCGTGCCCGGCGGTCAGCAGGCGCACCAGCTCCAGCTGCACGCGGTTGGTGTCCTGGAACTCGTCGACCAGCACGTGGTCGAACAGCCCTCCGATCTCGGCGGCCAGCTCGGGGTCGGAGCGCATTCCGCGCACCACGCGGTAGAGCAGATCGCCGAAGTCGAGCGCCGAGGCCTCGGCCATCCGCCGCTCGTAGAGCGCGTAGACCTCCTGCACGCACTGGCGGTAGAAATCCCCCCTCGAATACTCGGCCGGCGAGACCAGCTCGCGCTTGGCCTTGTTGATCTCGTTTTGCAACAGGCGCGGCGGAAAGCGGCGGTGGTCGACATCGATCTCCTTGATCACGCGCGCCACCATCGCCTTCTGGTCCTGGTCGTCGTAGATCGTGAAACGGGGGTCGACGTCGAAGCGCTCCCCGTAGCGGCGCAGCAGCCTGGCGCAGGAGGAGTGGAAGGTCGAGACCCAGCAGTCGGCGTCGCGGCCCAGCAGGATCTCGACGCGCTGCTTCATCTCGCGCGCCGCCTTGTTGGTGAAGGTCACCGCCAGGATGCGCCGCGGCGGCACGGCGTGCGCCAGCACCAGGTTGGCGATGCGGTGGGTGATCACCCGCGTCTTGCCCGAGCCGGCGCCGGCGATGACCAGCAAGGGCCCCTCGCCGTGCGCCACGGCCGCGGCCTGGTCCTCGTTCAGCTCTGCGGTGACGTCGACCATCGGCGCAAGAGAGTACTCGCGACAAAAGCGACCCGCAACACGAGCCGCGGCTCAGCTCAAAAAGTCGAAGATCGCGGCCGCGGACCGCTCGGGCTCCTCCTCCAGCGGGGAATGCCCGGCCGAGGGGATCACCGCCAGCCGGCAGTCGGCCAGCTCCTTTTCCAGCTTGCGGCCCACCGAGATCGGCACGAGCCGATCGTGGGCACCCCAGAGGGCCAGCGCGGGAGAGCGGACCTCGGGCACGCGGGCCGCGACCGGCCGGGGATCGGCGGTGGCGCGCAGGCAGTCCAGCGCCTCGCCGCGCCGGCGGTCGAAGATTCGGTAGTGCTCTCGCACTTTCTCCTCGTCCATTTCTTCTTTTCGGAAAAAGACGTCGCGCGCGAAGTAGTCGAAAAACATCTTCTCTCCGTAGAGCGCGAACGCCAGCCGGCCTACGCCGGGCAGCAACGGCAAGCGGCCCTTGAGCGGAACCGAGAACGGAAAGCCGACGGCGTCGACCAGCACGAGACGGCGGACCCGCAACGGGATCCGGGCCGCCGCCAGGATCGCGATCCCTCCGCCCATCGAGTGTCCGCACAGGTCGAAGCGCTCCAGCTCCAGCGCGTCGGCCAGCTCGATCACGGCTCCGGCCAGCGAACTCCAGGAGGAGACGAACCCGGGGGCGGGTCGCGAGCTCCCCGCCGGCGGGAGGTCGAGCGCCACGCAGTCGACGCCGGCGGGGGCCAGCCGTATCAGCTCGTCGTAGGTGCGGCCCGAGGTGAACAGGCCGTGCAAGAGGATCAGGGGCCTGCCTTCGCCGGCGCGACGATAGGCGAGAGTACCCGAGCGGGTGTGCGCGGTGCAAAGCTCGACCATGAGCGCATTGTATACCGCCCGCGCCGCCCGCAGTACCCCGCGAGAGGCGGTTCGAGAGAGGCGGATCGATCTTGTCGAACGACGGCTGCGGTGCGATCATCCGCGCGGGCACGACGAAAAAGGCCGAAAACGACGGAGAGAGAGCAATGGCGAGGCACGAGTTCAAGACCGAGGTCAACGAGCTATTAAACCTGATCATCCACTCCCTCTACTCCAACAAGGAGATCTTCTTGAGGGAGCTGGTCTCCAACGCATCGGACGCGCTGGACAAGCTCAAGTACCTGACCCTGACCGACGAGGCTTACAAGCGGCTCGACTTCGAGCCCCGGATCGACATCTCGTTCGATGAGAAGGAGCACGCCACGCTGGCGGTCGCCGACAGCGGAATCGGGATGAACGACGAGGACCTGGCCACCCAGCTGGGCACGATCGCCAGGTCCGGCACCAGGCATTTCCTAGGCGAGCTGACCGGAGACCGGCGCAAGGACGCCAACCTGATCGGCCAGTTCGGCGTCGGCTTCTACTCCTGTTTCATGGTCGCCGACGAGGTGGAGGTGATCTCGAAGAAGGCCGGCGAGGAGCGGGCCTGGAGATGGGTCAGCGACGGGCGGGGAAGCTTCGAGATCTCCGAGGCCGAGCGCGACACGTTCGGCACGACTGTGCTGCTCCATCTCGACGACGAAGGCCGCGAGTTCGCGACCCGCTGGCGGATCGAGAAATTGATCGGAAAGTACTCGAACCACATACCGTTTCCGATCTACCTCGAATACACGGCCGACGAGGGGCAGGGCGAGGAGAGGGAGGAGAAGCGCGAGGTCGAGCAGATCAACGCGGCCTCGGCCCTCTGGCTGCGGCCCAAGTCGGAGCTGTCCGACGAGGAGTACGCCGAGTTCTACAAGACGCTCGGCCACGACGTGGAGGACCCGCTGCTCTGGGTCCACACGCAGGCCGAGGGCGCCCTGGGGTACACCACGCTGTTCTACGTGCCGGGGACCGCTCCGGTCGACATGTACCGCGCCGACTACACTCCGGGCGTCAAGCTGTACGTGCGGCGCGTCTTCGTCACCGACGACGCCAGGGAGCTGATGCCGAGCTACCTGCGCTTCGTGCGCGGCGTGATCGACTCCGAGGACCTGCCGCTCAACGTCAGCCGCGAGACCCTGCAGCAAAACAGGGTGATGGCCTCCATAAGGTCGGCCTCGGTCAAGAAGCTGCTCAAAGAGTTCAAGGAGCTGTCCGAGCGGGACGCGGAGAAGTACGCGCGCTTCGTCGAGCAGTACAACCGCCCGCTCAAGGAGGGGGTCTACTCGGATTTCTCGAACCGCGATGCCTTGTTGGATCTGGTGCGCTTCAAGTCCACCGCGGTCGAGGGCTGGACCGGGCTGGCCGACTACCGCGAGCGCATGCCCGACGATCAGAAGGCAATCTACTACATCACCGGCGGCGACGAGGAGATCCTGCGCGGCTCTCCGCTGCTGGAGGCCTACCGGAACAAGCAGATCGAGGTTCTGGTGATGGACGACGAGATCGACGAGCTGGCCGTCTCCGCCGTGGGCGAGTACAAGGGCCTGGAGCTCAAGGCGATCAACCGCAGCGGCGCCGCGGACGAGCTCGAGACCGACGAGGACGAGCAAAGGGAGAAGGAGCTCGAGCCGGTGATCGAGAAGATCGGCGCGGCGCTCGGAGAGCGGGTCAAGCAGGTCAAGGCCTCCGCGCGGCTGAGCGATTCGCCCTCCTGCATCGTGCTCGACGAGAACGATCCCACCTTGCAGATGCGGCAGGTGCTGGAGGCGATGGGGCAAAAAGGTCTGCCCGACTTCAAGCCGATCCTGGAGGTCAATCCCGGCCACCCGATCGTCGAGAGCCTGAGCGGGGTCGACGACGAGGAGTTGGTCGAGGACGCCAGCTTTCTCCTGCTCGAGCAGGCGCTGCTCGTCGAGGGAGCAGCGATCGACAAGCCGGCCGACTTCGCGGCCAGGCTCAACCGCGTGCTGAAGCGCGCGCTGCGCTGACCGAGCGGCGGCTTGCAAACCGCGCCGCGGCGGTCTAACTGCAACCTCGTGCAAGAGGTCGAGTTCCAGGTCGAAAGCGAACGGGAGACGGCGCGGATCGCCGGCCGGCTCGCCGCGGCGCTGCGCCCCGGCGACGTGGTGGGGCTGTGTGGCGACCTGGGGGCGGGCAAGACCTTCTTCGCGTCCGCGGTGGCCCGCGCGCTCGGCGTGCCGGACGACGCCGGCGTGAGCAGCCCCAGCTTCACGATCGTCAACCACTACGACGGCGGGCGCCTGCCGCTCGACCACCTCGACCTCTACCGGCTCGAGGATCCGGGCGAGCTGTACGAGCTGGGCCTGTGGGAGATCTACGACGGCGAGGGTGCCTGCCTGGTGGAGTGGTGCGATCGCTTCGACGACCTCTGGCCCGAGGAGGCGCTGGTGATCCGCATCGAGCTGGGCCAGGGCGAGCGGCGCCGCCTGGTCGCCAGCGGCCGCGGCCGTGGAGCCCGGCTGGTCGAAGCGCTGCGTTCGGCCTGATTCCGCCGCCGGGAGCGTTGTCGGGGCCGGCGGACGAAATGACGAAATAGAGACCAGAAGATTTGATATCGCGGACAGGGACGTTAGCCTTTCTTCGAGGGGGCGCCGGATTGGCGCCCCGATCCGGAGAATGACACGCGGAACGGTCAGCTTGGTGTTCTTGTCGGCGGCGCTGGCGCTGCCGGTGGCGGGCTGCCGGGATCTTCCCTGGCTGGGCGACCGGGAGCCGGCTCCGGCGCCCGAGGCGGTCGCCGCGGTCGAGGACGGATCAGCGGCCGACGCCTCCGCCGGGACGGAGCCGGACGCCGGAGACGCCGGCCGGGCAGCCGCGGAAGAGCCGGCGGAGCCGCCCAACGTGCTGCTGGTGCTGCTCGACACCCTGCGGCCGGACTACCTGGGTTTCTACGGCTTCGAGTACGAGACCGCGCCTTTTCTGGCCGAGCTGGCCGAGCAGGGCACGGTCTTTCACCGCGCGCGCTCCGCCTCGTCCTGGACGGCGCCGGCCACCTCGTCGATGTTCACCTCGCTCTACCCGCCCCAGCACGGCGTGACCCAGGGCT
The DNA here is from genome assembly GCA_046484285.1 of Polyangia bacterium. Taxonomy (GTDB): domain Bacteria; phylum Myxococcota_A; class Polyangia; order JAAYKL01; family JAAYKL01; genus CAZHCG01. Next base: position 8,710 of record JAWOBP010000077.1, read on the forward strand.
TCCGCGCGCACAAGCAGCAGGTCGAGGCGCTGAAGCGAAAGGGAGAGGCCAAGATACCGCTCAACCGCATCCCCCGGGATCGACCCACGCTGCCCGAGATGTTCCAGGAGCTGGGTTACGCGACCTACGGCCTGGCCTCCAACATCAACATCGGTGATTCGCTCGGCTTCTCGCGCGGGTTCGACCACTTCGACTTGCAGGTGCAGGCGCCGGCCGCCACCTTGAACGGAAAGTTGGAGAAGTGGAAGGACGAGATAATTTCGAACCAGCCTTTCTTCGTCTACCTGCACCTCAACGACGTGCATGCGCCCTACACGCATCGCCAGGAGTTCTGGCGGCCGCCCGGGTTCCACCGCGGCGGCGACAGCGCGGCCGACTACCGCAGCGAGATCGGCTACACCGACGCCCAGCTGCGCAAGGCCTGGGAGATCCTCGAGATGGACGAGGGGCGCAACCTGCTGGCCGCGGTCTCGGATCACGGCGAGGAGTTCTGGGACCACGACGGCGCAGGCCACGGGCCCAAGCTCTACCGCGAGCTGACCAGAGTGCTGATGATGTTCCACGGCCCGGAGTTGGGCATCGATCGGCGAAGGTCACTGGCGACCACGAGCCTGGTGGACGTCTACCCCACGCTGGTCGACTTCGCCGGCGGCGAGGCCGAGGGCTGCGAGGGGCTGTCGCTGGCGCCGATCCTGCGCGGCGACGAGGGGGCCGGCGATCTGAAGGATCGCCTCGCCAGCCGCGTGGTGTTCGCCCACCGCGTCTACTCCACGGTACGCGGGCTGGCGCTGTGGGCCGCGATGCACGGGCGCTGGAAGCTGATCGACTGGTGGGGAGACCGCAACCAGCTCTTCGACCACGTGGTCGATCCGCGCGAGCAGGAGCCGGTCACCTCCGAGCGCCCCGAGATGGACGAGGCGCTGGCCCAGCGGCTGGAGCGTTTCAAGGAGCGGATGAAGAGCGGCGAGCCGGCCTCCGAGGAGGTCGAGATCGAGTTGGACGAGGAGCTGCTGGGCAAGCTGGAGACCCTGGGCTACGCCGACATCGACTGACGGTTCGCAGCAAGACGCCTCCGGGCTCTCGACAGGCTCCCTTCAGACGCCGTGGGTGTCCTCGATCTGGGTCAGGAAACGGCACAGCGCGGGGTGCTTCTCGAGGAACGGGTCCGTCTCGCCGAGCGCTTTCCAGCGCTTCGATCCCTTCTTGCGGATCCTGGCCACCAGCTCGGGCATGGTGGCGTGCTCGGGGTCGGGCTCGTCGTCCGGCCCGGTGCAGCCGTACTCCTCGCACTCTTCGCAGCCGTGTGGGTAGTCCGGGCACTCGTCCTCCTCGCGGATGATCCGTTCCTCCTCTTCGTCGAGCAGCTCCTCTTCCTCCTCGTCGGTCATCCCCAGCAGGTCGATTTCCTCTTCGTCAAAATCTTCTTCGTAGAGCTCCGGGTCGAGCGGCACCTCGATCAGCTCGACGTTGAGCTCGTAGCCGTCGAGATGATCGACTCGGAGGTGGCGGTTGCGGGCGGCGGCGCAGTCGATCGTCACGCCGCCCTTCTGCCACAGCGCCTTGAGGAAAGGCACTCCGCGATAGTCCAGCTCGCTCGTCTCGAATGTCATGCCAAGCGCTCCTTTCCCCCCGGTAGCCTGCTTCCAGCCTGGGGGCGAGGTAGGACAGCACCTGTCCGGGACAAAGAGATCGCTTGCCTGCGCCAAGCACCGAGCTATCGGAGTGACTCTTTTTTCCCCTGCGGATCGGGGCGAGGCCCGAATGGTTCGGCGATCAGCATTCGAATTGCGATGCTTGCGCGGTCGTGATCCTCTTCCCCGAGAATGCCGAGCTTCCGTTCGACTAGATCGCCGGCTATCGTCCCGACGATTGGCTTCACCCATGTCTGCTTGAGCAGCCCGGCCTCCTTCCAGCCCGTGAGGAGCAGCGCGTCATTCCCCTGGTCTCTGCTCGTGAGGGCCAGAACGACAACGTCTCCGTACCTGGTCGAGAATTCCCTCGGGCTCACAATCAAGGCGGGACGCTTTTTCGTCGTCCCCAGGCTGGTGAATGGAAACCGGACGAGAACGACGTCTCCGGGCTCAAATCTCATCATATATCGCGTCGTCGGGGTTATCCCAGGCATCGGCAAATGACTTCTCCTGGACCCGATCCCAGTCGCCGCGATCATGGGTAGCCTCGGGCGAGTCGAAAATCACAATCACGTTGCCGACCGGAGCATCCTTGGCTTCCTCGGGAAGCACGATTTTCTCTCCGTCGAATCTCGCCTTGATTGCCCGCATCTCCTGTTCCTCGTCAGCTCGGATCGCAATCCGTCCTAGATCAAATCTAGGGCCGGCCTCTCGCAACGTCAATACGAAGGCGCTTGTCGAGAAAAGCTCAGGCCCTGGTCAGCTTGCGGTACTTGAGGCGGCGGGGGAGGTCGGCCTCGTCTCCCAGCCTGCGGCGGCGGTCGGCCTCGTAGTCGGCGTAGTTGCCCTCGAACCAGACTGCGGAGCTGTCCCCCTCGAAGGCCAGGATGTGGGTCGCGACGCGGTCGAGGAACCAGCGATCGTGGCTGACCACCACGGCGCAGCCGGCGAACTCCAGCAGCGCCTGCTCCAGCGAGCGCAGAGTGTCGATGTCGAGGTCGTTGGTCGGCTCGTCGAGCAGCAGCAGGTTGCCGCCGCGCCTGAGCAGCTTGGCCAGGTGGACGCGGTTGCGCTCTCCGCCCGAGAGGTCTCCGACCTTCTTCTGCTGGTCGGAGCCCTTGAAGTTGAACGCTCCCACGTAGGCCCGCGAGTTCACCTCGCGCCCTCCCAGTTCGATCAGCTCCTCGCCTTGCGAGATCTCCTCCCAGACGGAGTTGTCCGCCTCGAGCGCGTCGCGATTCTGGTCCACGTAGGCCGGACGAACCGTCTCGCCCAGCTTCAGCTCGCCGCCGTCGGGCTGCTCCTCGCCGGTGATCATGCGCAGCAAGGTGGTCTTGCCCGCGCCGTTGCCGCCGATCACGCCCACGATCCCGCCGCGCGGCAGCCGGAAGGACAGATTGCCGAACAGCAGACGCTGGCCGTATCCCTTGCGCAGCCCCTCGGCCACGACCACCTCGTCTCCGAGCCGTTCTCCCGGCGGGATCCGGATCTCGCCGGCGCGCTCCTTCTCGTCCGCGGCGCGATCCTCGGCCAGCAGTTGCTCGTAGTGCGAGAGCCTGGCCTTGGACTTGGCGCGCCTTCCCTTGGGATTGAGCCGCACCCACTCCAGCTCGCGCTCGAGGGTGCGCCTGCGGGCGCTGCTCTGCTTCTCCTCGCGCGAGAGACGCTCGCGCTTCTGCTCCAGCCACGACGAGTAGTTGCCCTTCCAGGGGATCCCGTGACCGCGGTCCATCTCCAGGATCCAGCCGGCCACGTTGTCGAGGAAGTAGCGGTCGTGCGTGATCGCGACCACGGTCCCCGAATACTCGTGGAGGTGGTGCTCCAGCCAGGCCACCGACTCGGCGTCGAGGTGGTTGGTCGGCTCGTCGAGCAAGAGCATCTCCGGGCGGGAGAGCAGCAGGCGGCAGAGTGCCACCCGCCGTCTCTCTCCGCCGGACAGCACGGCCGGATCGGCGTCGGGCGGAGGGCAGCGCAGCGCCTCCATCGCGGTCTCCACGATCCTGTCGATCTCCCAGGCGTCGGCCGCGTCGATCGCGTCCTGGACCTCGGCCAGATCGGCGAGCACGGAGTTCATCTCGTCCTCGTCCAGTTCCTCGGCCAGCCTGGCGCTCAGCTCCTCATAGCGCCCCAGCAGCTCCCGCAGCCGCGAGACTCCCTGCTCCACGTTGCCGCGCACGTCGAGATCGGTGTCGAGCGTCGGCTCCTGCGGCAGAAAGCCGATGCTGACGTCCGGCGGGTGCCATGTCTCGCCCTCGAACTCGTCGAGCTCGCCGGCCATGATCTTCAAAAGAGTGCTCTTGCCCGAGCCGTTGAGGCCGATTACGCCGATCTTGGCGCCCGGCAGGAAGGCGAGCGTCATCTGGCGGATCACCTCCCGGTCCGGAGGGTAGACCTTGCGCACCCCGTTCATGGTGAAGACGAACTCGTGAGCCATCGCGAACCTCCCCGCGCGAAAAAGCGCGCACGCGATCACCCGTAACCGAGCGACGCCGTCCCGTCCACCCCGCCTGCCTTTGAATGAAATCCCTCGGCGAGAAAATCGCGCGCGCTGCTCGACCAGCAGCGTGCCGGTCACCTCCTCGCGGCCCATGACTTGAAACCCCGCCCGCGCGCCGGTATCCCTACGGTCGAGGAGGGAACCACATGCTCCAAACACGCACCATCCTGCTCGGAGTCCTGCTCGCCCTCGCCGGCTGCGGCGGCGACAGCGACAGCGAGACCGACACCGGCACGGACACGGACACCGGCACCGACTCGGGCACCGACGTCGGGGGCCTGGTTCGACCGGCGACCCTCAAGGACGACCGCTCGCGCCTTGTCGACGCGCCCGGCGCGTACGAGTGGTGGAATTTCTTCGCGCTGGACCCCGAGCGGGGGGTCTCCGTATCGATGATCTTCAACTCTTCCGATCCGTTCAACTGCGATTACCGGCGCGCGCTCCACGCCTGGCGCGAGGATCCGGACACCAGCCCGGCGCCCGATCCCCGCGACTACCCGCTACTCCAGCTCCAGGTCGACGAAGGGGATCAGACCGTGTTCTCGGCGCTGCGCAACGCGCCGGGCACCGAGGTCTGGTTCTCCACCGAGACCGGCCGCGGCGAGATCGGCGACTCGCGCTTCGAAGGGGAGATGGTGGACGGCGTCAAGACCTACACCGTGCACATCGACTCCCCAGACAGCCGCAACGACATGCGCCTCCAGGCCGACGTCGTGCTCGAGGCCGGCTCCCCCGGCTTTGCGGTCACGGACGGTCTCTACGGAGCGATCGCGGGCGGCGAGGCCCACGACTGGCAGTTCCCCCTGGGTCACCCGCGCACCGCGGGCCACGTGAAGGTGACCCGCCGGGACGGCACGGTCCTGATCGACACCGACATCGAGGGCGGCGGCTATAGCGATCACATGTGGGGCGAGTCGCTGCTCACCGACGTGCTCGAGTCGTGGCACTTCGGCACCGCCGACCTGGGAGACGACGGCGCCCTCGTCTACGTCTGGCTGACCCCGACGGACGGTGCCGGATCGGGCTTCGTCTTCCACGAGCCGCCGGGAGAGCTCGCCGCGGCCCACCCGATCGCGGGCGCCGCCCTCGCCGCGCCCCACACCGGGCTTTTCGAGCTCGACTACCACGCGATGATCGACCTCGACCTGGGCGCGGCGGGCGCGTTGAGCTCGGAGCTCGACACGGAGGCCCTCGCGGTGGACTGGCCTTTCCAGGTCGCCGGACCCTCGGTGCTCGACGGCGCCGTTGGCGGCTCGCTCGTCCTGGACAGCGCCCCGGCGACGAGCGAGTACCTTTGGCAGCCGGGTATCGACGACCCGGGCTACTACGCGATGTTCGACTACGTGCACGACGCCGAGTGGGGTGACGACTGGTACTGAGGAGATGTCTCCGGACAGGGGCTTTTCGACGGTCCTCTACTCCACCAGCGGGAGGATGAAGTCCTCCCACTCGGTGTCGATCGCGAACGGGGTCTCGTCGTAGGCCTCGTCGTAGCCGCCGTAGCCCCACAGCTCGCGGGGGGCGTAGATCGACAGACCATTCACGTCGGCCAGGTTCTCGGAGTACCACATCGAAATGATCATGCTCTCGAACTCGACCAGCAGCGCGTCGGTCACCTCCTCGCCGACCGCGGAGCGGCAGCGCTCGATGAAGTCGCCGAAATCGACCATTCCGTCCCAGCCGAACCACTGCGGGGTGAAGGCGTCGTTCTTGGCGGTCTGCAAGGCGCCGGAGTCGGCTCCCTCGGCCACCGCCAGGAAGTCGGCCAGCGCGTCGCCGAAAGCGTCCATCGCGTTCAGGTCGACGGCGGAGAAGCCCACGCTGCCCTGGCCGCCGTAGTAGTTCTCGAACTCCACCACCGAGGCGACCACCCAGTTCTCCGGGGTGGGATCCTCGAACCAGGTATTGAGCGTCGCGGTGTACTCCCAGCCGGTGCCGGGCACGCTCATCACCGAGGCGGAGAAGAAGTCGCAGTGGTCCTTGATCGCCCAGCCGACCTCGACGGTGCCCAGCAGGCAGGCGTCGAAGCTGACCGCCGCGATGCCCTTGCCCTCTATCGCGGCTGGAAAGTCGTGGCTGATCGAAAGCGAGTTGCCCGACGAGTCGTCGCTGCACGTGCCCTTCAGCAGCATCGGGTGCGCCGGCGGCAGCTCGTCCTCGTTGCGCCAGCCGTCGCCGTGATCGCTGATGTGCAGGATGTAGTGATCCGCGGGGAAGCGCTGCTGGCAAAAGTCGATGAACGCCTCGAGCGTCTCCGGCGAGCCCATGTCGATCTCCTCGCCGTTGGGGCTGTCGTCTGTCAGGCCCAGGAACTCGGGGTCGGCCATCCGCGGCGAGCCGATCGCGGCCATGTCGGTGTCGTGCTGGAGCCGGAACAGCTTGGCTCCGGTCCAGTCGCCGTCCGCCGAGCTGTACCCCTCGGCGCGGTCGAGCAGCACGACCAGGTTGACGTTCTCCGGGATATCGGCCGCCTCGGCCTCGTTGACGTCTTCGAGCAGTACGTCCTCGAGGTTGTTGTCCGCGTCCTCGTACATCATCACGGTAACGTCGCCGGGAAAGACCTCGGTGTCGGCGTCGGCGTCGCCGTCGGCGTCGGCGTCGGCGTCGGCGTCCGTGTCGGCGTCGGTGTCGCCGTCTCCGCCGCCGCAGACGTCGAGCGGGGCGCAGCCGTCGTCGTCGCAGTCGGTCAGCCCGTCGCCGTCGTTGTCGATGCCGTCGTCGCAGACCTCGGGCGTGTTCTCCTCGATTTTCACCGAGGGAGGCGAGTCAGTGCAAGCGCCGCCGAGCACGGCAAGCGCAAGCGCAGCCGCAAGGGCCTCGAGGATTGCCGGGGTTATTTTTGCGCGAAATCGGGCAGACATGGTTGCATCCTTTCTCTGATCGTCCCGTTACGGCGGTCGTTAGACCTGTGGCCTTTTTTGCCGCCTAGATCATTATTCATAAAAAACGGGGCGAGTGAAACAGAAGATCGCAACGAGCACTTCTTTTTGTGAGTAAGCGGGTGGATCGCCGACTACTTCACCCCTCCATCGGCGGGTTCCTCAACCTCGGCGGGGCGCACGCAGCGGACTCCGGTTTTTGAACTTCCAGCATTACCATAGAGTTGTTCCCAGTACTCTTTTCTGGCGGAGATCCGCGTGTACGTGATCTCGTTTCTGATGCTCTCGCCCTTGAGCGCCTTCTTCTCGCAGTACCCGTGGCCGTGCCACCCCGCGCCGGGACGCTCCCCGTAGTACACGTACTCCCCGTTGCCCAGCGGTGCGTAGATCCCCCCTCGAGCGCGAACAGGCTGTCGCGCACCCACGGCTCGACCCCGACCTCCGGAAGCCCCCTGTCCGTCTCAACCATCCCTGTCGGCGTCGAGGTCGCGGCGTCCGTCCTTCGCCGCCCGCCGGATCCCCGGCCCGAAACGCTTTCCCCACAGCGCGGAATGCTCAACTTCGCCGAGGGTGGCATCGCGGCGAGAGTCTGGTATGTTGGCCGGAAATATATTTCGGCTCGACAAGGAGAAGACATGCTGAAAGGACATCCGAGGGGCCTGTTCGTGGCCTTCTTCGCCAACATGGGAGAGCGCTTCGGCTACTACACCATGCTGGCGATCTTCACGCTCTACATGCAGGCCAAGTTCGGTTTCGACTCCGAAATCGCGGGGCTGTACTACGGCGGATTCCTCTTCGGGGTCTACTTCCTGCCGTTGCTCGGCGGCATCATCGCGGACAACGTGCTGGGTTACGGCAAGACGATCGTGATCGGCACGCTGGTCATGTTCGCCGGCTACGTGATGCTGTCCTGGCCCGGGATGGGAATTGCGATGGTCGTCGCCGCGCTGGTGATGATCTCGCTGGGTACCGGGCTGTTCAAGGGCAACCTGCAGGCGCTGGTGGGCAACCTCTACGACGATCCAAAGTACGGCAAGAACCGCGACAACGCTTTCAACATCTTCTACATGGGGATCAACATCGGCGCCTTCTTCGCGCCGTCCGCGGCCGAGGGGATGAGCAGCTACATCCTGGGTCGCCACGGTCTGACCTACAACAAGCAGATCCCCGCGATGGCGCACAAGTACCTCGACGGCGAGCTCGAGAACGTCGGCGAGTTCACCGCCCTGGCCAAGGCGCAGATGGGCGACGCCTTCACCAACCTGACGGCGTTCTCCGAGCACTACATCGACTGCATCGGACGTTCCTACAACGGTGCCTTCGCCATTGCCGCGGCCAGCATGATCATCTCGTTGTTGATCTTCGTGCTGTTCCGCCGCTTCTACGCCCACGCCGACATGACCGAGAAGCAGAAGGCCGCCAGCGAGGAGCACAAGGACCAGGTCGTCGAGCTGACTCCCAAGCAGGTCAAGGACAGGCTCGTGGCGCTGTTCATGGTCTTCTTCGTGGTGATGTTCTTCTGGGCCTCGTTCCACCAAAACGGCTTCACCCTGACCATCTTCGCCCGCGACTACACGGTCGATTCGGTGGGCAAGTACCACTACATCTGGTTCGATCTGAAGTCCTTCCTCCCGTTCCTGGCCGCGATCGGTGGCCTGGTGCTGCTGCTGCGCAAGAGCTCTTCGGGGACGGCGCGAGGAATCGGTCTGGGGCTGCTCGTGGTCGGCGGCGGGATCTGCTACTGGGTGGTCAGCGGCTTCGACGCAACGATGCCGATCACCCCGCAGATCTTCCAGCACTTCAACCCGATCTTCATCGTGTTCCTCACGCCGCTGATCGTGGGCTTCTTCACCTTCCTGCGTTCCAAGAACAAGGAGCCTTCTGCGCCCAAGAAGATCGGCACGGGCATGATCCTGACCGCGGTCGGCTTTGGCGTGATGATGATCGCCGCGTTCGGGCTCAGCTCGCCGGCCGAGTTGGATGGCGGTGTCTCGGATACACTGATCTCGCCCTACTGGCTGGTGGGGACCTACTTCACGCTGACCATCGCCGAGCTGTTCCTCTCGCCGATGGGCATCTCGTTCGTCTCGAAGGTCACGCCGCCCAAGTACAAGGGCCTGATGCAGGGCGGCTGGCTGGCCGCGACCGCGGGCGGCAACCTGCTGGCCGGGCTGTTCGGCTTCGTCTGGGATCGCCTCGAGATGTGGCAGTCGTTCCTGGTGCTGGTGGTGATGTGCCTGCTGGCCGCGACCTTCATCTTCTCGGTGCTCAAGAAGCTGGAGCGCGCCTCGAACGTCTGATTGGGCCTACTTGAGCGCCTCGCTGCCGGCCCTGCCGAAGTCTCTACCCCAGCTGATCGTGGCATGGACCTGCTCGGGCAGCAGGCTGCGCCGGTCCACGGCCAGCGAGGCGACCTCCTGCCCGACGCCCGGCCCGAGCATGAAGCCCTGCCCGCACATTCCGACCGCCAGCGTCAGCCCCTCGATTTCGGAGACGTTGTCCACGATCGGCACGCCGTCGGGCGTCATCGGGTAGCAGCCACGCCAGACGCGCCGCACCAGCAGGTGCCGCATGCGCGGAATCAGCGAGATCATCCTCCCGGCCAGCACGGGCAGGAACTCCGAGAGGCTCTCGCGGTTGTCTCCGACGAACAGCTCCTTGGGCGTGTAGCAGAAGATGATCTGGTGCTCGTCGTTCTGCCCGAAGTAGAAGTTGGCGGTCCTGCCCTCGGCGCCGGGACGCATGTCGACCACCAGCGGCGCGAGGAACGGCTCGATCGGCGCCGTGATCCCGGCCTCGTGGGAGTCGGGCTGGACCGGGATCTCGATCCCGAGGCGCTCTCCGTCCAGCGCCGCGTCCGCACCGGTCGCGATCACCACCAGCGGCGCCTCGTAGCGACCCTTCTCGGTCAGCACGGCGCGCATCCTGCCGCCGCTCAGCTCGTATCCGCAGACCCGCTCGTCGAAGCGGAACTCGGCGCCGCGTTCTTGCGAAGCGCGCTGCAGCGCGACCGGCACCTTGAGCGGCGAGAGCTGGCCGTCCCCGGGCGAGTATGTCCCGCCCCGCAGGCCGTCTCGCTCGATCCCGGGCACCAGCTCGGCCATCGACTCCGCGTCGACCCAGTCGATCTCGAGGTCGTGCTCGCGCTGAATGGGAAACAGCCCGCGCAGCGTCCGCTCCAGCCCCTCGTCGTAGACCGGGAAGACGTAGCCGCCCGGCTTCCAGCCCACGTCGCTGCCGTGCACCTCGCGCCAGGAGGACATCTGCTCGAGGCTGCGGCTGCAAAGCATGATCTTGGCCGGATCGGAGTGGGTGGCGCGAATGCCGCCGATCGCGGCCTTGTTGTCCCCCTGCCCGACCGCCGCACGGCGATCGATGCACAGCACCTTCAGCCCGCGCTCGGCCAGGTTGAAGATCGACGGAGCTCCGACGCTGCCTCCGCCGACCACGATCGCGTCCCAGCTGCCTCGCTCAGTCCTCGCCATCGTCCTTCTCTCCACGCGCGAACAGCCCCAGTGGCGTCTCGGCCACCAGCGGCCGCCGGGTGCCCGGCGCCACCTCGTCCAACGGCACCCCCTCCTCGCGGAAGATGCGCTCGACCAGCTCGGTGCAGGTCTTGCCCCCGCAGCCGCCCATCGACGGCCGCGCGAGCGCCTTGAGCTGGTTGATGTCGCGCACCCCGGCGCGTATCTCGCGCACGATCTCGCTCTTGCGCACCCGCTCGCAGCGACAGACGATCGGATCGTCTTCTTGGGAGCGGCGCCCGCTCGGCTCCGGGCGCGACGGCCCGCGCACGGCGAAACCGGCGACCTCGAGCCGCTCGTCGAAAGGCACCTCCAGCATCACCAGCCGCCGGCGATCCTGGTCGGGACGCTCGCGGACCGCGATCACGCGACCCCTGCCCACCGGTTCCCCCCCGAATCCGGTCGTCGGCACCTCGCCGTCGAGCGGGAGGCGATCCTCGCCTAGCTCGAACGGCAGCACCAGCAGCGCCAGCCGGTGCTCGGGATCGTAGTCCTCGCAGACCAGGTTGATCGCCAGCCCCGGGCAGATCGCAACGCACCTGCAGCAGCCCAGACAGCCGCCCTCGTAGTGCGGCAGGCCCATGATCCCCTCCATCTCGATCAGGCCCTCCGGACAGACGGCGGAGCACGGGTTGCAGGGGATCTCCTGCACGCAGCGGATCACCGGGTAGACGCGCTCCCTGCCGGCCAGCTCGGGAGGGACCCACTCGTGGATCGGACCCGGGCGGCTGCGCAGCACCTCGGCCAGCGGCTCCCAGTGATTCGGGACGTGGACCGGCACGCCGATCTCGCGCGCCAGCCTGCGCCCGGTGATCCGCCCCGAGAAGATCGCGGCCGAGGCCTCGGCGACCTCGTCCGAGTCTCCGGCCGCGCGCACGTCGATTCCGTATTGGCGTGCCTTTTCCAACAGCTCGTCTACCGGGTTGAGCCCCACCGCGATCAGCAGCGTGTCGGCCGCGAACGTCTGCTCGCTGCCGGCTATCGGCCGAAACCTCTCGTCTATCTTCGCGATCGTGACGCGCTCCAGGCGCTCCTCGCCGGCCGCCTCCACGACCGTGTGCGAGGTGTAGATCGGAACGCCCAGGCGCCGGATCTTGTCGGCGTGGACCTTGTAGCCGCCGCACTCGGGCAGCGCCTCGACGAGCCCCACCACGTCGATCCCGGCCTGCAGCGCGTGGTAGGCGCCGATCAGCCCCACGTTGCCGCCGCCCAGCACGAACAGCCGCTCGGAGGCGGCCACCAGGTCGCGGTTGACCAGGGTCTGGAACGCGCCGGCTCCGTAGACGCCGGGCAGATCGCAGCCCTCGAAGCCAAGCGCCTTTTCGCGGGCGCCCATCGCCACCAGGATGTGCTCGGGCGAGACGAGCCGATAGCCGTCGCGGGCGGCGACGCCGACCTTGCCGTCCCAGAAGACGCCCAGCGCCGTGGCGTCGCTCCAGGCCTCGACCGCGGGCAGCTCCTCCACGCTCGCGGCCAGCATCTTGCCTATCTCGATGCCGCGCGTGCCGGCCCAGCAGTCCTCCACCGAGCCGAAGAAGCCGTGGGTCTGCAAGGTCAGCTTGCCGCCCAGCTCCGGCTTGTCGTCGACGACCAGCACCTCGATTCCTGCCCGTCCCAGCTCGATCGCGGCGCTCAGCCCGGCCGGGCCTCCGCCCAGCACCAGCACCGGCACCGAGACCTCGGCCGGGCGGCCCGGCTCGACGGCCCGGTCGTCCTCGGGCAGCGAGGGCAGACCCTCCACCGAGCGGACCTCCATTCCGGGCTCCACCGGCGTCATGCAGGCCTTGACCGGACGGCCGTCCGCGATCACGGTGCACTGCGAGCACTGGCCGTTGGCACAGAAGATCCCCTGCGGCCCGCCGTCGCGCTGATGATGACCGAAGACCGGCAGGCCGGCGGCGAACAGCGCCGAGGAGATCACCTCGCCGCGCCTGGCGGCGAGCCTGCGCCCGTTGAAGGTGAATTCGATATCCGGTTCGGGCAAAGCCTCGAGAATCGGGTGGCTGCGAATGCGTCGATCCTTCATCGGCCCGCCTCGCTTTGTCCGCTTTCGGCCTCGGCTTCGGCAAGCACCTCGCAGGCCAGCACAGCCCGCACCGCGCTTCGCCGCCAGGCGCCCTCGCGCAGCAGCAGGGCGCACTGCGTCAGCTCGGCCGGACCGTTGACCAGCAGGGCGCCGGCCCCTTCGCTGGCGGAGCGTACCAGGCGCGCCTCCAGCCGCTCGCGGTCGTTCGGTCCAACCCCCAGCTTCAGCCCCAAGGGCGGCGCGGGTCCCACGTCTACGCTCGGCGCGCCGAGCGCCGCGGCCAGCCGCTCCAGGACCGGATCGCCGCCCAGCGCCAGCAGCGAAAAAGAGCGCCCGGCTGCCAACCGCGCGCCCTCGTCCGCCAGCAGATCGTTGAGCGAGGTCACCTCGAGTCCGGCCTCGTTCGCGTCGGCGGTGCAACCGGAGCAGAGCCCGAACAGCCGCGAGCCGGGATAGCGCCGCGCCACGCCCGACCAGCCGGCCCCCAGGCCGTTGACCGCCACGCCCGCCTCGACTCCCAGCTGGCGCAGAACCCGCAGGCCGTGCCGCAGCTGGTCGGCCAGCTTCAGCGGCCACAGCCAGCCGCCGGCCAAGAGGTCGAGGTACGGGGCGGCGTTGGCCAGCAGCGCCGGCTCTCCCGGACGCGCGGCGGGCAGATCGTTCTCCTCCAGCCAGGCGGCGCCGTCGATCTCCAGCTCCTCGCGCCCGCTCAGCCAGGAGGCGACCGCCAGCGCGCCGTCGGCCGTGTCGTCCAGCTTGTCGAGCGGGTAGCGCTGCGAAAGCGGCGAGGCCGACAGATCGCCCAGCATCAACTCCATCGCGCGGGTCGGCCCCTCGGTACCGGGCTCGGGATCGACGAAGCGCAGGCGGTCTCTACCCAGCCCCAGCAGGCGGGCCAGCTTCTCGGTGTGATCGACCGTCTCGCGGGCGTGGGCCTCGGCGCCGCCCAGGCGGCAGGTCGCCTCGTTGCGGCCCAGCACCAGCGCGCCGTCCCAGCCGGCGGCCAGCGCGCCGAGCAGCATCGCGGCGCTGACTCCGCCCGAGCAGGGCAGCTCCAGGAAACGCGCTCGGTCGGGCAAGGGTGGAGTGTGACGACCCGGCGCGGACCTGCCGCAGCCGAAGACCAGCAGCCGCTGTTCCCCACTCTCCGCAGCCGGTATCGCGCGCTCGGCGCGCGGCGAGCTGATCGCTCCAGAGGGGCAGGCCGCCTGGCAGACTCCGCAGCCGCGGCAGGCCTCGATGTCGATCTCGGCCGTCATCGATCCGCCGCGGTGCAGCACCACCCGCGGCACGGAGAAAGGACAGGCCTGTTCGCAGACGCCGCAGCCGCGGCAACGATCCTCGTCCACGACGCAGGTGGCCAGCTCCAGGGCATGCTCCCAGATACGGATCGACCCGGCTTCCCGCTCGGATCGGATGTGTCCCGTGGGGCAGACCATCTCGCAGGCGCAGCAACCGACGCAGTCGTCGGGCGGCTCTCCGCCGAAGGTCCCGACGCGCTTGTCCGTGCTCCGGCCCAGCATCGCGATCGCCGAGGTGGCGTAGGTCTCGCAGGCCCTGGTGCAAAGGCCGCAGAGAATGCAGGTCTCGTCCCGCTCGCCGGCCGGGAAGCGCGACGCGGTGACGCCGTGGCGCTCGGCCAGCTCGCGCACGGCCGGCACCTCCGGGCAGCGCCCCAACAACGACTCCAGGGTCGTGCGCCGGTTGCGCAGCACGGTCTCCGACGAGGTGCGGATCTCCATTCCCTCGTCGACCGGGTAGTTGCAGGCGGTGACCAGCTTGCCGCGGCCGACGTCCTCGACCAGGCAGACGCGGCAGACTCCGGCCGGCTCCAGCTCGTCGTGGTGACAGAGAGTGGGGATCTCGATCCCGTAGCGCCGCGCGACTTGCAGCAGCGTCTCCCGTCGGGCGGCGGTCACGCGACAGCCGTCGATCGTAAGCTCGATCTCCTCCCGCTGGGATGCGCTTCTCATCTTCCTCACTTCCGCGCAATCGCGCCCGGCTTGCAGACCGCCAGACACGCTCCGCACTTGATGCACAGCGCCGTGTCGATCGAGTGGACCCGCTTCTTCCCGCCGCTGATCGCCCCCTCGGGACAGGTCTTGAAGCAGGCGTGGCAGCCGTCGCACAGCTCCGGATCGATCGAGTAGGTGATCAGCTCCTTGCAGACCCCGCCCGGACAGCGACGCTCGAGGATGTGCGCCTCGTACTCGTCGCGGAAGTACCTCAGCGTGCTGAGCAGTGGGTTGGCCGCCGAGCCTCCCAGCGCGCAGAGGGACGCGGCGTTCATCCACTGTCCGATCTCCTCGAGCAGATCGAGATCCTCCATCTCGCCGCGGCCCTCGACGATCCGATCCAGCACCTGACGAGCGGTGCGCAGCCCCTCGCGGCACGGCACGCACTTGCCGCACGACTCCTTCTCCAGAAAGGAGATGAAGTAGCGCGCCACGTCCACCATGCAGGTCTCCTCGTCCATCACGATCATGCCGCCCGAGCCCATCATCGAGCCGGCCTCGGTCAGGTGCTGGAAGTCGATCGGCAGATCGAGCATCGACTCGGGCAGGCATCCGCCCGAAGGACCGCCGGTCTGGACCGCCTTGAAGCGCTTGCCTGCGGGGATCCCGCCGCCGATCTCGTAGACGATCTCGCGCAACGTGATTCCCATCGGCACCTCGACCAGGCCGGTGTTGTTGATGTTGCCCACCAGCGAGAAGATCTTGGTCCCGGTGCTGTTCTCGGTGCCCACCGCGGCGAAGCTCTCCGCGCCGTCGGTGATGATCCGCGGCACGTTGGCCCAGGTCTCCACGTTGTTCAGCGCGGTCGGCTGGTCGAAGAGGCCGTGCTCGACGGTGTGCACGTACTTGGCGCGCGGCTCGCCGACGCGTCCTTCCAGCGAGGCCATCAGCGCGGTGGACTCGCCGCAGACGAACGCTCCCCCTCCGCGGCTGACCGAGATCTCGAAATCGAAGCCGCTGCCCAGCACGTTCTCGCCGAGCAGGCCGGCCTCGCGCGCCTGTCGCAGCGCCGCGTCGAGACGCTCGACGGCCAGGGGGTACTCCTGCCGCACGTAGACGAAGCCCTGCCGCGCTCCGATCGCAAAAGCGCCGATCAGCATCCCCTCGATCACGGCGTGGGGATTGCCCTCGAGCAGCGAGCGATCCATAAACGCGCCCGGATCGCCCTCGTCGGCGTTGCAGACCACGTACTTGCGCTGGCCCTCGGCGGCGCGGCACGAGGCCCACTTCCTGCCGGTGGGAAAACCGCCGCCGCCGCGCCCGCGCAGACCGGAGCGCTCGACGATCTCCACCACCTGCTCGGCCGGCAGCTCGCCCAGCGCGCGCGACAGCCCGCGGTAGCCTCCCACCGCCAGGTAGTCGCGCAGCGAGACCGGGTCGATCGTCGAGTTGTTGCCGAACACCTCGCGGCGCTGTCCCTCGTAGAACGGTATCTCGCGCTCGTGGGCGATTCGCCGCCCGCTGGCGGGATCGACATACAGCCACTTTTCCACGATCTCGCCGCCGAGCAGGGTGCGCTCGACGATATCCGCCACCCTGGAGGGCCTGACCCTGGGATAGAACACTCCCGAGGGGCGAATCACGATGATCGGCCCCTGCTCGCAAAAGCCGTGACAGCCGGTGACCACCAGCTCGACCCGATCGTCCAGATCCCGGCGGGAGAGATCCTCGCGCACCGCCTCGACCACCCGATCCGCTCCGGCGGCGCGGCAGCCGGTGCCGCCGCAGACGGTCACGCTGCTGCGCCGCGCCGGGTCGAACGCGGCGATTCGCGCGCGAAGCTCCTCCAGGTCCCGGGGGCTGGCGATGCGCTCCATCGCGCTCACTCCTCGTCGTCGTCGCCGACTCGTTTCAGCACGCGCGAGATCTTGCCCACCGTCATGTGACCGTGGTGCACGTCGTCGATCTCGACCACCGGGCCGATCGCGCAGGCGCCGACGCAACCGACCGATTGCACGGTGAAGCGGCGGTCGGCGGTCGTGCCCCCTTCCGCGACCTCCAGCTCGCGCTCCACCGCTTCCAGGATCAGGGGCGCGCCGCGCACGTGGCAGGCGGTGCCCATGCAGACCCGCACCAGGTGCTCGCCCCGCGGCTCGAGGCTGAGCGCGTGGTAGAACTCGGCCACCGCCCAGACCCGCGAGCGCGGAACGCGCAGCCCTTCCGAGACGCGATCGAGCGCCTCAGCCGGCAGGTAGCCCAGCTCGGACTGCACGTCCTGCAGGACCATCACCAGGCTCGTCGCGTCTCCGGGGTAGCGGGAGAGAATGCTGTCGATGCTCATCGCGGTCGCCCTCGCGCCTCTGTCGCCGCGCAACGGTATAGCACCGCGAACCCCGCAATCTCAAGGAGTTTCGGCCGTCGTTCCGACTGGCCACCCTGCTCGATCTACTCGAGCAGGGAGCGGGCGGTGGCGGCCACGTTCTTCGCGGTGAAACCGAGCTTCTCCAGGCAGACCGGGCCCGGCGCCGAAGCGCCGAAGCGGTCGATGCCGATCACGGCTCCGTCGGGCGTGGCCCAGCGGTGCCAGCCCAGGCTGGCTCCGGCCTCGACGATCACGCGGCGTGTCGCCTTTGCGGGCAGGACCGACTCGCGGTAGGGCTCGTCCTGCTCGCAAAACAGCTCCACCGACGGCATCGAGACGACGCGCACCCGCCTGCCGTCCTCGCGCAGCTGCTCGGCCGCCTCGACGCACAGGCTCAGCTCGGCACCGGTGCCGATCAGCACCAAATCCGGCGTCCCCTCGCCTCCGGACAACACGTAGGCGCCGCGCTGCACGCCCTCGGCCGAGGTGCCGGCCAGCTGCGGCAGCTTCTGGCGCGAGAGGGCCAGCAGGTAGGGACGCCGGCGGTCGGGAACCGCCGCCCGGTAAGCGCCCGCGGTCTCGTTGCCGTCCGCCGGACGCACCACCACCAGGTCGGGTATCGCGCGCAGCGAGGCCAGCTGCTCGATCGGCTGGTGCGTGGGACCGTCCTCCCCGACCGCCACCGAGTCGTGGGTCATCACGAAGATCGGATCCGCGCCGGACAGCGCGGCGATTCGAATCGCCGCGCGCATGTAATCGGCGAAGACGAGGAAGGTTCCGCAGTAGGGCTTGAGCCCGCAGCCGTGCAGGGCGATGCCGTTGACGATTCCGCCCATCGCGTGCTCGCGGACGCCGAAACGCAGGTTGCGCCCCCGGCGGTCCTCGGCGTTGAAATCGCCCGAATCGATCAAGAGCGTCTTGTTCGACGGTGAAAGATCCGCGGACCCGCCGATCAGCGGCACGCGATCGGCCAGCGCGTTGAGGCAGGCGCCGGAAAGCGCGCGCGTCGCGGCGGGCGAATCTTCCGGATTGAAGGAAGGCAGGCTCGACTCCCAGCCATCTGCCAGCTCTCCGCCGAGCAGGCGCTCCAGCTCGGCGGACTCCTGCGGGTGCTTGTCGCGGTACCGGTCCAAGCGCCCTTGCCACTCGGCCTGCGCCGCGGCGCCCCGCTCGCGCGCTTTTTGCATGTGCGAGCACACCTCGCCGGGAACCTCGAACGGGGCGTGCTCCCAGCCGCGATTGCGTCGCGCGGCCTGCAGCTCCTCCTCGCCGAGAGGAGCGCCGTGCGTCTCGGCGCTGCCCTGCTTGCCCGGGGCGCCGAACCCGATCGTGGTCCGCACGCGGATCAACGAGGGGCGATCCGTCACCTCGCGAGCCCGCGCGATCGCCTCGGAGATCGCGTCCAGGTCGCGGTCGCCGTCCTCGACGAGCTGCACGTGCCAGCCGCTCGCCTCGAAGCGCGCCCCGACGTCCTCGGAGAAGGCGAGATCGGTGGGGCCGTCGATCGTGACCCGGTTGTCGTCGTAGAGCGCGACCAGCCTACCCAGACCCAGATGCCCTGCCAGCGAGGCGGCCTCGGCCGTGATGCCCTCCATCGCGCAGCCGTCTCCGATCAGGGTATAGATGTAATGATCGATGATATCGAAGCCGGGTCGATTGAAGCGCGCCGCCAGCCACGCCTCGGAAATCGCCATTCCCACAGCGTTGGCGAAGCCCTGGCCCAGGGGGCCGGTCGTCACCTCGACGCCCGGCGTCCGGCCGTTCTCCGGGTGGCCGGGGGTTCTGGAGCCCCACTGTCGAAATTCGCGGATGTCGTCGATGCCGACGCTCTCGTAGCCGCTCAGGTGCAGCAACGAGTAGAGCAGCATGCTGCCGTGACCGGCCGAGAGGACGAAGCGGTCCCGGTCGGGCCACAACGGGTCGGCCGGGTTGTGCCTCAGGTGGCGATCCCACAGCGCCAGCGCCAGCGGCGCGGCTCCCATCGGCAGACCGGGATGTCCGCTGCGCGCCCGCTGGATGGCGTCGGCCGAGAGGAAACGGATCGCGTCGACGCATTTCTCTTCGAGATCGGTCATCGGCATCTTGGTCTCTCCTTGAAGAAAAAGATGGGAAGCTGGGGAATCGAGCTCATCGCAAGCGGTCTTTGCCCGCTCATCGGGCGCTCACAACAGGGCGGTCGAGAAGTAGCGCTCGGCGCGATCCGGCAGCACCGTGACCACGCGGGCGTCCTGGCCGAGGAAGGCCGCTTCGCGTATCGCGGCGTGCATGTTCGCGCCGGCCGACGTTCCGACCAGCACTCCGTCCTCGCGCGAGAGCCGCCGCGTCATCTGGATCGCGTCCTCGTCGGTCACTTCCACCACGTGATTGATGATCTTCTTGTCGAGCACGGTCGGCACGAACCCGTCCCCGATCCCCTGGATCTGGTGCAAGCCCGGCTCGTCTCCGAGCAGGGCCGAGACGTTCTTCGGCTCGATCGCTACGATTCGAATCGATGGATCCTGCTCTTTGAGAAAACGCCCCACCCCGGTCAGCGTGCCGCCCGAGCCCACCCCGGCGACGAAGGAGTCGACGCGACCCCCGGCCTGCTCCCAGATCTCCGGGCCGGTGGTCAGGTAGTGCGCCATCGGGTTGTCCGGATTTTCGAACTGCTGGGCGATCCAGGATCCCGGCAGATTCTCTTGCAGCTCGTACGCCTTTCGCAGCGCGCCTTCCAGCGACTCGTCGGCGGAGGTGAAGTGACACTCGCCGCCGAACGCGGCGATCACCTTCTTGCGCTCCTCGCTCATGTTCTCGGGCATGACCAGCACCACCCGGTGGCCCATCTGCGTGCCGACGAAGGCCAGACCGATCCCGGTGTTGCCCGAGGTGGCCTCGATGATCGCGCCGCCGGGCTTCAGCTCGCCGCGTTCGAGGGCGCGCTCGATCATGTGCTTGGCGACGCGATCCTTGATCGAGCCGCCGGGGTTGAGGTACTCGGCCTTGGCCAGCACCCGCCCCTTTCCGACGCTGCTCAGGTGGATCAACGGCGTGTTTCCGATAGCCTCGAGGATGCGAGTCGTACCCATTTTGACCAACTCCCGTCAGGGCGCGAGGCCGGCATCTTACTCCTACCGCGACGCGGCCTCAAGCCCGTTCGTTCATGAGCACTCCGCGCTGTGGGGAAAGCGTTTCGGGCCGGGGGTCCGGTGGGCGGCGCTCGATCGCGATACCCCGGTTTCTAGTGCCTCGTCAACCCGACGATTTCGGGTACGGGGCGAGAGATCATCGGCGAGGCCAAGGAACGACGACGAAGGACTGGCGGTGCCAATTCGAGGAGGAGTGACGCAGGGATCGTCGATGAGGGCCGGCCCGACCCGGCATTGTGGGGTTGACGAGGCACTAGGGGGTGAGCCTGCCTTTGCTGAAAGAGACACAGCCTTCCCTGTTCACGTGGCAACAAAATGACGCGGCCTCGGATCTGGACCGGCTGCGCCCCGTGCTCGACGCGCTGCCCGACGAGCGGTTGGCGAGCTCTCTCGAGCAGCGGCGCGGGCG
>JAWOBP010000105.1:0-15038 GCA_046484285.1 Polyangia bacterium
CCGCTCGGTTGCAAAAAAGTTGGACCCCTGCGCGAAAAACCGCCGGGAACGGAACTTTCCAATCAACTGATTATCTACCCCCGCCGCGCTTCAGCGTGTCTGACACCCGCGCTTCAGGGTCTTCAGTTTGTAGACGCACGGGTCAAGCTGCGGAGGCTCTACCCGATCTTGGAGGCCTGACGTGCTACTAGTGCCGAATCAACCTCTCCCATTCGGGTGAGAGCGGCCCCTGCGCTCAGGTCATGGCTTCCTCCTTCCCCAGGCTTTGCCTGGCGCACCAACGTTGGAGTGAACCCCGGTGTCTCGACATCGGAGTCGACTGTGATATGTCGTCTCCGGCAAAACGAAGGAGATCGAGATGTACGACAGAGCCGCCGCGACAGCGCTTTTCCTTGTCCTGATCGCCGGCTGCGGGGGCGCTCCGCGCTCCGCTTCGGGAGGGCGGACGGGTAGCGCGCAACCCGCCGGAGGAGAGCGAGAGATGAGTACGACCGAGCTTTCGGACGCGGCGGTCTCCGAGGCCGTCGCGGCGCTCGTGGCCGAGCACGGCGAAGAGCAGCGCGCGCGAATCGAGACCGGCGTCCGGCAGGCCGCGGACCGCTGGCTGCCGAGGGACGGCGACGCCGACGACTTCTGCCGGCTCTGCCTCGAGCAGTACGTTGCCGATCCGAAGCGGCGCGCCGTCTTGCTGGCGCGCTTCGAGGACCAGCTCGAGCAGATCCTGGGCCACCTCCACGAGGTGCGCCGCCACCTGCGCGAGCCGCTCGACCTGGACCTCGGTCCGATCGCTCCGGTCGATCGGCTGCTGGCCCGCCTCGACCTGTCCGCGCACGTGGTCGAGGACCTGTTTCGCACCGGCGTCGGCTTTGCGGTGCTGCTCAACTTCGAGCTGCGCACGCTCGAGGAGAAGCTGCGCGAGGGGGGAGACTGGAGCCGCAAGCAGTGGGCCCGCGCGCGAGCGGCCGACCTGTTCGCCTCGCGGGTCCCGCCCGAAATCGAGCAGCGCATCACCGCGGCCTTCACCGCGGCCGACGAGTACATCAGCGGCTACGACATCCACATGCACAACCTGCTGACCCCCGCCGGAGAGCGTCTCTTCCCCGAGGGAATGAAGCTGATCAGTCACTGGGGGCTGCGCGACGAGCTCAAGACCCACTACGGAACCGAGCGCGGCCTGGAGAAGCAGCGCATGATCCAGGCCGTGATGGAGCGGATCGTGGCGCAGCGGATTCCCCAGGTCGCGGTGGGCAACCCCGAAGTGGACTGGGTCGTGGAGAGCAACGAGGTGCGGCCCGCGGACGGCTCCGAAACCCGGCCGGAGGCCTCGCGCGAGCCGGACACGCGATACCGTCACCTGCTGGAGGTGTTCCGCGCGGTGCGCGCCGCCGATCCCCACCACCCCTCGCTGCCGACCTACATCGATCGCAAGTTCCGCCGCGACCGGGAGATCCCGGCCGACGAGGTGCGCCGGCTGCTGGTCTCGGTGCTTTCGGCGCCGGTGCTGGCCGACGCGGCCAGGATCGTCGAGCAGCGGATCGGGCGGCCGCTGGAGCCGTTCGATATCTGGTACGACGGCTTCACGGCCGACAGCGGCCTCTCGCAATCGGAGCTCGACGCCGCCGTGGGCGAGCGATACCCGGACATCGAGGCGTTTCGCAGCGGCATCCCGGAGATCCTCGAGCGGCTGGGATTCGACGCCGAGACCGCCGCCTTCCTCGGCGGAAAGATCGCGGTCGATCCGGCCCGCGGCGCCGGGCACGCGATGGGCGCGGCGCGGCGCGAGGACCGGGCCCACCTGCGAACCCGCTTCGGCGAGGACGGGATGGACTTCAAGGGTTACAACATCGCGGTCCACGAGCTGGGTCACAACGTGGAGCAGGTCTTCTCGCTGAACCGGATCGATCACTACCTGCTCGAAGGTGTGCCCAACACCGCCTTCACCGAAGGGTTCGCCTTCGCCTTCCAGGCCGAGGACCTAGCGCTGCTCGGCCTGGAGCGCGAAGATCCGCTGGCCGACCAGCTCGAGGTGCTCGACATCCTCTGGACCACCTGGGAAATCGCGGGCGTGGGGCTGGTGGACATGGAGATCTGGGAGTGGATGTACGAGCACCCGCAGGCCGGACCCGCCGAGCTGCGCGAGGCGACGCTGGAGATCGCGCGCCGGGTCTGGAACGAGTACTACGCGCCGGTGATCGGCCAGCGCGACCAGACGCTGCTGGCGATCTACTCGCACATCATCGACGCCGGGATGTACGTCCCCGACTATCCGCTGGGCTTCTTGATCCAGTTCCAGATGCGGGCCCACTTCGCCGACAAGGGGCTGGCCGGGGAGATGGAGCGGATGTGCAAGCTGGGCTCGATCTCGCCCGACGCCTGGATGCGGGCCGCGGTCGGCGCCCCGATCTCGGCCGAGCCCCTGCTCGCCGCCGCCCGCCGGGCCGTCGAGACCGTCTCGAAAACCGACTGAAGCAAGCATGCTCTCCATCGGCGCCTCGGCGACCTGCAGGTAGCCGACAACCGGTGCTGGACCCGTTGCTCGATTGATCAGGCGCCGGGGGGATAGTAGCGAGCTCGGGAACGCTCGTTCTCCCAAACGTCGCAGCAGCGCATCCGCACGCCGTCCGGCAGCTGCGCCTCGACCCGCTCGCAGATCACGCGCGCCAGGTTTTCCGACGAGGGGTTTATCTCATCGAACGGTGCCACATCGTTTAGGTGCGCGTGGTCGAAAGGTGAAATCGCACCGACGATCATCTCGTCGAGTTCGTGGAAATCGAGAATCATCCCGTGAGCATCGACGCCGTCCGCGCGGACGTGAACACGCACCCGCCAGTTGTGGCCGTGCAGCCGCTCGCAGCGACCCTGGTACTCGCGCAACTGGTGCGAGGCGGAAAAAACCCGTTCTCTGAAGATCTCGAACATTGCACAGACCGCTTTCGCGCCTTGGTCCCGAGGGACGAGACGCCTTTATGGAATCGTCGGGCGCGGGTGTCAACCTCTGGGGCCCGGATGGCGGAGGACGGCCGATGGTGGTAGACTGGGGCCGTGAATGTAGGAGCGAGACTCGTCGGTGGCCGGGCGGCGCCGGCCGTCCTGCTCGGGGTGGCGCTGCTGATCGCGCCAGCTGCCGTCGAGACCCGCTCGTCCAGCGGCGCGATCAAGGTCACGAGCGAGCCGCCGGGCGCCGCGGTCAGCCTGGACGGCGAGATGCAGGGCTATACCCCGCTGATGGTCGAGGCGACCGCGGGCAAGCACACCCTGGAGCTGCGCAGCGACGGACACCGCTCGGTGAGGCGCTACGTGCGCGTCAAGCCGCAGCGGATGCACCAGGAGCACTTCCGCCTCGATCCGCAGCCCGGCGCCCGAGCCGCCGAGCGCCGCCCCCCGCCTTCCAACCTCCGCATCTACGATCTCGAGGCCACCGACCCGGACGCCCCGCCCGGGACCGTGACCGTGGCCACCCACCCGGAAGGGCTGACCGTCTTCATGGACGACTACCTGATTCGACAGCCGACGCCGGTGGCCTTCGATATCCGACCCGGCATCTACGAGCTCAAAATCGAGCAGGACGGCGAGACGGTCTACCGCAAGACCGTCTTCGTACGCTCGGGTAGGACTCTCGAGATAGAGACCCGCATTCGCAATGTACGACAGATCGACTACAGCGATCCGTGGGAATGATGAACTGTCGTATTTCCTGTTGAACCGCAATCTCGATGACTGGTATGCTCCCCTCCGCTCGGCTGGCCAGCGCCCCCGTGAACGGAGAACGACTTTCGTTCGTTCGAACTGAGTGGCGTCCGGCGGGCGGAAAGTTTCAACCGCGCTCTCGCCCTCGGGCGACGAACAGTCGGACGCGGCGCTCGCGGCGCCCAAAGCCGCGGAGCACAAGGAGGAAGGACCGTGAAGGATCCGGACAGCAGCAAGGACGCGAAAAGCGACGTCGAAAAAGACGAATCCGAAGACATGTCGTTGGCCGATCTCCTCGGCGCGGAGGACTCCGAGGATTCCGAGGCGCCCAGGCGCGCGGAAGCGCGCGAGGACGAGCCGGACTCCGGAATGGTGAATCTGGCCAAGATGGTGGCCGGCTCCTCCACCGAGGCGGCCCGCACACCGTCGATTGCGCCTCCGCCGGCCGACGACGAAGAAGCGCCGGCGGCGGCCGGTGCGGCAAAGCCCGCCGCTCGCGAGGGAGGCGTGGCGCCCGCGCAGCACAAGAGCTCCGGTCCGCTCTACGCCCTGATCGCGGTCGTGATCGTGGCCGCCGTGGTGGTCGTCGTTCTGATGATGCGCAGCGAGGGGGCGAGGGAGGAGAAGGACGACACGGCGACCAAGGCGCTGCTGGCCGAGCTCGAGGAGATCAAGAAGGACCGCGCCGCCGCCGAGGCCGAACGCAAGCAGGCCGAGGCGGACAAGGCCGCCATGATGGAGCGTCTCGAGGCGCTCTCGGCCAAGATCGAGGGCACCGGCCAGGACGCCGGCGATATCTCGGCCGAGGAGAAGGCCGAGATGGAGGAGCTTCAAGACCAGATCGAGGAGGCCGAGGCCAAGGAGGAGGAACTCGCGAAGAAGGCCGAGCAGGCCGCCGAGAAGGCCAGCGAGATCGAAAAGAAGGCCAAACAACCCTCCTCGGGTGGGAAAACCAAGGTGGCCGCGGCGAGCGGCAAGAAAAAGTCCTCCGGGGGAGGATCCGCCGCCACCTCCAAGAAAAAGCAGACCGCCCCGGCGAGCAAGAAGTCGAGCGGGGACGAGACCAAGAAGAAGAGCGGCGCCTCCGAGCTGGACAGCCTGCTGGGCAGCGGCTCGAGCAAAAAGAAGGAAGAAGATAAGAGCGCACAGAGCGGCTCGGGCGGCGGTCAGCCGGCCAAGCTGAGCCGCGCCGACATCAACAAGGGGATGGGGCCGGTCCGCGCCCGCGCCCAGAAGATGTGCGCCAAGTACTCCACGGGCGTGGTGCAGGTCAAGGTCACCGTCGGCGGCAACGGCCGGGTCAAGAACGCCTCTTCGCTCGGGGCGTTCGCCAACAGCAAGGCCGGCAAGTGCGTGGCGATGGCGGCTCGCACGGCCAAGTTCCCCAAGTTCTCCAGCGCCTCGCAGTCGTTCACGTATCCGATCACCCTCAAGTAACGGGCGGCCGCGGGGATCCGCCCGCTCGAAGGGCGACAGCATGAACAAATCATCCGTGCGCACCGCCCTCGGAATCACCGGGCTCGCCGCCGTGGTCGCGATCCTGGATGCCGGCGTGGCCGCGGCCGGCGATCCAGGGCTGGAGCTCGCCGCCGCCTTCCAACCGGACGAGGCTCGGATCGGCGAGATCTCCGTTCTGCGCGTCGAGGCGGAAATACCCTCCGGCTATCACCTCTACAGCATGACCCGCATCCCGGACGGCCCGCTCCGGCTTCGCGTCACGCCCGTAAGCGAAGCGCTCGCGCCGCTCGGCGAATGGCACGCTCCGGAGCCGCAGGTCGAGCTCGATTCCGGTTTCGACAAGCACGTGGAGTACTTCGACGGAAAGGTGACCCACCAGCGCGCCTACCGCGTCGAAAAACCGCTGGAATCGAACGCGGTTCCGATCGAGATCCGCGGTCAGATCTGCAACCCGCGGCACTGCATCCCGATCTCGGAGCGGATCGAGGCCCCCCTCTCGGTCGAATCGGGCGAGCCGCGTGCCGATCGAGCCTCTGCCCCGCGGCTGGAAGGCGAGTCGTTCGGCGAGGACCGCCCTCCCCCGCGGGGGGGGGAATCGCTCGAGGGAGGACAGCGCTTCGACACCGGGCAGGGGCTGCTCGGTTTCTTGCTGGTCGCCTTTCTGGCCGGGCTGGCGGCGCTGGCGACCCCCTGCGTCTTTCCCATGATCCCGATCACGGTCAGCTTCTTCTCCAAGTACTCGCGAGTCTCGCTACGACGCTCGGTCGCGATGGCGACGATCTACGCGCTGTCGATCATCGTCACCTTCACACTGGTGGGAGTGCTGGTCTCGGCGCTGTTCGGCGCGGTCGGCATGCAGAAGCTCTCGGCCTCGGCGCTGTTCAATTTGTTCATGACCGCCCTCTTGCTCTTCTTCGCCTTCAACCTGCTAGGCCTGTTCGAAATCCGAATCCCGACCGCACTGGTCGACCGCGCCAGCCGCAAGGAGCAGGAGCTGACCTCCGACGAGGGCTCGCTACCGCGCCAAGCGATCGGCGTGTCCTTGATGGGCTTCGTCTTCACGCTGGTCTCCTTCACCTGCACGGTCGGCTTCATCGGATTCGTGATCGCAGAGGCGGCCTCGGGCGAGTGGTTCTATCCCACGCTGGGCATGCTCGCCTTCTCGCTGGCCTTCGCCCTGCCCTTCTTCTTCTTGGCGATCTTCCCGTCCTGGGCCGACAAGCTCAAGGGCAAGGGCGGAGACTGGATGGTCGCGGTCAAGGCGGTGCTGGGATTTCTCGAGCTGGCCGGCGCGTTCAAATTCCTCTCCAACGTGGACCTGGTCTGGCAGTGGGGCCTGGTCACGCGCCCGCTGGTGCTCGCGATCTGGGCCGCGCTGTTTTTCACCGCGGGCCTGTTCATGCTGCGCGTCTTCGACCTGCCGCACAGCGACGCGCAGCGGCGTAGCGTGGGGCCGATCCGAATGGCGTTCGCGATGCTGCTGCTAGCGCTGTCCGTCCACTCGGCGACCGGCATCCGGGGCACCGAGAGCATGGGCGGCTGGCTGGACGGCTGGCTTCCGCCCGCGGTCTATCCCGGTCGGGAGGCCGAGGTGGCCAGGACAGGCGCGGATCACCTGCCCTGGATCGTGGACGACATCGAGCGCGGCAGGCGCGAGGCGCGCGAAAAGGACCGGCCGCTGTTCATCGACTTCACGGGCTACACCTGCACCAACTGCCGCTACATGGAGGGCTCGGTCTTCCCGCGCCCCGAGGTTCGATCCCGGCTGGAGAAGATGGTGCTGGTCACGGCCTACACCGACGGCACCGCGGACGTTCACGACAGCCAGCGGGAGTACCAAATCGAGCGCTTCGGCACCGCGGCGCTCCCGCTCTACGCGATCATCGACCCCCATGGCGACGAGCTGCTGGCCGTCCATCCGGACATGACCAAGAACGTCTCCGAGTACGTGGACTTTCTCGACGAGGGCCTGCGCGCCTTCGAAAAACGGAAGAAGGCGCGCGGCGCCGGCAAGCCCGACGCCGGCGCCGGCGTCGTTTCGATCGAGGATCGAAGCCCGGGAGAGCCGGCCGAGCCGGACGCCGGCACTGTTGCCGAGATCGCCGCCGAGGGCGCTCCGGTCGACTTCACGATGTCAGAGCTGAAAGGCGACGAGAAGATCTCGCTGTCCGACTTTCGCGGCAAATGGGTGCTGCTCAACTTCTGGGCCTCGTGGTGCGCTCCGTGCAAAAAAGAGCTGAAGAACGACTTTCCGCCGGCGCTGGCCTCGGCGCCGCACGTCGAGCTCGTAACCGTGGCGTTCGACGGCGAAGCGACCCGCAAGGCGGCCCTCGCCTTCGCCGACGATGCGAGGCTGTGGAAGCACACCGTGCTGCAAGGGGGCGAGGACATCGAGGAGGCCGGGCTCGACGATCGCTTCGAGGTCTCGGCCAGCCTTCCGATCACCTACCTGATCCACCCCCGCGGACAGATCGCCTGGAAACAGCACGACTCGGTTGACGAGCAGATGCTGAAGGCGGTGCTGGCGCAGACCGCCCCGGTCGAAGAGCCCGACTGAGATACGGAGATCAGCTGGCCGGCTCGGTGCCCGGCACCACGGTCGAGGTGTGCCACTGGAAGTTGTCCAGCAGCACCTCGGAGTCCATGATCTGATCCGAGGTGTCGTGGATGTGGAAGGTCAGATCGAAGCTTTCGCCCGGCTCGATGCTCCAGGTGGTGGTCAGCCAGCCGGTCGAAGAGCCGTAGGCTCCGGTATCGCTGGCCTGGTCGGGAGCGCAGCCAAAGCCGGTTCCCGAGATGTCGGTCGTCCATAAGCCTCCCGGGCAACCGTCGAGCCAGCAGCACTCGCTGAGCGCGGAGTTGATCGCGATGTAGCAGCAGTAGCCGCTGGCCAGCGGGCAGCCCTCGCCGTCGTCGAAGTCGTAGTATTCGGCCGGATCGCGGCAGTCGGTGAAGTTGATCACCTCGTCGAAGCCGCCGCTCGTGACCGGCGCGTTCAAAATCGCGTAGAACTTGTCGTTGAAGGAGGTGCCCACCCACTCCTCGTACTCTGCCGAGAAGAAGATGTAGTCGAACGAAAAGCCCTGGGCGTTTTGCGGCGCGGTCAGTGAAACCGTGTACTCGACCACGTCGTAGGCGTAGTTGATGTCGGCGGAGAACGGATCGCTCTGGGAGCCGTCGCCCGGCAGCGAGTAGGAGTTGTCCGTGTCGTCCGCCCGCCCGCTGGCGATGGTGGCGTACGATCCTCCGGCGCGCGGAGCCAGGTCGTTGCCGCTGTCGCCCAAGCGCCCCAACGCCAGCCAGGCCTCGTCGATCGTGTCGCCGGTCGGTGACCAGACGTCGCTGGAGTCGACGAACGCGCCGTAGCACCCGATCTCGCTGGCGCAGCTCATCGCGTCGAGAGTCTGCCCCAGATCCGGGCTGCAATCGCAGACCTCCACCTCGTCGGTCTGTCCGTCGCAGTCGTTGTCGATCAGGTCGTCGGCCACCTCGATCGAGGCCGGCCCCACCATCGGCTCGAAGTCGTCGCAGTCGCCGTCGATCTCGGCGTAGCCGTCGCCGTCGTCGTCGTACTCCTCGGGGGGAGGCTCGTCGGTCTGTCCGTCGCAGTCGTCGTCGACCTCGTTGCCGTCCACCTCCTCGGCCGCGTGATTGATCGTCTCGTCCGTATCGTCGCAGTCGAGCGTGTCGCACCAGCCGTCCTGGTCGAAATCGGTGCAGTCGGGCGGAACCGGATCGTCGGTCCACTCGCTGCAGTTGCGCGGATCCATCGCCAGGAAGATCTCGTCGAAGGCGCTGAGCAGATCGTCCAGGTCCGAGGCCGAAATGTAGGTGTCGCGTCCGGTTCCCCCGTGCATCGATATCGCGTCGAGCTGATCCTCGCCGCCCTCGAGGTTGAACCCGATCGTGAACGTCTTGATCCCCCAGGTCTCCAGCAGCTGTTCCGCCCGGGTTCCCAGCGGTCCGACCGTCTGCGCCGGATCGAACGGCTGGTAGCACGAATCCTGTCCGTCGGAGATCAGCACCACGTAGCGCGGGTACTGGCTGGCCTTGAGCGGCGAGCCGTCCGGATACGCGTCGACCAGGTAGTCGAAGATTCCCAAAAGCGGCGTCAGCACGTACTCCAACTCGGCCGGATCCGCGGACAGATCCCTTGAGGCGAGATGGCTCTGAATCGCCGCGACCTGATCCTGCGCGCAGTCCAGGTTGACCTCGTCGGTCATCTCCGGCGCGCAACCGCCCTCGCCGGCGCAGATGTCCTCGCCGCAGTCCACGGTCGAGTCCGGGAAGGTCGCCAGGCCGTAGGAGAGGAACGGGTACTCGTCGGTCACCGCGTCGATCGCGTCCAGCGCCAGGTCCCACTGGGTCTCGCCGCCGACCGTGTTGAGCTGCATGCTCCCCGAGGCGTCCAGCACGAACATCACGTTGATCGGCAGCTCGCAGACACACTGGTCGATCTCGGCGTCGCAGTAGGTGGTGCCGTGCTCGTCGCTGGGGCACTCCAGGTCCTGCATCCAGTAGGTGCCCGAGAAGTGGCACTGGTCGTAGGCGTTCTCGCCGTCGCAGACCATCTCGCCCGGATCGCAGATCTGCTGCTGGCAGGTGCCCTCCCAGCAGTACTCGTTGGTGAAGCAGTAAACGGTCTCGTACTCGTAGTTCTCGTTGCAGCCGTACTGGGTCATCTCGTTGAGGCACTCCCAGTCATCTGCCGGGTAGCACTCGTAGGTCGCCGTGTCGGTATCGGTGTCGGTGTCGGTGTCCGTGTCCGTGTCCGTATCCGTGTCGGTGTCCGTGTCCGTATCCGTGTCGGTGTCCGTGTCCATGTCGGCGTCCGTCGATCCGTCCGGCCCCGCGTCCACGGTCAGACCGGAAGTATCATCCCCGCAGCCGCAGGCCAGCAGCACTGCCGCCGCAACGACCAGCAGCGCTCGCCCCCCATTGTCGCCAAACCACCAAGACATGCTTGCCCTCCTTCTTCTGGGTCGACTTTTTCTTCCTGTGACGTGTTTTCGAATCGACAATTCAACAACGATCGTACTTCATGTGGTAACATTCTGCTTGCGGGATTGTGGTATAAAGAAGGGGGCTTCGATGCGTTCGAATTTCTGGCTGGTCGCGTTCGATTTTCGCCTCCGGGGGCTCTTCTGCTCTGTTGCGCTTTTTTCTCTGACGATTGCGCTCGCCTGCGAGCCGGCCGGCCGGGGCGGGACCGGCGGTGAATCCGACGCCGGCTCCGACTCGGACGGCGACGCCGATGCAGACGCAGACTCGGACAGCGACGCCGACTCCGACTCGGACACGGATACCCAGACATTTCCCCAGGCGGGCTGCCAGGCGATGGATATCCTGTTCGTGATCGACGACTCCGGCACGATGGCGGCCGAGCAGCAGATGCTGGTCGACGCCTTCCCCGGTTTCGTCGAGGTGCTCGAGGCCTACGAGACCTCGATGGAGACCCAACTCGAGTACCGGGTCGGCGTGACCACCACCGGCGTCTCGACCCACTACTACGTCGACGGCATCCCCGGCGCCGTGACTCTCGACGGGCGCGACGGCGAGCTGCTGACCCCGGACGGTGCCGACAACCCCTGGATCGACGGCCCCGGGGACGAGGTCGCGGCGCAGTTCTCGGACGTGGCGCTGGTCGGCACCTACGGGCCGGCCTACGAGATGCCGCTTTTGGCGATGCGCCTCGCGATCGAGAAATCGGCTCCGGGCGACGCGAACGAAGGCTTTCTGCGCGAGGACGCCCTGTTCGTGGTGATCTTCATCACCGACGAGGACGACTGCTCGCGCGAGGACGACTACTGGGATCTGCCTCCCGAGGATCACTCCTGCTGGGAGTACCCCGCCGAGCACAACGTGCTCGCGCTCAACCTCTTCGAGGAGGATCTGGACGTTGCCTTCGGCGGCGAAGGTCGCTACGCGGTGGTCGCGGTGGCCGGCATGCCGGCCCCGGAGGGCGACGCCCCGTGCAGCTACGGAGAGGACGGCGCCGAGGCGGCCGGCCGGCTTCACGAGCTCGTCGTTACGCAGATCAACGCCGACGGTGAGCACGGCGTGTTCTACGACATCTGCGCGGCGCAGGCCGCGGGGGACATGGCCAGCGCGCTCGACGAGGCGATCTCGCTGATGGAGGTGGCCTGCGACGACTACGTGGTGGAGTGAGCGGACGAGAGGTGTGAGATGAAAAGAGCCGGCACGACTGCGCTCGTACTCGCGACCGCGTTGCTGGTCGCATCGAGTGGGCGCGGAGAGGTGGTCACCCTGCAGAACGACAACCTGGCCAACATGCTGGCCGGCACGGTCAGCTGCGGCTTCATCGAAGAGGAGTACATCGCCTCGGTGTTCGCCCCGCAGCCCGAGCACTACCCATTGCAGATTTTGCAGGTGCAATTCGTGCTCGGGCCATACGAGGCAGGGCCGCTGGGGCTGTCCTGCAACCAGGTGGCCCCCCAGAGCGACCTGTCCTTTCCCCTGCGGATCTGGAACGACAGCGACGAAACCAGCGTTGCGCCGGACGGGCCGATCATTTACGAGAACCCGGATTTGACACTGTCCAGCTCGATCTCGGCTTTCAACAACGTCGATCTTGGCGGCGAAGACCTGATCGTGGAAGACGGCCTGGTGCGCGTGGCCTTCGAGTTCCCCGCCGACGGAGTGGCCTTCCCGATGCGTGACAACAACGGCATCAGCGCTTACCGCAATCTCGTCTACGGCGTGTTCGGCGGAGGCGATCCCCAGTGGCAGTGGGCAGGCGGCCTCGGAATCGGCGGCGACTGGGTGATGCGACTGGTGGTGGACACCGGAGCCGACGCCGACGCGGACACCGACGCCGATACGGACACCGATATCGATACGGACGCAGACGGCGACGCGGATGGAGACAGCGACACCGCGGCCGACACCGACAGCGAAACCGCCGGCGGGGACGCCGACGATGACGGCGCCTGCGATCCGGACACCTGCGACGAGGCTTGCGTCTCGGCCGGCAAGGAAGGCGGAAATTGCCGCGACGGGAAGTGCGAGTGCTTCGGCGAGCTGAGAGACGACTGCGGCTGCGGCCCGGTGGGGGCCCGAGCGGGGCGGACGTCGTTTCTTTCCTGGCTGGCCGATCTGCTGATCTAGAAAAAAACTACTCCAGGCATCCGACCGAGACCCAGGGAGCGGCCAGGTTGTTGCAGGTGCTGACGTGGCCCATCCCGGCGCCGATCGCAGTCGCCTCCCCGCTGGCGGAGTCGATCGACCTCAGCACCGAGTCATTGGTGCAGGCGTAGATCGTCTCGTTGTCCGGGTGCATCTCGACGCCCACGGCCTGGAAGTCGACGCCGGTGATCTCCACCAGCGAGGTGGCGGCTCCGGTCGTGTGGTCGATCGTGTAGAGGTAGTTGGTCCCGCCGTTGATTCCGTAGAGCCCGCCGTCGCTGCCCAGCTCGTCGGACCAGGTGGCTCCCGATGTCGTGAAGTCCTCGCCGAGGCTTCCCACCTCTGTGCCATCGCCGGTGCCGGGATCGATCGAGACCAGCAGATCCGAGGTGGTCTCGATTCCGAACAGCCCCAGCCCGTAGTCGGCGGTGATTCCCGGAATCGAGCCGTAGCCGGTGGGACCGACGGGAGTTACCTCGCAGGTACACGGATCGATGATGTCGATATAGGAATCGTCGTGGTTGGAGGCGAACAGCACGCCGTCCCTCGAAAAGGTGCTCGAGTGGTAGTTGATCTCGTCGTAGGCCTCCGGCAGCTCGCATACGACCGTCCCCTCCCCGCTGGCCACGTCGATCTTCAAAAGCCGCGTGGGACTGACCAGGTGATCGATGCTCACCAGGTAGAGCGGCGCCGAGCCGGTGTCGGTATCCGTATCGGTGTCGGTGTCGGTGTCGGTATCGGTATCGGTGTCGCTGTCCGTATCGGTATCGGTGTCGCTGTCCGTATCGGTATCGGTATCGGTGTCGCTGTCCGTATCGGTATCGGTATCGGTGTCGCTGTCCGTATCGGTATCGGTGTCGCTGTCCGTATCGGTATCGGTGTCGCTGTCCGTATCGGTGTCGCTGTCGCTGTCGCTGTCCGTATCGGTGTCGCTGTCGCTGTCGGTGTCCGTATCGGTGTCGCTGTCGCTGTCCGCATCCGCGTCTCCGCCGTCCGGCAGATCGATATTCGTCCCTCCACCCGTCTCACATCCGCCGGCGGACGCCGCGCAGACCACAGCGATCACCAGACCTGCTCTCCCGAAAAAGTCGCTGGTCATCTCCCCTCTCCTTCTGTCTGCAAATCGACAACCGACGCTGCTCAACCACCTGGTCGATCGACGAGCTTCTCCTCGACGGCCTGCAGAATCGTATCGAAAGCCCACTTGGGATCGTACAACGCCGCGCCCGCGATGACCACGGGCTTGTTCGCCCCTTCCACCTCGATCACAATCGTATCGGGGTCGGCAGAGAAAATGGCCGCCTGGCTGGCGTTTCGCCGGCCGCCGGTCGCCTCCACGGTCAGCAGACCCGAGTCCTCGGCACCCCCGCTGGTCGAAACCTCCGAGACCCTCTCGTCGTGGAAAACGGTCCGGTAGTCGTGGGCAACGGTTCTGATCCGATCCCACGGCACGACGCGCGTGCGGCCGCCCAGCTCGATCCGCAGCGCGTCGTCGTCCACGGTCAGCCACCCGGTGAAGCGCCGGCGAACCGAGAACCACAGCACTGCGGCCACGGCCAACAGAAAAAGGATCAGCACGAATGCACCGGTGTGCTCGGCCGGAGCCTCGAGCGACAAGGCGTTCATGTGAACGCCGAAAACCGCAATCAATGCCGCCGCCGCCACCAGGCCGCACGCGAGGTAGGAACTGAGGCGCATCGTGCCATGGCCGAGCCTGAATCGTTGCGGTAGCTCCTCGCCGTCCATGCTCCATTCCTCCGCGCGGGCGGCTCTCCAGCCCCGCGCGCCCGAAGTACACAAAAAAGCCGTCGACCCCCAAATGAAAGAAGTTAGGTCGCCGCTTTCCCGCCGTCAAGACGGAGCAATCCGCGCTGTCGGAAAATCGTTTCGGGCCGGGAGCCTGGAGCTGCGTCAGGCCCGGGTGTCAGACACCAAGAACAGACAGCGGCAGTGTTCGCCGGCCGAAGCACATCCGGCCGGGTTGCTGCCTGACATCTCTGCTGTCCGCGCCCCGAATCGGTCGCCTGCGGCCGGTTCTCGCCCCGGCTCGCCCCCCGATCTCGTCCGTTTTCGCCTGGAAATCGTGTCCTGGACGCACCCCGGCGCCCGGCACCGCGCCCGGCGGCGTCACTCCCCCCTTCGCCCCTGCCGAATCAGCTAGACGTACCCGCTCCAGTACCGGTCCTTGGGCCTGTACGGCTCGATGATCGGCGGCCTGAACGTCCCCACCGGAAACTCGCGCCAGTAGTCCCCGGCCAGGTAGGCCCGCGACGCCTCCCGGTGCTCCCGCTCTGTCTCCCTGATCCGCTCCTCGCGCAGCTTCTTCAGCTCCGGGTCCGAGGCCAGCACCCGCGGGATGGGACCGCTCTTCTCCCGCGGCTTGCTCGGGCGGTCCCGCGGGTCCAGTTCGTACAGCGCGGGCACGCCCCGGGCCGGCCGGCCCTCCCTGCGCCGCTCGGCGGCGAAACCCTCCTCCATCTCGCGCACGTTGACCCGCACCCACGTCCGGCGCCTGTCCTCGCTCCACTCCCGCTGCCAGGGCAGAGGAGAGATCTCCAGCTCCTCCCAGCGAATGTAGTCCTTGACCCGGTGCCGCTTCGACCTCGCTCCCCCGGCCAGGTAGTAGGCCTCCCAGTCGATGTGCCAGTACTTCAGCTGCTTTCCTTCGGCCAGCGCGGGCCAGCTGCTGAAAAACGGCGAGCGCCTGACGCGTTCCACCAGCCCGTCCTTGACCACGTTTGTCAGCG
>JAWOBP010000154.1:0-11213 GCA_046484285.1 Polyangia bacterium
GTCAGGGGCGAAGGGGGGAGTGACGCCGCCGAACGCGGCGCCGGGCGCCGGGGTGCGTCCAGGACACGATTTCCAGGCGAAAACGGACGAGATCGGGGGGCGAGCCGGGGCGAGAACCGGCCGCCGGCAACCGATTCGGGGCGGGAACAGCCGAGATGTCAGGCAGCAACCCGGCCGGATATGCTTCGGCCGGCGAATGCCGCCGCGGTTTGTTCTTGGTGTCTGACACCCGGGCCTTGGTGTCCGATGCCGGTTTGTTCTTGGTGTCTGACACCCGGGCCTTGGTGTCCGATGCCGGGATACGCAGGCAGGGGCCGCTCTCACCCGAACGGGAGAGGTTGACGAGGTCTAGTAGCGCTCGAGCAAAGAGCGGTAGTCGCGATTGCTCGCGGAGCGGATCGCGGTCAGGGTCAGCGTCTTGCAGAGCTGCTCGCCCTCGGGTCTCTGGCACAGCCCCACCAGGGCGTTTTTCAGCGCGCCGGCGTGCTGCTTTCCTTCTCCCATCACCACCACGGCGGGCGCGGGCACCGGCTCGGCGGTGTGGATCACCTTCAGCTGGTCGGCGAAGTCCAGCTCGCCCATGTGATGCAAAACCGCGCCGTCCACGATCGCGGCGTCGACCTTGCCGCGCGCCACGCCCCGCAGCGACCCGAGCGGCCTGCTCTCCTCGACGAAGGTCACCGCGTCCGGGGCGACCTGGCCGCCCAGCAGCACGGTGGCCGCGAAGCGCGGGTCGTGCACCACGGCGCCGCTGACCTTCTTGCCGGCCAGCTCGGCCACCGAGGCGGGGCCGCCCTGGGCCGCCACGACCGAATAGGTCTTGGAGCCCTGTCCCGAGACCTCCACCTTGGCGATCACCTTCATCTTCAGCCGCGAGCGGTGAGCCGCGTAGAGCGAGGGTCCCACCAGCGCGATGCCGGCCGAGGCCTGAGCGAGACGCTCGGAGCCCTCGGCCTCGTCGGGAACGTAGAGACCGCTCATGCTGTCGGCGGGCCAGCCCAGCTCGCCCTCCAGGTGGCGCAGCATGCGATCCACGTAGGGTTGCGCCTGGGACGAAGTGCCGGGAAAGCCCGGCAGGCAGAGCAGCATGTCCTTCTCGCCGGCGAGGACCGGCGCCGCGAGGATCGCGGCGGTCGCGATCGCGACAGCGACGGAGATGCGAGCGACGATTTTGCGGACAGAAATCGGTTTCATTTCGCCTCCTGACCTCCCAGGCCCTTCGACGGAGAAGACCCGAGCGCTGTTCAACCTCCGCGCATCAGCGCCCGCTTGGTGAACGAGCTGTCCGGTATGCCCTTGTTCACCTCGCAGTTGTTGAACCGCATGATCGTCTTGGAGCCGGTGTTGTGGTCTTCGACAACGAACTTGGTCGGCAGGTAGATTGGACCGAATTCCTTCCAGTCGGTGCGCACCTGCGACTTGACCAGCTTGCCTGAATCGCTGTACGATTCTACCTTGGTCACGCCCTCGTGCTCCTTGGAGACGGTGATCACCTGCTTGGAGTAGGAGGTCTCGTTGCCCTCCTTCGGCTCAAGCTTCAACACCCATGACTCGTCGTCCTGGCTCACGATCTCGGCGTCCCAGCCCACCGAGAACGCGGCACCGCTCATCTCCTCCGGAGAGATGTCGGTGCCCATGAATCCCTGGTTGCGCACGTGCGAGGCCACCCGTCGCACGCGCTTGTAGGCCGGCATGTAGACGTACATCAGGCCGTCCTCGGTGGTCAGGATCGACATCCCCCGCACGTCTCCGGGCGCGGTGAACTCGACCACCCGCTTGTTGAGCCCCTTGAGCTTGGCCACGAACTCGATGGTCTTGATCGTCTCTCCGTCGCGGACCACCTCCAGCTCGGCGATGTAGGTCTGGTCCTCCACCTTGGTCAGGTTGGCGTCCACCTTCTCGAGAATTTCGTCTACCTCGTCGGCCGAGGATCGGCCGGCGACGGCCGCGAGCAGTGCAACAAGAACGACGGACAACAGTTTCCTCATCGAATCGCCTCCTGTGGGTTCGCGCTCGTTACGACGCTTCCGGGGTCTTCGCTGGAGATTTTTTACACGTAGCGCCAATTCGTCAAGCTCCCGTCTCGATCCGGTCTCGCGATTTCGACTCTCGGACCGTCTCCCGTATTCAACTTTTTCAAATTCGAAAACATCTCATCACTTCGATCGTTTGACACGATTCCACACTTTTTTTAGCTTTCTCGAATGGCTCGCGATAGAGGCTCGCGTCGCTCCGAGGACGCGCTGATCAAACCCGTGGCGATCGACCGCTGGCCGCGAGGCATCTCCTGCGAGGGTGGCTTTCGATTGCTGGGCACGCCGCTGGCGTTTCCCGGCGCGCGTCGCCCCGGGCTGCTTTTCGCCGGCCACGTCGACTCGGTATCGCCGGGACGCGGGCAGCGCCTGCTGGCGACGCCGTTCACCGCGGCGGCCCTGGACGCGGGACGACGCGAGCTGGATGTTCTGACGCTCGAGTTCGAGCGCAGGATCAGGCTGGGCCGCATGGATTTCAGGCTGCTGCCGTCGGGGCGCGGTACCGGAGCCGCGCAGTTGGAGGTGCACTACCGCGATCGCCGCATCGTCTACACCGACGGCGTGAGGCTGGCTGCCCCGCTGCACGGGAATCCGGCCGAGATTCCGCGCTGCGATCTGCTCTTGCTCGACACCGCGCCGGCCGAGCCCAAGCCGCCCGCGCCCCGCCGCACCGCCGCCCGACTCGTCGACTGGGTCGGCGATCGCCTCGGTCGCGAGGTGCCCGTGGTGGCATGCGGAAACAAGGCGGCGGCGCTGGACGCCGCTCGCGAGCTGTTCGACGCCGGGATTCGCCTGCGCGCCGCCAGGGGCCTCTACGAGCTGCTGTTCAGGGTCGCTTCCCAGGGTTTCGGCACCGGCGACCTGTGTCGCCTCGAGCAGGACCTGCCGCGGGACTGCGCAATCCTCTACCCAGCTCACCTGTGGCCCGGCAGCCGCTTTGCCGGAATGGAGCTGGTGCGCACCGTCCTCGCCGGGCCGGGTCGCGAGCGCCCCGAGTGGGCGGAGGCCGGGTTCAGGCTGGGAGAGATCGAGGACAGGCCGGGGCTGGTCGACTACGTGCAGAAGAGCGAGGCCTCGCAGGTGGCGCTGGGCAGGAGCTGCGACGCCGCGACCGCCGCCGCCTTGCAGCGGACCGGAGTCGCGGTCTTTCGCGTGGAGCGGCCGATGCAGATCCCGCTGCCGATTTGATCGCGGCACTAGTGCCTCGTCAACCCCACAATGCCGGGTCGGGCCGGCCCTCATCGACGATCCCTGCGTCACTCCTCCTCGAATTGGCACCGCCAGTCCTTCGTCGTCGTTCCTTGGCCTCGCCGATGATCTCTCGCCCCGTACCCGAAATCGTCGGGTTGACGAGGCACTAGTGCCTGAACTCCAGCGGTCAGTGGCAGTGGGGCGTCTACCAGGAGGTTTGCGACAAGACGGTCGAGGCCGCGGCCCGCGGCCAAAGGGCGCTGATCTGGCCCTGCTCCTACGAGCACTTGGACTGCTGGTACGGGCTCTACGACTGCCGCTACCAGTCGAGCGACTGCGCGGTCGGCCACTGCATGGATGACTGCTGCATGCCGAACAACGATTTCCCAACAGCGCGGAGTGCTCCCGCCAGGTTCGTGTTGAAGTACCCGCCCGGGTTGCGCTATTGTGCCTTTCAACCCAATCGGGAGAGGTGAGCGACATGAGCGAGAAACTCAATGTCTGCAAGGCGCTGGCCGCGATGATCCGCAACCACGGTGAGCCCGACGAGGCCGAGGTGACCTTCGTCGCCAACGCGGCTCTGGAGCTGGGGCTGACGCCCGAGGAGAACGAGCAGGTCACCGAGACGCTCAAGAGCGGCGGCGATTTCCCGGTCTTCCTCGCCGAGATCAGGAGCCGGCCGATGCGTCTCTTTCTCTTCCGGCGCGTGGTCGCGGCCACGATGCTCGACGAGAAGGTCGAGGATGACGAGATGGACGCGATCGAGCGGACCGCCGAGGCGTTCGATTTCGACGACAGGGTGGTCGAGGAGTACGTCGACTGGATGAAGGACGGCATCGCGTGGGAGAAGCGCGGCGCGCAGCTGATGTACAGGCTCTGACGGCCTTTTTGGTCTCACTTTGAAAGATATCGTCTCGCGGTTCTGGCTGGTCGGCGCGATCGCGCTGACCGTGCTGGTCGCCGTGCTGCTGCCCGGCGCGGCCGCGGCGTTCGTCGACTGGAAGCTGATCGACGCCGGCGTGATGGCGGTCATGTTTCTCGGCGCGCTCAAGCTCGAGCCGCGCCGTTTTCGCGAGGCGGCCGGCCGCCTGCACCTGCTGGCGCTGTCGCTGGTCTCGGTCTTCGCCCTGGCGCCGCTGGCCGCGCTGGCGCTGGCCTGGCTGGTGGGGCTCGACTCGGGCGCCGATCGCCTCGGCGTGCTGATCTGCGCCGCCCAGTCCTCGACCCTGGCGACCGCGATCGTGCTCACCGAGCTGGCCGGCGGCGACGCCGCCTTGGCGATCGTGATCACGCTGGTCAACAACACCGCGACCGTGCTGCTCACCCCGCTGGCCTTCCGCCTGCTGGGCGGAGCCGATGTCGAGGTCGACCACTTGGCGATGGGCGCCGAGCTCGCGGCCAAGATCCTGGCGCCGGTGATCGCCGCCCAGGTCGCCAGGCGCTGGCTGGCCGGCTGGGCCGGGCGTCACCGCCGCAGGCTGTCGATCGCCTCGCAGCTGATCATCCTGACCTACATCTACACCGGCGTGGCCTCCTCGCTCGATCGCCTCTCCTCGGCCGGAGCGCTGCTGCTGAGGGTCGTCGCGCTGGTCGCCGCGCTGCACCTGGCGCTGCTGCTGATCAACGCCGCGCTGGCCCGGCTGGCGGCGTCGGGCCCGGGCGAGCGGACCGCGTTCGTGCTGTGCTCGTCGCAAAAAACCCTGCCGGCCGCGATCCTGGTCTGGAAGAGCCACTTCGCCGCGCTGCCGATCGGGCCGCTGGTGGCGGTCGCCTACCACCTGCTGCAGCTGGTGGTCGACTCCCTGCTGGCACCCGGCTTCGAGAAGCTGCCCCTGATCAGAGACCGCCGCCGCCGGCGCGGTGCAGGACCTGCTGGGCGAAGGTCTCCAGCCTGATCCGCTGGGCCGGCCCCACGGCTCCCCCGTAGCTCAGCGCCATCACCGGCGCTCCTCTCGTCTCGCGGCGGATCGACGGGATCGCCCCGGCTATCGCGGTTCCGACCATGCAGTTGACCCCGGCCACGCTCAGCGCTCCGGCCGCGCCCCGGTCCAGGAAGTCGATCAGCTTGCCCACGGCCAGCAGGTGCAGCCAGCCCGAGCGCGGACCGGCGTGGCGCACGGCCTTGGCGTAGAGCCGCGCGGCCGGCGGCTCGGCCACCAGCGGCCGGGCCTCGGCCGGAAGCCGCCTGACCATCGCGCGGTAGAGCAGATCCACGGTCGCCGAGGTGAGCGCGCTGGCCGCGGTCCGCCCCAGCTCGGCGCGACCCAGCATGCGGCGGCGCTGGACCAGATCGGCGAACTGCGAGGAGGTGGCGAAGAAGGGGCTCAGCCAGACCTCGATTCCCAGCTCCTCGAGCCGGTCGAACAGCCCGTCGTTGCCCGCCTGGTGGAAGCGCGTGTAGAGATCGCCGGTGATGCCAACCACCGGGCGGTCGCCGGGCCACCCCCTTTGCGCCAGGCCGAGTATCTCCCGGGAGGCCGCCGCCGCGATCGGACCCAGTGGCCGCGAGCCCGCCAGCGCGTCGTCCACCTCCCGCATCGCCCGGGCGCACGCCTCGAGCGGCTCGTCGCCGCCGGCTGAGTAGGGCCGTACGCGGCGGGCGAGCGCGATCAGCAGCTCGGCGACGGCCAGCCCCTCGTAGAAATGCAACGCGCCGGCCAGGCCGATCAGGTGGTGGATCTCGCCGGAGATCACGTCGAGGACCTGCGGGGCGCGTGCGCCGGCGCGGCGTTGTGCTATCCGGTAGCCGTCCCCGTACTGTCTGAGCAGACAGGCCACCTCGCTGGCCGGCGAGAGGAAGACGTCGTCCTCGCCCACGTCGTCCCGCTCCCACAGCTCGGCGAGCTGCCCGCCGATCACGGCGTACGGGTGGCACTCGCGCCCGGACGAGTGCGCCTCTCCCAGCGCGATCGTGCTCGCGGTCGGTCGCGGCAGGATCTCGGTGCGGTATCCGGCCGCGCGCAGCGATCCGGAGTAGACGTGAGAGAACTCCTCGAGGTGCGGGATCAGCACGCGGCCGCCGCGGGGGCGCTCGTCGCTTGCCGGAGTCGAGCGAGCGGTCGCGCCCCTGGAGCCGCCGCGCAGGTGGTCCTCGATCTCGTCGGCGAACGCCTCGAGGCGCGTGATCAGCCCGGCCTCGGCGCGGTGCTCGTCGAACTCGAGCAGCAGGTGCGGGCGGTCGGCGAGCAGCTCCTCGAGGTGCTTGCCCAAAAAGCCGTCCACCCCGCAGCCGAAGCTGGAGACCGCCACCGGGAAGAGGCGCGGATCGTCCCGGATCAGCTCCACGGCCCTCAGCGCACGGCGCGCGAAGATCCACGGGATCGACGACCAGCGCCGCTCGAGCGGCTCGTCTTCGAGCGGCAGCATCTCGACCGGGATCGCGGGCAGGCCCAGCTCGTCCAGGTGCCGCGCCAGCTCGAGGTTGACCAGCGGATCGTGCAGGTTGTAGGGGCGGCCGATCACGACCACCGCACGCTCGAAGCCCGACTCGAGCGCCCGCCGGCCCATTTGCCGCAGCTCGGCCTCGAAGCCGCGCTGCAGTCTCAGCCCCCGCCACAGGGCCCGCGCCGCGCGGCGCACCGGCACGTCCAGCGTTTCGGCCAGGGAGCGCGCCGTCTCCAGCAGCCCTCCGGCTCCTCGGCCGAGACCGAACTGCGGGCGATCGAGCCGCTCGGCCAGGTCGGGAGGCAAAATGAACGGCAGCTCCTGTGTCAGGTGACAGACGAAGGTCTCCTCGTCGCGCTCGGCGCCGCGAAGGTCGATAATGGAAGGGCACAGCACGCGTCCGCCCGCCTCGGCCAGCAGCCAAAAGTGGCCGGCCGCGGCCTTGATCGGCAGGCAGACCTCGGCCGGAAGGCCGCGCGCTCCCAGCTCCAGGGCGCGCTCCGAGGTGGGCTCGGAGAGTTGCGGCTCGAATCCCATCTGGCGCGCGGCGGCCGCCAGCAACGGAGAGAGCTCGAGGCCGAGCGAAGCCCGGGCGATCCCCAGCCTGCCGCGGGGCGCTCTCCCCTCGCCGCGCGCGGCCCGCTCCACCGCCGCGGAGAACAGCCGCTCGCGCTCGGCGAACAGCTCGGGAAAGGGGCGCCTCGCGCGCCGGCGGAGCGCGTCGCGACCCGAGTACTTCTCGCAGATGTCGCCGAAGCAGACCGTGCGTCCGCTCGCACGGATGCGGCGCACCAGGCAGCGGTTCTCGCAGTCGCGGCACTCGAAGCTCGACGACTCGGCGCCGCTGCACGAATCGAGACCGCGAAAGGCGGGCTCGTAGCCGCCGGCGGCCTTTTCGCGCGCGGCGATCAGCGCCGTGCCGATCGCCCCGGAGACCCGGTTCCAGGGATGGACGAGGATTCTACGGCCCAGGACGCCGGCCAGCGCGGCCACCACCGCGCGGTTGGAGGCGGTTCCGCCCTGGAAGACGACGTGCTCTCCCACGGGTCGCCCGGCCACGACCCGCTCCAGGTAGTTGCGCGCCACCGAGTAGGCCAGCCCGGCGCAGAGCCGCGGCACGGCGGTCCCCTCCTGCAGGGCGTTGCGCAGCTCGGCCTCCATGAAGACCGTGCAGCGCGTGCCCAAATCGCGGGCCCGGTCGGCGCGCAGAGCCAGCGCGGCGAACTCGCCGACGATCGAGACGCCCAGCATCTCGGCCTGCTCCTCGAGAAAGGAGCCGGTCCCGGCGGCGCAGATCTTGTTCATCTCGAAGCCGCTCAGGTGGCCGTCGCGCGTGCCGATGAACTTGGAGTCCTGGCCGCCGATCTCGAACACGGCGTCGACCTCGTCGAAGTAGTGCGCCGCCGAGGCCAGCTGCGCGGTGATCTCGTTGCGCACCACGTCGGCGCCGAGCAGCTCTCCGGCCAGGTGCCGGCCCGAGCCGGTGGCGCCGCAGCCCAGCACCCGCAGGCGCCCTCCCAGCCGCGCGCGGATGCGCTCCAGCCCCTCGGCGAGCGCCTCCACCGGGCGGCCGCGGGTGCGCAGGTAGATGGCCTCCAGCACCTCGTTGCGCGGCGAGAGCAGCGCCAGGTTGGTCGAGATCGAGCCCACGTCGACACCCAAAAACGCCTCGACCGGGCCCGTCTCGGGGATCGGGGCCGGCCGCGGCTCGCGGTGCTCGGGCACGTCGGGCAGGGGCGATAGCGTCGCGGCCCGCTCCCCGCGGCGCGCGCGGCTCGCGGCGGCGTCGATCGCGACCAGCCGCGAGATCTCGATCTGCGGGGCGTCGCGGGCCAGCTCGGCGGCGCCCCGCGCTCCGGCGCACAGCGGGTCTTGGATTTCGACGAGCTGCCCTGCGTCGATCTCTCCGGTGTCGATCAGGGCGCGCACCAGACCCGGGTTGGCCGCTCCTCCGCCGACCAGCGCCAGCGGCGGCTCGATCGTGCGTCCGGACAGCACGGTCGAGACGAAGCTGCCGGCCAGCGCCCGGCAGACGCCCAGCGCGATCTCTTCGAGCGGCGTGCCCTTCTGCTGGAGGTGGATCATGTCCGACTTGGCGAAGACGGAGCAGCGTCCGGCCACCTTGGCGGAGCGCTCGGCCGCGGCGGCGACGCGGCCCAGCTCGGAGATGTCGATCCCGAGCCGCGAGGCCTGCTGCGCGAGAAAGGATCCCGCTCCGGCGGCGCACGGGCCGTTGGTGGCGAAGTCGAGGATGGAGCCGTCGTCGTCGAGCAGCATCCACTTGGAGAGCTGCCCGCCCAGGTCGATCACGGTGCGCGGATCGGGAGAGCCGCCGCAGGCGATCCGGGCGCCGAGAGCCGAGGCCGCCAGCTCGTTGACCGCGGCGCACTCGATCTCGCGCTCCACGAGCGCGCGTCCCTGGCCGGTGACCCCGAGCCGCAGCGGCGAGTCGCCCAGAAACGGAGCGATCTCTTCTCGCACCAGCTC
Organism: Polyangia bacterium; assembly: GCA_046484285.1. GTDB lineage: Bacteria > Myxococcota_A > Polyangia > JAAYKL01 > JAAYKL01 > CAZHCG01. The sequence continues at coordinate 9,096 of JAWOBP010000154.1, forward strand.
GAAGAGCCTCTCCAGCGGCCGGCCCTCGAGCGGCGCGACCCAGCAGCGCCTGGCGCCGCGGCGATCGAGAGCCACGACGTGCAGGTTCACCGAGCCCAGATCCACTCCCAGGCGTGCGGCGGATTTCTCTTGCGGCGCGGACGAAAAGCGCTTTTCCATTCAGGGTGTCCGGCTCAGGCGGGTCAGCAGGCAGGCGCTCAGCACCAGGCAGGTTTCGAGCGCCGAGTAGTCCTCGTGCACGGTGAAGACGTCGATCCGGTTGCCCTCGATAGTCACGCGGCCTTCGGGTCCGACCAGCTCCATGATCGCCGATTGCACGTTGTCGTCGGCGAGCAGATCGCGGGCGGCCTGCTCGTCGCCGCGGCAGCGCACCAGGATCGCTTCGTCGAACAGCGGATCGCCGACCTGGATCTCCCTTTTGAACAGCTTGAGCAGCTTGCCGCCGACAGTCTCGCGGCCGAGCACCAGCCCCAGCTCCGTTTGAACCGGACAGGTCCCCGCGATGCTGATCTCGAAGAAGGTGCGGATCTCGGCCGATCCGTAACCGCAGCTGCTGTGGACCTGCTCGCTGACCTCCCTGGCATCGCCCTCGACCGAGATGCCGAAGGAACGCAGCCGCGCCGAGAGGTCGCCGCGCAGGCAGCCGTCGCAAACGTCGAAGCCCGCCAGCCGGGAGAGCCCCGAGCCTGAGCCCTCCGTGCCGCACAGATAACAGCGTTTCGAGCTGATCATGACCAGGAACAATACCCGCGATCGAGCAGGGCGCACAAGAGAAACGGTTGGTGGCCGGGCAAAATCAAAAATGGTGCAAAAATACCCAGGTTGAATGGACAGGATGAGCCCATGGTGGAGCGGGGGCTTTCCCGAGCTTCCCGACAGCTATGTGCACCGCGACGCCGAGGGGGTGATCGCCTCCCGGGACGATCCGAAGCGCGCCTTGGTGGTGACCGGTCCGCAGGTCGTCCTGGGTCCAGTGGGTGACGATGGCGATCCGCTGCTCGTCGTCCATCACGTGCAGGTCGGAGCGCGCGAGGATCTGCGTCTCGGTGGAGGTCGCCACGTCCACGGATCTTACCCGCTTCACCTCCACGCCGTCCAGGTAGATCTCGTCCACCACGCGCTTGACCGTCTGCCCGCTCTCGAACGTCTCGGTCACCTTGCGCGATCGCTGCCCGCCGGCGTCGTAGACGTAGTACTCGGCGTCGTCGTCGCCGCCGCGGTCGACGATCGTGACGCTCGCGAGGTTGTCGCGGTAGTTCCAGGCGGCGCCCGCCAGGTGATCGAACCGCGTCTGGTTGCCGTTCGCGTCGAAGTAGCCGAGCGCCTCCCAGTCGGCGGCCGGGTCCGGCTCGAACCCCGTGCTCTTCATCAACGCGCGGTTCGTGCTGTTCTGAACCGTGACCTCCCTCGTGAACGGGTTGGTACCGGTCTGGGAGATCTCCGTCAGGTTTCCCGAGTCGTCGTAGGAGTAGCCGCGCTCGTAGGTCGCGATGAGGCTCTGGTTGTTGAGCAGGGTGTGGCGGCTCTGCTTGAACGACTGCGGGTCGTTGAAGAACGGCGCGTCCGCCAGCGCCGCGTGCATCCGCCCCGTCGCGTTCGTCAGCCGGTAGAGCGCGTCGTACTCGTAGTCCTGCACCGGCTCGACCGGTCCCGTGGTCGTGAACACCCGGTTGTGCGAGTCGTCGCGACAGCTGACGATGTTGCCCACCGGGTCGTAGACGTAGCTGATGTCCTGGAGCACCGCGCTGTCCGACAGGCGCGTGGTCTCGAGCGTCGCGAGCCGGAACGTCTCCGGCTCGTACGCGTAGTCGCGACGGAAGAATAACTTCACTTTTCAGCGAGGAGCAAGAGCGTAGTTCCACTTGGGGAGGGTGGCTGCGGGGATGAGGTTGAGGGTGCGCATCTCGGCCTCGGTGACCTTGAGTCCCTTCTGGTAGTTCTTGGGCTCGACGTAGGCTTTGACGCGGAGCCCGGTCTTGGTCTCGGTGGTGGAGATGTAGTTCTTGATCGTGAGGTAGCTGTCGAGTGGGCGGCCCGCCCAGTTCTTGCTGATCTCGCTGAAGAGCCTGTGCTCGATGGGGTTCCACTTGGAGGCGCCGGGGGGGTAGTGGCTGACGT
>JAWOBP010000168.1:0-28950 GCA_046484285.1 Polyangia bacterium
TCTCGTCGAACGCCACGAAATCTGCCCCGCCGGCCTTCGCCAACGCCTTCGTGATCGCCGCGGTCAATGTCGTCTTGCCGTGATCGATGTGACCGATCGTGCCGATGTTGACGTGCGGCTTGTCCCTTACGAACTTCTCCTTGGCCATGACAAAGCTCCTTCGCTTCCTTGCTTCACATCCCTTGGACGCTGGTCCCAGAGCCCACGACCGGACTCGAACCGGTGACCTCCTCCTTACCAAGGAGGTGCTCTACCTGCTGAGCTACGTGGGCCTCCTCGCATCGCCCCCCGCGCAGCAAACCGTCACCAGAGCGGGAGACGGGAATCGAGCCGGAGATCCCGAGCCTCCCGAGACCGGTCAACGGACGATTCCCGTAGAACAAACAGGAATCCGAGCGGGAGACGGGAATCGAACCCGCGACCCTCAGCTTGGAAGGCTGATGCTCTACCAATTGAGCTACTCCCGCCGAAATCATCCGGTCCGTTCCTCGTCCAGTCTCCGACATCGTCTACTCTCTCGAGCGCCGCCTCCGCGGTGGCGGGAGGAGGATTCGAACCTCCGTAGGCCGTTGGCCGGCAGATTTACAGTCTGCTCCCTTTGACCGCTCGGGAATCCCGCCTCGATTCTCTCGCCCACCTGCCGGCGGCTGAGCTGGCGATGGGACTTGAACCCGCAACCGCCTGATTACAAATCAGGTGCTCTGCCAGTTGAGCTACGCCAGCCTTTCACCTACCAGCCGAAGCCGGCTACGTTTTCGACGCGCCTCGCGACCAAGGAAGCGCCGGCAAACAAAAAAGCCTCGTTCCCGGCTGGTACACCGCACCCGACCCAGCCGGCGAGGCGACCGGTATGTATAGAAGCGGCCATTAGACTTGTCAAGCAGTAATTGTTCCAAAACAAAATCGCGAAACAAGTCTTGATTAATCCAATAAAATCAAGCGCTTCCAATTTGGAAGCTGGCGTTATTCGATAACGATTCTAATGCGACGCTTTTTGCCCGCCCTCGCGACCGCCTCATCCCGGTCGAAATCGTCCAACCCGATGACATCCGTATGGCTGTCGAGCCTGCGATCTCGGATCCGTCCTCCTCCCCCGCGAAACAGCTTGGTCGCCTCTCCCTTGGAGCGGCACAGGCCGGCTTCGACAAAAAGGTCCACCGCGCGGATACCCTTCTCCAAACGCTGGCGAGGGACGGCGAAGCGCGGCATGCTCTCGACGTCCCCGCCGCCGCCGAACGCGGCCAGCGCTCCCTCGTGAGCTCGCCGGGCCGCCTCTTCGCCGTGACACAACAACGTGGCCTCGTAAGCCAACCGGCGCTTGGCCTCGCGCAGATCGGCGCCCTCGAGCGCGGCCAGCCGCCGCACCTCGTCCATCGGCAACAGGGTGAACAGCGCCAGAAAACGACCCACGTCCCGATCGTCTGCATTCATCCAGTACTGGAAATAGTCGTAGGGAGAGAACAGCTCCGGGTCGAGCCACACCGCGCCGTCCGCCGTCTTGCCCATCTTCTCTCCCGAGGCGGTGGTCAGCAGAGGAAAGGTCAGCGCGTGCGCGTCGGCGCCCTCCTCGCGGCGGATCAGGTCGGCGCCGGCCAGGATGTTGCCCCACTGGTCGTCGCCGCCCATCTGCAGCCGGCATCCGTAGCGCCGGTAGAGGACCAAAAAATCGTAAGCCTGGCAGATCTGGTAGTTGAACTCCAAGAAGCTGAGCCCCTTCTCCATGCGGATCTTGTAGGCCTCGTAGGAGAGCATCTTGTTGACCGAGAAGTGGCGGCCGATCTCGCGCATGAAATCGACGTAGTTGAGCGGCTCGAGCCACTCGGCGTTGTCCACCGCGATCGCCTCTCCGCCGTCGAAATCCAAGAAGCAGCCCAGCTGGCGACGAATCCCCTGGAAGTTGGCGCGCAATGCGTCGCGGTCGAGCAGCTTGCGTTGCTCGCTTCTGCCCGACGGATCGCCGATCAGACCGGTCCCGCCGCCGACTACCGCGATCGGCACGTGCCCGGCGCGCTGGACGTGCACGAGGCCCATGATCGGCACCAGGCTGCCGGCGTGCAGGCTGCGCGCCGTGGGATCGAAACCGATATAGATCGGAACGCCCTCGCCCGAGAGCAGCTCGCGAACCGCCTCATGATCGCTGCACTGCTGCACGAACCCGCGCTCTTTCAGGACATCGTAAAGGTTGTCGGCCATCGCGATCGCCTCCGGCGATGAGAGCCCGGCGCGCCGCCATCGACACCGCGCCGGGAGAAAGCGCAGTCTAGCCGCAAAGCCTTCACAGATCAAAATCGACCCCAACGTTGCAAAAAGCCATCGGCCAAAACCGCTTTCGCTCGCGCCAATGCACGTCATCCGCGGCCGTGCTCACGTTTCGGGGACTAAGCGAACCGTAGCGCCGCAGAGGAGCAGGAACGGTCATTGGAGGCAGCTCTAAGGGCTCGCGCAAGAATAGGTTCGACGCACCGAGGCTGCCGAGGCGCCCGGCCCGCAAGGAGGGATGAGGGCGAATACATTGACGTATTCAACCGACGAGCGACGCCGCGGGCCGGAACGGATCGGCGGCCGAATGCCGAAGTTATTCTTGCGCGAGCCCTAAGCGGTTGCCAATCTCGCGGCTACACTTCACCGGGCGGCTCTGGTATGAAACCGGGTACCGGATCGCCTCGCTGCGCGGGAGGCTGACGAGGCACTGTCCAGAAAGGAGCCGGCTGGGATGAAGGCTGAGGAGATAATCGAGCGGATCGGAAGACTGGACGAGGAGATCGCCGAGCAAAGGGATCTGTTCGCACAGCGCCCCGCCGGCGAGAGCGCCGCGGCCCTGGGGTCGCTGTTCGCCGCGGCGCTGTCCGGGACCGGCCCCGACGATCCCGCGCCGCTGGAGCTGGTGCGCGCCGTCGACCTGGCGCAGCTGCTTCCCGAGCGGGCGGCGCTGCTGATCGCCCCCTGCCTCGAGCACGAGAGCCCCGAGGTGAGACAGCTGGCCCTGGGAGCGCTGGCTCCGCTGAGCGAGGGCGGCCTCGATCGGCTCCGCCCGGCGATCGACTGGACGCTGGAGCGCGGCGGAGAGGCGGCCGAGGAGATGATCTTCCTGCTCTCCTTTCTGGAGGGCGTGGACGTCACCGCGCAGATCGAGCGCTTCCTCACCGTAGCCGACCCCGAGATGGTGGTGACCGCGATCGAGGCGCTGGCCGACCTGGGCGACGAGCGGTCGCTGGATCCGCTGCGCGGGCTGCTGGACGACGAGCGAAAGATAGAGACGGACGACGGCGAGCCCGGCCCGGCCGGCGCCGAGAGCTGGACCGTGGGCCTGATCGCCGCCGAGGCGATCGAGATGATCGAAAGCGATCTCGAACTGGAGGTCTGAATGAAACGCGATTTTCTGTCCGTCACCGATTTCACCGCCGACGAGATTCGGCGGAACCTGGAGCTGGCGATCGAGGTCAAGAAGAAGACCGCGCGCGGAGAATCTCCGAACGTGCTGCGCGGTGGAGTGGGCGCTTTGATCTTCCACAAGGCCTCACTGCGCACGCGCTGCTCGTTCGAGGTCGGTTTCCGCCAGCTGGGCGGCAGCGCGGTCTACATCACCGACAAGGAGATCCAGCTGGGCAAGCGGGAGTCGATTTACGACGTGTCCAAGGTGATGTCGCGCTACTTCGTCGCGATCTGCATCCGTACCTTCTCCCACGAGCAGGTGACCGAGCTGGCCCGGCACTCCGACGTGCCGGTGGTCAACATGCTGACCGACCTGCTGCACCCCTGCCAGCTGATGGGCGACATGCAGACCGTGCTCGAGCACAAGGGCCGGATCGACGACCTGCGCGTCGCGTACCTGGGAGACGGAAACAACCTGGCCAACTCCTGGATGCGGATGGCGCAGCGAATTCCAATCGATCTGCGGATCGGCACCTCGCCGCAGACCGAGCCGGACGCGGGCGTTCTCGCCGAGACCAGGGCGGCCGGTGTCTCGGAGGTACGGGTGGTCCACGACGCGGCCGAGGCGGTCGCCGGCGCGGACGTGATCTACACCGATGTTTGGGCCTCGATGGGAGAAAAAGACAAGAGCAAGGAGCGCGCGCGCCTGCTGGAGGGCTTTCGCGTGGACGAGAAGCTGGTTTCCCTGGCGGCGGACGACGCGATCGTGATGCACTGCCTGCCGGCCGAGCGGGGTCGCGAGATCACCGACGGAGTGATGGACGGACCGCACTCGGTCGTCTTCGACCAGGCGGAGAACAGGCTGCACGCCCAGAAGGCGGTGCTGATCGCCCTGTTGGGAGACTGAGGCTGGCCGGGCTTTGCGGAGCCCCGAAGGAGAGATGAGCGGCGACGCGATCCAGTACGAACGCCTGCTCGCCAACCTGCCGGGGATGGTCTACCGCTGCCGCCCGGACGAGCAGCGCACGATGGAGTTCGTCAGCGCGGGCTGCCGCGCTCTGACCGGGCTCGAGCCGCGGGATCTGATCGGCGACACCGCGCCCGCCTGGGGAGAGCTGGTCCACCCCGACGACCGCGACGGGGCGCTGGACGAAATCTCCCGCGCCGTCTCGGAGCGACGCCCCTACCAGCTCGTCTACCGTCTGCGCCGACCGGACGGAGAGGAACGCTGGGTCTCCGAGCTCGGCGCAGGCGAGTACGACTACGGCGACGAGCCGCTGGCGCTGGAAGGGTTCGTCTCGGACATCACCGATCTTCGCCGGGCCGAGGAGTCGCGAGAAGAAATCCAACGGCGTTACCGCGCCCTGTTCGAGAACTCGCTGGACCTGGTGTTCGTGATGGGGCTAGACGGCCAGTTCCTCGAGGCCAACCAGCGAGCTCTGGATCTGCTGGGATACGCTCCCGAAGAGGTCACCTCGGTCGGCTTCACCGACTTGGTCGACGAGAAGGACGTGCCCCGCGTTCTGAAGGAGATGGTCCACCTGCAGGAGCACGGCAGCAACAGCCGGCCCAACGAGTACAGGCTGCGCACCCGCGATGGGCGCCGGGTCTGGGTCGAGGCCGCGGCGGCGCGCGTCGATCGCAACGGAGAGCCGGTGGCGCTGCTGGGCATCGCCCGCGAGATCACGGAGCGCAAGCGCACCGAGCAGGCGCTGCGACGCGCCGAGGAGCACACGCGGCTGACCCAGAAGATGGAGGCGATCGGCAGGCTGGCCGGCGGAGTGGCCCACGACTTCAGCAACTCGCTGGCGACGATCCAGGGGCACGCCGAGCTGCTGCTGCTCGATCTGCCGCCCGACGCGCCGCACAGGATTCAGATCGAGAAAATCGCCTCCGCCTCCGGCCGGGCGATCGGTCTCACGCGGCGCCTGCTGGAGCTGAGCCGCGAGCGCCCGGCCGAACGGCGCGCGGTGGACCTGGCAGAGCTGCTGCGGGACACTCGCGAGATCCTGGAGCGACTCGCCGGTGAAGACGTGCGGCTGGATATCGAGCCCGGCTCGCGGGCGGTGCCGGTACTGGCCGACCCGGCGCAGCTCGAGCAGCTGCTGCTCAACCTGACCAGCAACGCCAAGGACGCGATGCCGGACGGAGGCCGCCTTGCGATCTCGGTCGAAAAGACCGAGGGCGCGGAAAAAGGAATTTTGGCCGAGGACGCCGATCTCCCCTGCGGCGTGCTGAAGTTTGTCGACAGCGGTTGCGGAATGGACGCAGAGACGCGCTCGCGGGCCTTCGAGCCGTTCTTCACCACCAGGCCCGACAGGAGCGGGCTGGGGCTGTCGTCGGCCTACGGCGTCGCCCGCGCTGGCGGCGGCGGAATCGCGGTCCACAGCGAGCCCGGCCGGGGCTCGACCTTCGAGGTCTACCTGCCGCTGGCCCGGGGTCGGGCGGCCGCGGGAAAGCGCGGCGTCGAAGACGCGACGCTGGCGCGCTGCCGCGGCACGGTGCTGGTCGTCGAGGACGAGGAGATGCTCCGCGATCTGGTGGTCCGCGTGCTCGAGCGCTGCGGCTGCGAGGTGATCACGGCGACGAGCGGCGAGCAGGCCCTCGAGCTCGGTCGGCGGCTGGGCGGCGAGCTGGACCTGCTGCTGGCCGACGTGGTGATGCCGGGCCTGCACGGCGGAGAGCTGGCCGCGCTGCTCGACCAGTCGAACCCCGATCTGCGCGTGCTGTTCATGTCGGGCCATGCCGACGACACGATCGTGGGCCACGGAGTCCGCCGCGGCGAGGTCGACATGATCGACAAGCCGTTCACCGCCACACAGCTGGCCCGGCGCGTGCAGCGCGTGCTGCGCCGCCGAGGGGAGACCTCGTCGCTCTCTTGAAATCCTATCCGCCGTCGCAGCAGCTCTCGCGCCCCAGATCACAGCAGCGTTCCAGGTCTTCGCGCGCGGCCTCCGAGTCGCCCGCGCGTTTCAGGCAGCGAGCGCGCAGCTCCAGCGACTCGGCGTCCTCGGAGTCCAGCACGACCAGCACGTCGGCGATCGAGACCGCCTCGTCCACTCTGCCCTCCTCCAGCGCGCGCCGGCCGGCCGCCAATAGCTGCTGGCGATCGGCGTTTTCGGGAATTTCGCCCTCGCTCCAGCTCTCCGGGGAGCCGGAGCCCAGCTCGCCGGAGAGCAGCTCGCCGCGCGGCCCCTCGGCGGTCGGCGCCCGGTAGCCGTCCAGCGCGTGTCGCCCCGGCGATTCTGCGGCCGCGCCGCCGCGCCCGGCTCCGCCGCAGGAGGCGCACAGCAACGGCACCAGCGCGACCGCAAAGAACGAATGGGTGAAAATCGACATCGCTCAGTAGTACCTGATTCCCACCGAAAAGCTCGCTCCCAGCACGTCGTCGTGATCGTCGATCAGGAAATAATCGCCCTCCACGGCCAACCCCAGCGCCAGATTCGAGTTGACGAAGAACTCGTAACCCAGCCCCAGCGAGCCGTCGAAACCCAGCGCGAAATCGTTGTCCTCGACGGCGGTGCCCGGAGTGGCGACGTCGTGCACCTTCTCCCCGCGGACGAACACCAGCGCCATCCCCACGCCGGCGCGCAGGAACAGGCCGTCGGTCAGGAAGTAGTTCAGCTCCGGACCGGGGACCACCAGCCAGTTCTGCCGGTCGTCGATCAGCTGGAACCAGATATCCAGGTCCAGGGCGAAGGTCAGCTTCTCGCTGGCGCCGCCGCCGGCGGCCAACTCCAGCAGGATCTCGCCGCCCGGCTCGCCGTCCTGGACCGCGACGCCGCCGCCCAGCCCCACTCCGGTGAACAGGCCCTTGCGATCCCGGTAGGCGTCGAGCGCGAACACGGGCGAGGCCAGGGTCACGGCCAGCGCGGCGATGATCGCCCCCCAGGCCGCCAGCTTCGTCGAGTCGGTAGGTTTCATGGCTATCCTCTCTTCCTCTTTTGCAGCTCGTCACCGCATCGTCGATATCGCTACCACGGCGAATCCTCCGCCGGGTACGTCCACGATCCGCGTCTGTCTCTCGCGACCGGCGGCTCCGCTCAGCTCCACGATCACCTCGTGGCGACCCGGCTCCACCTCACAGCGCGAGAGTACCACGTGCGAGGGCAAGGTGACCCACGAACGCGTGTCCGGCGTGTCCGCCGCGGTCAGCGCCCCCTCGACCGCCAGCCCGGCCAACAGCGCCAGGCCGCCCGCCGCGCCGCCGCTCTTCGCCGCCTGGTTGGCCGCCTCGCCGGCCACGGCGCGGGTGATCATCCGCACGATCGCCGCGGCCATCAAGGTGCCCTTGATCCGGTCCCAGGCCTCCACCACCCGAGCCGTGACGTTCTGCCCCAGCTCGGTGCCGATCCGCCTCCCGCCGACCGAAACCCGCACCCTGCGAAAGCGCGGGGGCGACTTTCGCAGCTCGGGGAAGTTGACGAACTTGAGCAGCCCCTTGGCCGCCAGCTCGTTGGCGCGCGTCCTGTTGGATGCGCCCAGGCCGGGCCCGTACGTCGCGGTGCCGGCGATCACCAGCGCGGCGCCGATCGGAATCCGCCGCGCGATCTTGTGCGGCGCCAGGCCGACCCCGCTCACGACCAGCAGCGTGCCCCGCTCCGAGAGCGGCACGTCGCAGCCGTCCGGAGTCTCCTCCTCGCCGGCCAGCAGCCGCTCGACTCCCGCCGGCCGCTGCCCGGTGCAGGCCGCCAGCCGGCGAACCGGATCCTCCAGCGAGGGATGCTCGCCGCCCAGGGACAGCACCTCGCCGTAGGAACGCAGCGCCTGCTCGTGGCGTCCCGACATCTCCCAGGTGAAGCCCGCCAGGTAGCTGCCGAGCCTGAGCCGCGCCATCTCCGGCGTCTCGGCGTCTCTCAGGTAGTCGCGGACGATCCGAAAACGACGCGCCTCGACGCGGGCGCCCTCCAGGTCGCCGAGCGCCAGGTAGTTGATCATTCCCAGCGCGTTGAGCAACAGCTTCTCGTGGGGCGGCGCCTTGTAGATCGTGACGTCGTCGCTGAACATCCACTTGCCGATGTTGCCCATCGTGTCGTTCGTCAGGTCGAGCAGCTCGAGGTGCTTGTCCGCGACCCGAAAGTCGCGCGAGGCCGAATCGAAATCGCCGAGGCCCTGCTCGATCGTACCGCGCTCCAGCACCAGAAGGGCGTTGTCTCCGCCCACGTCGTCGGGAAGCTCGCCGGGCTCGTCCACGTCGAGCGCGCGGTCGACCTCGGCGAGCGCGGCGCGCTTGTCGCCGGCCAGCAGCGCCTTGCGCACGGTCTCGACATCGCCCTGGTAGCCGGCGCAACCCGCCAGCGCGACGAGCAGAACCGGCAGCGGCCAACAATGATGTCGCCGACGGCGCATGCGACTAGTGCCTCGTCAACCCGACGATTTCGGGTACGGGGCGAGAGATCATCGGCGAGGCCAAGGAACGACGACGAAGGACTGGCGGTGCCAATTCGAGGAGGAGTGACGCAGGGATCGTCGATGAGGGCCGGCCCGACCCGGCATTGTGGGGTTGACGAGGCACTAGTCGACGAGCCCCTTGGTCAGGTTGGCCTCGTTCTGCCAGCGCACCACGCCCGTCTCCACGTCGACGATCTTCATGAACAGGAAGTACTGGACGCGCCGCTCGCCTTCGGTCCTCTCCGCCGAGTCGTAGACCTTGCCGGTCAGGAAATAGCGCGCCCCGAGCTGGCGCCCGACTCGCGCCGACTCGGCCTCGTCGAAGGCGCCGCCCTGCTGCTTGCGCACCTCCTCGATCAGCTCCTGCTGCCTGGCGTGGTCGACCACGGTCGCCATCCCGCTGTTGATCAGCTTGGTCTCCATTTTGGACAGCAGCGCGTCGAGTTGGTCGCGCACGTGCTCACTGGTCTCGTTGGAGATCGGAAACAGCGAGACGACCGGAGGCTCGGGCTCGGCCTTCCACTTCTGCGCGATCGCCGACTCCAGCAGGGAGGCCACGTTCTCGTCGAACAGCTTCTCGAGGTCGCGCTTGTCGAGCCCGGTGCTCATCGCGTAGTCGTCCAGGCCCTCCATCTCCGATCCGCGCACGTAGCTCGGACCGCAGCCCAGGGGTGCGAGCGCGATCGCTGCGAGCGCGATCGCCGTCGTGACTGACTCGATTTTCATCTTCTCCACTCCGTTCGTTGCGGCTCCGCCGGAGCCCCGAAGAGAACATATCCGCGTCGAATAATAGCATCAACCGGCGCCGGGCGCCGCCATCGACGCCAAGAAAATATCGCGACCGTGCCTCTTCGACCCGACGATTTCGGATTTGAGAGGCCACTATGTTGTCCCGAAGGGCGGGGTTGGCTAGGATACGCGACGATGAAGCCCGCCGATTCTTCCAGAGGAGAGCGCGAGGCGCGCATCTCCGGGCTGCTCGTCAGGCGCCGCGCCTGGATGCCGTTGCGCATCCTGATGGTGGTCACCGGCCTGGCGCTGGTGCGCGGTCTGCTGGTGCTCGCCGGCCGCTACCTGCTGGCGCTGCGCCGCACCGCCGTGGCCAGCGTCGCGGGCGACACGATCTCGCTCGAGGAGGCCTGGACCATCGGCGGAAAACGCTTTCGCCGCGCGCGGACGGTCTCGCCGGTGTTCGATGTCGACGCCGCTCGCTTCGAGCGCCGCTGGCGCCACGTGCACCTCGTGATCGGCTTCGGCTGCCTGGCGGTCGGTACCTGGCTGGGCATCCAGTGGCTGGTGGACGGGCTGCGCGCCGGCTACCCCTACCTGGCGCTGGTGGGAGCCGCGGTGGTCGCCGCCGGCGTTGCGATCGACCTGCTCGCCTACCTGGTGGTGCCCGAGGGGCGCGGCCGCAGCCGCGTGACGCTGGCGGTCGGTCCCTGGCGCGTGCTGATCGCCGGCGTGGATCCCGAGGCCGGTGAGCGCTTCATCGCAGCGTTGCGAGAGAGCTGGCGCGGGCCGACTTCGCGGAGCCGCGAATCCCGGTGAGCGACCTGTTCGACAGGAGGATGATCGTCGTGGCGGGCAAGGGCGGCGTGGGTCGCACCACCATCTCGATGATCGTGGGGCGCTGCGCGGCGCGGCGCGGCAAGCGGACACTGGTCTGCCTGGCCAACGCCCCGCTGCGCTACACCGACCTGCTGGGCGGAGTCTCGCTCGATGGCGAGATACGGCGCATCTCCGAGCGTCTGTTCGCCGTCAACCTCGATCCGGTCGCCGCGCGCGAGGAGTACGGCCTGCAAGTGCTGCGCTCCAGGGTGCTGCACCGGCTGGTCTTCGGCAGCCCGCTGGTGCGCTCGTTTCTCGACGCTGTCCCCGGCCTGGCCGAGTGGGCGATGTTCGGCAAGGCGACCCACCACGCGCTGCGCGAGGTGGACGGCGAGCCCGAGTTCGACCTGGTCGTCTTCGACTCCCCGGCCACCGGCCACGGGCTGGAGGTGCTCTCGCTGCCGCGCTCGATCGCCAGGTCGATCCCGGCCGGCCGGATGCGGGAGGAGGCCGAGCGGCGCGTGCGATTGATGTCCGATCCCGAGCGCTTCGAGGTGCTCCCGGTCGCGATTCCCACCGAGATGGCGATCAACGAGACCGTCGAGCTGGTCGAGGCGCTGGACGGGATGGGGCTGAAGGCGCGCCGCGCGGTGGTCAACATGGTCACGCCGTTCGAGCCGCCGCCGGAGCTTGTGCGCGCCGTCGAGCGCGCCCGCCGCGCCGGAAAGATCCCGGCCTGGCTGAGCGCCGGCGCCGCCGCGGTCTCGCGACAGGAGGCCGAGCGGCGCAGCCTGGAGCGGATCGAGAGCCTCACCTCCGAGCCGGCGATCCTGCTGCCCAGGCTGCCGGAGGGGAGCCTCGACGAGAAGCTGTGGCTCTCGCTGGCCCGCCTCTTCTACAAATCGATAACAGGGGCGGTGCCGCTGGAGAGGGGGCTCAACGGCGCATCGTAGCCGCGGCGCGGGTGGTCACGTAGTAGCGGGCCGGCCACTGGCGGTACCAGACTCCGTCGAGCAGCACGCCCCCGCGATCGTCGTAGTCGCAGACGATCTCCTCGTCATCGTTCTCCCGGCAGCGGACCTTGCCGTAGACCTTGATCAGCGTGCCCGGCTGCACCTTGTCGAGCCCGGGGCGCACGTCCTCGGGACGCAGGTCGAGCAGGGCGGTGAACCCACCCGAGCTCTTGAAGTGCACGGTCACGCGGCACGAGGAGCTGGTCTCGTCCTCGCAGAGGTGGCGGCGCTGGTGCTTGCGGTGCGCCATCCGCACCTTCCAGCGGCCGTCGTCGGCCGGCTCGACCTTTTCCACCACCCCGAACCAGCCGATCAGATCGTCCCTGAAGTCCGCGGGATCGCTGACCACGGCCTCGAAGGTGAAGGCCGAGGCCTTCTCCAGGTAGGGCTCTTCGGCGTCGAGCGGCGTGTACTCGCGGGCGAATCCGTACCTGCCGGCGCCGCAGCCGGCCGCGATCCCGACCGCGACGAGCGCGGCGAGCGTCCAACTCGATGACTCGATCAATCTTCGAACTTCTCCCGCAGCGACCCGATCTCGGCGAGCTGCTGCTGGTAGCTGGCGACCTGTGCCGACTTGGCCTCGATCTCCTGGTGCAGGTTGGCGATCTCTCCCTGGATGCGCACGATCTCGTTGGTCACCTGGTCCTGGCGCCGCCCGACCTCGTCGAGCAGCTGCGGGATGCTGATCCCGGCGCTCTCCAGCGTCCTGCGGATCACCTGGACGACCAGCTTCTCGTTGAGCCCCTCGACCGGCACGGACCGCATCAGGTCGAGCGCCTGCTCCACGGTGTACCCCGAGCCCTGCTGAGGAGACCCGTATCCTGGACCCTGGCTCATCTGACGACTCCTTGGCAACGAGTTCATCTTCTCTCAATTGACAGCAATCGACTGTATGCCCAACCGGCCGGGTCGGTCAACGCCGGGAATTCGCCCGGAATCCCGGCGGAAAACCCGAGCGAAAGAGCAATCCGCGCTGTAGCTTTTTTCTGTGAGGTCCGCTGCTCGGGCTGATCTTGCAGGCGGTGCGGTAACCGACCTCGTCTTTTCTGCCCGCCCGGCGCGAGAAAACGCTTGCGAGCCCATCGGTCGCAAAGCTATTCTGTTGGTAATCAGCTGTCCATCCGCGGGGGATGCGGCACCAACCAACAGGGAGACGACGATGCGCGAGGTCAAAAGGGCGTGCGGTTCGTCGCCGGCGGCTGGTACGACCAGGAGAAGATGAGACGACGCAGCGCGGGAGCAGGTTTTGAAGGCGGGCGTGCTGCCTGGCGGCGCTGGTGGCGACGGCGTGCAACGCGGGCGGGCAGTCCGGCCAGAATCTGGACGCCGGTCCAGACGGTCTACTGCTGGGGGAACAACTCGGCCGGCCAGCTCGGCAACGGGCGGGAGTGGGACGGATACCCGGACGAAGAGAGTTGCCTGGCCGACTCTTGCGAGTTCGTCGAATGGACCGACGATCGAGGCGGCTGCTACTGCCCGGCCCCGGTGCGCGTGATCGGCCTCGGCCCCGAGCTTGACGGCGGCCGGCCCGAGCCGATCGAGGACTGAAGCGGCAGATATCCACAGCTCGAAGTGCTATTCTTGGCGCGGGCCCGCAGGGAAAGGACAGTTCTACGCGGCATGTTGATCGCGGGCATCGACGAGAACGGTCTCGGTCCTCGGCTGGGGCCGCTGGTGGTCACGGCCGCGGCGTTCGAGGCTTCGGCCTACGATCGCGAGCTGTTCTGGTCGTTGGCCGGAGAGGATCTGCCCGCCGGCGACTCCAAGCTGCTCTGGAAACGGACCAATCCCGCCCTTGGAGAGCGGATCGCGCTCGGGTGGCTGGAGGTCATGGGCGCGGACTCGGCGACCCACGCGCGGCTAGTCGATTCCGTCTTTGCGCCGCCGCCGGTGCCGGCGCCCTGCCCCGACTCGGCCGGCCGGCGCGGGGCCGGGATCGCATGCGAGGCCGGCGAAGACATCCTGCCCCGCTGGGGCGGCCGCCGCCCCGAGATCAGCGAGGCGCGGAGGCGCTTCGACGCGGCCGGCATCCGCCCGCGCGCGGCGCGCTCCGCGCTGCTCTGCCCCGGAGCGCTCAACGCGGCGGTCGAGAGCGTCGGCAAGCTGGAGCTCGACTTTCGGGCGATGCTCGGCGCGCTGGCGGCAGTGGGTCGGGCCGGTGGAGAAGAGGTGCTGGCCCTGTGCGGCAAGGTGGGGTCCACGCGCCGCTACGGACGCTGGCTGGACGCGCTCGGACATCGCTGGAGCGCCCTGCGGGAGGAGCCCGAGATCAGCGTCTACCGGGTGGAGAGCATCGGCGAGCTGCGGTTCATCCGGGATGGCGACGCCGATCACCTCCCGATCGCCGCGGCCTCGATGATCGGCAAGTACCTCAGGGAGCTTGCGATGCGACGCCTGAGCGAGGCGCTCGGCGCCGCGGGTCCCGGCGCCCCGAGCGGATACCGGGACCCGGTCACGGCCCGCTTCATCGAGCAAAGCGTCGCGATTCGCGCTCTCGAGGGGATTCCGGAGAGGTGCTTCGTGCGTAGAAAATGATTCTTGAATAGCTAGGCGCCGCGCCTCGTCCACCGTAGAGTCGAGCACGAGATCGGGCCGCTTGCCGCGCTTTCGAAAAAGGAGCGCAAAGCGCGCTTGATCGAAATGTGGTGATGGGAGTAGAATTTTGGGTTCGAGGAAAAAGAGGACAACGTGATTCGCCCGGGCCCGGTCGGTCCGGAGCAACCGAAGAGAAGAGGGAGAACCATGAAACCATCCAAGACAATCATCATCGCGGCGCTGGCCTGTGTGGCCTGCGTGGTTGTGGCGTGCAAGCAGGAGGCGCCTCCGGCTCCGGCGGCTCCGGCTCCTCCGGCCCCGGCCGTCCAGCAGCAGGCGGCGCAGCAGCCCGAGCAGCCCCAGGAGCCCGAGGCGCCCAAGATAGTCTACGCCTCGGCCGAGCCGGCTCACGGCGGGACCACGCAGAAGATGGGCGACTGGATGGTCGAGCTGGCCACCGGCGCCGAGGGTAAGGTCGACTTCTACGTGCAGAGGTACGAAGGTGCCGAGCCCTCTTTCGACAAGGTCAAGATGGAGGTGATCGCCACCCCCGACAAGGCCGAGCAGGACGCCGAGGGCGAAGAAGAAGAAGACGCCGATCGCTCCGTGGTCTTCTACCCCGAGGACGGCAAGCTGCAGGGCACGATCGCGGGCATGACCGATGACGTCTACGATTTCGATGTCAAGGTCTACGAGATGGCCACCGACGAGATCTCGGAAGGTAGATTCGAGGACGTCGAGGTGGAGCCGCTCGAGACCGATCTGGAGGCCAAGTACGGCGGGGTCGTCCACGTGATCGACGAGACCAAGATGGAGGTCGTCCAGGAGGGGGACAAGCTGCTGGTCTACCTGCGGGACATGGCCGACGAGGCGCTCTCTGTCGAGGACGCCAACGTGGAGAAGGTGGTGATCGAGGACGCCAACGGCGAGGAGCAGTCGGTTGAAATCGAGCCTGTCAAGGATCATTTCGAAG
This sequence comes from Polyangia bacterium, assembly GCA_046484285.1. Lineage (GTDB taxonomy): Bacteria > Myxococcota_A > Polyangia > JAAYKL01 > JAAYKL01 > CAZHCG01. The sequence goes on from JAWOBP010000168.1 coordinate 14,833, forward strand.
GCGAACTCGAAAGCGAGGACGCCGAGGAAGAAGCAGGCGAAGAGGCGGCCGAAGAGGACGAGTCTCCGATCAAGATCGTCAACCTGATGCTCTCGGTGGGCGAGAAGAAGTACGAAAACATGATCGTACCCGAAGTGGGCAAGCGCTTCCGCGAAAAGGCCGGCAAGAAGAAGATCCCCACGCCGCCGATGACCGCGACCGAGGCCGAGAAGGGCGAGGCCGGCAAGGAGATGAAGGGCACGATCGGCGCGATGAAGGTCGGCGCCGCTCCTGCCGGCGCCGTGAAGAAATCCGGCAAGAAGAAGAGCAAGGGACCGGTGACCAAGGCCGAGAAGGCCGGCGCCGCCAAGAAGTCCGGCAAGAAGAAGAGCAAGGGGCCGGTGACCAAGGCCAAGAAGGCCCGCTAGCTCTTTTTCTTCGAAGCCTTCTCGCGCGGCGCGATCGCGCCGCGCCAATCACTCCTCGCCGCCACAAGGCTTGACACCGCACTCCCCTTTGGCTAGAAACCTCCGGCGGTCGGGGATCGTCTAACGGCAGGACGACGGGTTCTGGCCCCGTTAATCCAGGTTCGAATCCTGGTCCCCGAGCCAAGGAGGGCCCCATCGTCTAGCGGTCTAGGACGTCGGCCTCTCACGCCGAAAACAGGGGTTCGATTCCCCTTGGGGTCACCGCGAAGCCCGCCTCGAAATCGTCGAGGCGGGCTTTTTTCTGGCCGAGCCGCAGCCCGCGGAACACGGGAACTCGCCGTTATGTCGCCGCAATTTCTAGCGGGGGCTCTACCTCGGCACTAGTAGCACGTCAGGCCTCCAAGATCGGGTAGAGCCTCCGCAGCTTGACCCGTGCGTCTACAAACTGAAGACCCTGAAGCGCGGGTGTCAGACCCACTGAAGCGCGGACCCTGAAGCGCGGGTGTCAGACCCACTGAAGCGCGGCGCCGCCCCAGACGGCGGAGAAGAACGTGGCCGGCTCGCTGGGCGTATCGAGCGGCTTCCAGCCCCCGCCGTCGTGACGGTAGGCGCGGGCGAAGCCGTCGTCGTCGACGCCCGCGGCGATGAGATCGCCCGGACCCGACGACTTTTTGTAATTATTGGGTTTTTGGTCGACGGGTCGAAGGCGGGGTGCCGGTTGGGTGTTGACTGCTGTTGTGTATTCCATTATGATACCAGTATGAAATCGGTACTGATCAGGAACCTGGACGAGCAGGTGCTGGCGCGGCTCAAGCGGCTGGCCGCGTCCAACCATCGCTCGCTGCAGGGCGAGCTGCACCACATCCTCGAGCGGGCCTCGCGTCTCGCCCCGCGCAACGAGGCGGCCTCGTCGTTGGAATTGATCACGGTCTCCTCGGGCAGGCGCGGAACCTTCGATCGGGACGAGATCTATGGCGATGGCGGCAGATAGCCCCCTTTTCCTGGACACAAACGTCCTGCTTTGCGCCACCGACACCACGCGGGAGCACCACGAAGAGTCGATCGCCTTGCTGCGGGCCGCCGGGATCCCGCTTTCGCTGAGCGGTCAGGTTCTTCGCGAGTACCTGGCGGTTGCCACCCGGCCGCCGGAGGTCAACGGGCTCGGTCTCGATCCCGCGGGCGCCATCTCCAACGTCGAGCAGGTGTGCGGACGAGCCGCGCTTCTCGAAGAGACGGAGCGCGTCTGGGACGAGCTGGTCGAGCTGGTGCGACGACACTCGCTGAAAGGCAAACGGATTCACGACGCCAACATCGCCGCGACGGCGATCGTCCACGGGCAAGAAGGGATAGCAACCCTCAATCCGAGCGACTTCGATTTCCTGAACGACGAGCCCGAGCACCCGCGAATCCTCTTCCCCGCGCAGGCACTGGCTATCGCCCGCGCCTGATGCCGTGATCTTCGCTGCTCGAAGCCGGCTGCTCGCGCGGTCAGCGCAGCGGGCAGCATTCTCGGAGCAGGTGCTGGTTGGCTCCGCCCGCGTCTGCGCAGCGGATCGCGTCGGGCGCGGTCTCGCAGCCGAAGCCCTCGAGGTCGTCGACGTAGACGATGCAGCGGTTGAACGGGGCCTCTTCCCGCACGAGCGCCGAGCAGTCGACGACCACGTCGCACCACTCGCTCGTGCACTGCACCAGCTCGGCCACGGAGCCGGGCCGGCGGGCCTCGGCGGCGTCGGCGCGCGAATCCGAAGCCGCGCCGCATCCCGCCGACCAGGCGGCGAGCACCGCCGTGATCGCGAGCCGGCCGAGCACGGCCTCGATGGTCGAGCTGGAATCCCGACGTCTCACACGATCAGGATAGCAGACTCGGCGCGCTCGGCGGGAAGCAAAGCTCGATCCTCGGTTCAGTCGGTTTGGGGAGTCTGGCCTCGAACAGGTTCGCAACATTACGTAGATAGAGCTAAGAATAGTTTTTCAGATGGTCTACCCACGCACAGAAATGGCGACATTTTCTCTGGAGTTCGGCCATGCCGATTTTATCTGCAACCAGTGGACCGGAAGTCGCCTTTTTCCCCTCGTACTCCTAAATCTCTGACACTATTCGCTTCGATGGCGCTGTCTCTTCTCCGTCATCGATCAGCTCTGGATTACCACCTACCTCTGACAGCATTTCGACCAAACGCCGGATCGGTTTTCCATGCTCCAAGAATTCGCAATCGAGCTTTTGCGGATCGGCAAGAACCAGAGCCTCGAACTCATGAAGCTGGACGTAGGGGACGAAGCGTCGGTCATTCAGTTCGTTCGTGATGTCTTCTTGCAGGGCGTTTTCCAAGTGGCTGACCCGATCGTAGGGGTCGCTCTCTCTGGACGCTTGTGCGTATCCGGGGAAGTCATTCGGCAATGCATACAGATCGAACATCGTTGTGAAAAATGCATCCGATCCCTGGTCTTCCTTCATCCACGCACAAATATCCGCTTTTACGGTCCGGTAAGGAGTGCTCCTGCGAAAGCCCCCTCGATACTCAACCCCGGCACGTTTTTCCTTGCTCGTCAGCACGCACCGCGCATCTGCCCACACACCGTGTTCCCCGAGGTGCGGCGCCAGGACTTCTTTCACGAATCGCTCCTCGGTTTGACCTTCCGCAGTGATATGCAGTCTCAGGGACTTCAAGGGCGCCCTCCCAGAACGTTCTTTTCCCAGAGCTCGCTGAGGCAGTACCGACCGAGCCACTCTGTGAGCTTTTTCTCCTGGAGCCGCCTGAAGACGGTGCGCGGTCGCCTCTCATCGCGCTCTACCACTATCACCTGATCGGGGTCGAATTCATCCACCAGCCTCGGCGACTGCGTTGCCAGCAGGACCTGTGTCCTGGGTGGTGCGGCTTTCACCATACCGGCGAGCGACGAGATCGCGGCCGGATGCAGTCCCAACTCCGGCTCGTCGACGACAATCAACTGTGGCCGCTGCTCCGGGGGTTGCATGAAGAGGGTCGTCAACGCCATGAACCGCAACGATCCATCGGACAGCTGGTGCGGCCCGAAGAGGTAGTCCGACCCCTGCTCGCGCCAGTTCAGACGAACGTAGTTCTCGTTTTCCAGCGACGGCTTGAGATCGAAGTCATCGAACTGTGGAACCATCTGCCGTATGTGTCGTACAATCCGCTCGTAGTAGCGCTCGCCTCCGTTCTGCATCTTGAGCCCACGAAGGAAGGCGGCCAGGTTTCCCGCATCGCTCCGAAGATAGCGCGAGTCGTCGATGTATCCCTCGGTTCTGATTTTTGCCGTCGAGGACGTATCGTGAAATTGGAACACTCGACAGCGCGAGAGTAAACCGTATACGAAGCGAAGAGTTTTATCCCCTCCACCTCCGTCTGTCGCTTCCTTCAGTTGCGATTCCTTGACCCCGCCGCCGAACTCATACTCCTGCGGCTCATCATGCCCCTCGGCGTGAAACAAAATTTTTTCGTCCTGGAAAAAAAGCCGTCCCGTAGCGTCGCGTCGCAAAATGAAATGGTATTCGTCGTTCGACTGATCATCGGCAAACAAAAGGCGAGCCTCGATTTTCGACGTCGTTTTCGCGCCGAAATAGAGAAGCGAATCGGCGAATCCCTGATCTGCCACATACCGCTGCAGGTCGCCGGTCGTCATGTAGTTGAGCATCCCGAAAAACGACACCAGGTTGCTCTTTCCAGAGCCATTTTGGCCCCCAAAAGCACCGTGACTGGACTCAATTCGATAGTCTGGCCTTCTGAATCCACAGATTTGAATCCGTGAAGCTCTATGCTCTTCAGCTGCGGTCGATCCGGCATGACCTTTTCCTTTCCACGTTTCGGCTCCACAGGGTACACGCTGACGTCGCCAGCCGGTCAACGCCCGCCGACACAAGATGTGCGACGACGCAGGATCCAATGATCGCTTATCGCACGCGGCGGATCAAGCGATGGTGGCCTGAGGAGAGTTCTCAATCGAAACGCCGCAAGCCGGCGGCTTCGGCGTGCCGGCGGGCGTCTTTCAGCTCTCTCGCGCTCGGGGGACGGGCCATCTCCGGGGACTCGAATGCTCGAAAGCAGGGGCGGTACTGGTCCATCAGGTTGAAGTAGGTTGCGGGGCTCAACCCGGCGACGAAGGCCGCCACCTCGGCGGTTCCCGCCAGCTCGTGCGGCAAGATCAGGTGGCGCAGAAGCAGACCGCGGCGGGCGATTCCCCGCTCGTCGACCGCGAGATCACCGACCTGGCGGTGCATCTCGGCGACCGCCTCCCTGGCCACCTCGGGGTAATCGGCGGCGTCCAGCAGCCTCTCGGCCACCTTCGGATTCCAGACCTTGAAGTCGGGCATGTAGATGTCGACCACTCCGTCGAGCAGCTCCAGCAGCTCGGGGTCGTCGTAGCCGCCGCTGTTCCAGACCAGGGGCAGATCGAAGCCGTCCTCGACCGCTGCGGCCAGCGCCGCCAGGATCTGCGGCGTGACGTGGGTCGGCGTGACCAGGTTGAGATTGTGGCAGCCGGCGGCGCGAACTCCGGCGAAGACCGCGGCCAGCTCGTCGACCTCGACAGGCCGCCCGCGCGCGCCGTGGCTGATATCGGAGTTCTGGCAAAACGAGCAGCCCAGGTTGCAGCCACCGAAGAAGACCGTGCCCGAGCCCCGGGAGCCGACCAGTGGGCGCTCCTCGCCGAAGTGCGGGCCTGCTCCGGAGACGATCGCCTCTTTCGCTATCTTGCACGAGCCGCGCTCGCCCCCGATCCGGTCCGCGCCGCAGCGCCGCGGGCAGATCTCGCAAGACGAGAGCCGTTCCTCGAGCCCGCGGGCCCGCGAGCGCAGCTCGGCGGCGCCCAGAGAGAGATACGACGGGGGACGTTCGGGGCTCACGTGCGATTGCGCTCGTGGATCAGGCGCAGGCCCTCGAGGGTCAGGTCGGGCTCCACGCGGTCGATGGTCCGCGACTCGGCGGCTATCGCGCTGGCCAGGCCGCCGGTGGCGATCACGGCCACCTCGCCTTCCATCTCGGCGGCGAGCCGCTCGGCCAAGCCGTCGACCAGCGCTGTGTAGCCGTAGAGCAGACCGGACTGCATGCTCTGCTCGGTGGTCTTGCCGATTGCGGCGCGCGGCCGCTCGATCTCGACGCGCGGCAGCTTGGCCGCTCGGGAGACCAGCGCGTCGAGCGCGGTGCGGATTCCGGGCGCGATCGCTCCGCCCAGGTAGGCGCCCTTGCCGTCGATGCAGTCGAGCGTGGTCGCGGTGCCGAAGTCGACGACTATACAGGAACCCTCGACGCGCGAGTGGGCAGCCACCGCGTTGACGATCCGGTCGGCACCGATCTCGCGCGGGTTGTCGTAGCGGATCGCCAGCCCGGTCTTGATGCCGGGCCCGACCACCAGCGGCTCCACGTCGAAGTAGCGGCGGCAGGCGCGGCGCAGGGCGTGGACCGCGGGCGGCACCACGCTCGACATCGCGGCCGCGTCCACCGAGGACAGCTCCCGGTCCTCGATCGCGAAAAACGTCTGGAGGGTCAGGCCCCACTCGTCGGTGGTTCGCTCGGGGTCGGTGCGCAGCCGCCAGCGGTGCGCGAGCCGATCGTCCTCGTAGAGCCCGAGGACCGTGTGCGTGTTGCCCACGTCGACCACGCACAGGCTGGCGGGTCGGCGGCTCACTCCTGCTCCACCTGGTTGGTCTCGTACCACGAGAGGAAGTCGGCCAGATCGCGGCGCAAGCGCGAGTCGACCTCCAGGAAGGTGACGTCGGCGCGGTTCTCCGAGGTGGGGTTGTACTGGTAGAGGTACTTCCGCTCATCGAGAACGAAGACGTACAACGACTCGCCCTGCTCGCCCGGGTCCTCGCTTGCGGCCCGGGCCGGGATCACGTGCAGGCGGGATCCCGGGGCCGCCGGCGGCACGGGCCCCATGCTCTCCCGGTCCTGCTCGGTGAGATACTCCAGCGCGATCGACTCGCCGCTGGCCCGGTAGTCGCAGGCGAAGGCCGTCTCGTTGGCCAGTTTCACCTCGACGTCCTTTTCGATCTGGAAACCTCGTTCGCCCAGCATCTCGGCTGCGATCTCCAAGGCGCGGGCCTCCTCGAGAGGCCTGGTCTCCAGCGAGCCGGCGCCCTGCTGGCCTCCGCCGCATCCGGTCGACGTCGCCAATACGAACGCAACTCCCGCGAGAAATGCAAATGCTTTCATGGTCGGTCCTCCGTGGAAATACTGCTGCTCGGCGCGCTCAATCGCCGCTGGCGCCCAGCCGCCGGGCACGGCGGAGCACCGCTCGAATGGTCCACTGCTCGGCCTGCTCTCCGCCGACCTCGGCGATCGGTCGCGAGGCGCTCAGCGACGGCTCCACGCGGCGGGTCGCCGCAGGAGGCGGCTCGACCGGAGCGGGCTCGGCCGGTTGCGTGCGCGGCGGGGCGGGCTCCACCGGTTCGATCTCGAGCGGCTCCGGCGGCGGCTCGCTGGGCGGCGGCTCGGACGGAGTCGGCAGAGAGATCGGCTGCCTGACCGCCCCGGAACTGCCCGCGGAGAGGCGCTCGCGATTGCATTGCACGCGCTGCAGCAGCTCCTCGAGCTTCTCCTTTCGCGCGGTTGCATCCATCACTCGGCACCTCCTTCGGCCAGGCGATCGAGCGCCGCGAGCGGATCCACGCCCTGAGCCAGCCAGGCGTCGACGCGCTCGACCGCCGCCGGGGCACCTGCCCAGAACAGCTCTTCTGTATCTTTTTCCAAAAGGTGGATCGCGTCGAAGCCGGCGGGCTCTAGCGCGCTGAGGTAGCCGGCCAGAAAGCCGGCGACCAGGGCGCGCCGCCCGCCGGTGCCGGCGCTTCCCCCGGCCGGGCTGTGCAGCCTCAGCAGCAAAGCGTCGCCCCTGATCTCCAGCGCCGCGCGACCCAGACCCGCCACGGCCAGCACGCCGGCGAGGTGCTCGGCCAGCACCTCGATCTCGGCCCGTTCGTGGCCCTCGGCGATCTTGTTCGCCAGGCGTTTTCCGTGGATCTCGCCCCAACGGCGAGCCTCGCCGGAGAGGGCCTCCCCCGGTTGCAGGGAGGCGACGACGCCCGCGGGCAGTAGCGCGAGCCGTTCCTCCGCGGCGGAGCGGATTTCGCCGGTGGAGATGTCGATGCGCACGAATCCACCTGCATCGAACGCGAGCTGATCCATCGCTGTTCCTTTCCGGAGCCGCGCGCGGCGGCTCCTGGCACGGCGACTTTGCCCACGATTCTATGCGACGTCAAAAAGCGATGTCAAATCAATGACATCGTCGACGAAACGCAAAAACCCTCCCAAATCCTCGAACATATCATTTCATTCGCGCTCGCCGCTCGGGGGCGCCACGCTGTGCACCGCTTCGCGCAGGTCGGAAAGCCCGAACGGCTTGGTCAGGCTAACGGCCGGGTGACCCTCCCTCGAAAAAGCGGGCGGTTTTTCGTCTCCGGGGGCCGCTATCCGAACCAGCGGCAGGCGTGATTCGATCTCGTCGATCGCTTCGAGCAACCCTTGCCCCTGCTCCGCCTCGATCGTCGAGTCGAGCAGCAGGAGCCTCAACTCGTCGGCGCGCCGCCTCAACTGGCTCAGCAGGCGAGCGCCGCTGGAGACACACAGGGTTTCGTATCCCAGGTGAGTGAGCATCTGCTCGAGCGCGGATTCCACCGGCTCGTCGTCGACCGCGACCACGGCCAGGCCGCGCCTTCGGTCGTCTTGCGCTTTTTCGTTCTCCCGGTCGTCGGCGTCGCCGTCCGAGATGGGAAGCAGGAGCCGGAACGAGGTGCCCGACCCCGGCGAGCTCTGGACCTCGATAGCGCCCTGGTGGCTGCGCACGATGCCCTGCACCGCGGCCAGACCCAGGCCGCGCCCGGTGAACTTGGTGGTGAAGAAGGGATCGAAGATACGCGCCAGCGTCTGGTCGTCCATTCCGGGGCCGTCGTCCGAGACCTCGAGCACCAGGTAGCGGCCCGCTGCCAGGCGCAAGTCCGGGTTGAGGGCCTCGAGCCGCTCGCGAGTGTAGTCGCGGGTGTTGACGCGAACCGCGATCGTACCTCTCTTTTCGTCCAGCGACTCGGCGGCGTTGGTGATCAGGTTCATCACGGCGGTGGAGAGCTGGGAGGCGTCGCCGAGCACGGGCGGGACCTCATCGGTCAGCTCCAGCACGAGCGAGGTCGGCGGGGGAATCGAGCTTTCGAGCAGCCGCGAGGACTCCCGCACGATTTCCTCGAGGTGCACCGGCTCGAGGTCGAGCTGCCTCTTGCCGGAGTAGATCAGCATCTTCTCGGCCAGCTCCGCGGCCCGCGAGGCGCTCTTGTGGATACGCTCCACTGTCTTCTTGACCGGCGACGACCTGGGCAGCTCGAACAGGGCCAGCTCGGCGCTGCCCAGGATTCCGGTCAACAGGTTGTTGAAATCGTGGGCGATCCCCCCTGCCATCACGCCGAGGCTCTCCAGCTTCTGGGCGCGGAAGGTCCGCCTGGTCATCCGCTCCCGCTCCACCTCGGCCCAGCGCCTGTCGGTCACGTCGGTGAACGCGACCTGCACCGCCGGCTCGCCGCGATAGCGGATGTAGCTGCCCACCATCTGAAACCATCGCATCACGCCGTCTCCGCGGCGCAGGCGAATCTCAAGCGACGCGGGAGGAGACGAGGAGTTGTCGAGCCTGATGCTGTAGCGTTCGAGAAAACGACTCCGATCGTCGGGATGCACGCGCCCGGTCAGGCTTCCTCCCCGCAGCGCCAGCACCTCTTCGTGCGTCATCCCCATGATGTCGCAAGCGGCCGGGTTGGCGTAGACGATGCCTGGCGGCTGGCCCTGGGCGACCACCAGCCCTTGCAGCGACTGCTCGGCCAGCGAGCGGTGCTTGGCCTCGGAATCGCGCAGGGCCTGCTCCGCCTCGCGCCGGTCGGTGACGTCCTGGAAGACGGTCAGCACCACCTCCTCGTCTCCCAGCGGAAAGATTTCGAGGTTGAGCTCCGCGGTGAAGCGCGTGCCGTCCGAGCGAACCAGCTGCACCTCTCGATCGCGCAGCGAGCCGTGCTCGCGCAGCTCATCGAGGATCTCGTCGCGCCGTCGCGAATCGGCCCAAAACGAGTTCGTGCGAAGATTTTCGATCCTCGCGGTGGAGAAACGTAGCAGCCGTAAGGCGGCGTCGTTGGCTCCGACCAGGCTGCCGTCGAAGCGGGTCAGCGCGACTCCCACCGGCAGGTTGTCCAGCAGTGTGCGGTAGAGCCGTTCGCTGTCGTGCAAGGAGCGCTCGGCCATCTTGCGCGCCGAGATGTCGCGCACCATCGCCTGAATGAACGCCTCGTCACCGACCTCGACCCTGTTGAGCGAGACCTCGGCATCGAACGGGGTGCCGTTGTAGCGCATGTGGCGCCACTCGAAGAGTTGCGGCTCGCCGTCGAGCGCGGCGTAGATCCGCTCTAGAGCAGCTTCTTTCGAATCCCGTCCGTCCGGCTGTTTCGGCGGAGAGAACCGCCACGGCGGCTGGCCGATGATCTGCTCGCGAGCGCAGTCGAAGATCTCGGTGGTAGCCGGGTTGCAGTCGATGAAGCGATCCGCCCGCATCGTGAAGATCGCGTCGCGCGCGGATTCGAACATCGTGCTGTAGAGCGGCTCGGCGCCGGAGGTGGCCCGCGGATCCAGACCTTTGTCTCGGAGCTCGTCGCTCATGCCTGCTCGTTTTTCCCGGAGCCGGGGCGCCGGCGCCGGCGCCGGCGGCCGGAGCGTCCCGAATTGTCGTTGCGTTTCGCTCCACGGTTCGCGGCCTGCGGCGCGGCGCCGTTGCGCGAGCGCAGCGCGCGGCGCCACTCCCCGGCGAGCGCGGCTCCCTCTTCGTCCCCGGCTGCGATCTCCATCAGGTCGATCGCCTCGGGCGCGTACTCGCGGTCCAGCAGCTTGCGGGCGCGGCGGGTGCCGGGCCCCCTGGCCAGACGGCGCTGCGCCAGGTAGATCTGCCGCACTCGCGAGAGCTGGCGCCGGGTGAAGGTCAGCGGCCGGACGGCCTCGCGCAGGGTTTCCTCCAGCTCGCGCGCCACGTCTCCTCCGGCTTCGAGGCACTCGCCGCCGGCGGGGTACAGCAGCGCGGCCAGCAGCACCGCGTCGGTCAGCGCTCGCCCCTCTCCCAGCAGCTCGTCTGCGCGCCGCAGCTCCGCCCAGCTCCGACCCTCGCCGTGCTCGTCCCGGCGCAGGCCGTCCAGGGCGGGCAGCAGGTGGGTCAGGACTCCGATCTCGGCGATCATCTCCAGCGATGGAGCGGCCTTCCCGCTGCGCAGCAGCTTGAGCACCTCCTCCACCAGTCGCGCCTTCGAGCACTCCAGCACCAGCGGAGCGTGGCGCGCGCACGCATCTCGAAGCGACGCATCGATCTCGAAACCGAGCCTGGCGCTGAACTTGACGGCGCGAACGATTCGAACCGGGTCCTCGGGCAGGCGGCGATCCGGATCGCCGATCGTGCGGATCACACCGCGCTCGATATCGTTCAGCCCGCCGACCCAGTCCCGGATCTGCTTGCGCTGCACGTCGTACATCAACGCGTTGATCGTGAAGTCGCGGCGCACCGCGTCGTCGCCGGCGTTGCCGAACAGGTTCTCCGCCGCGTGCCGCTCCGAGACGTCGTCGCCCTCTGTCGGCGTGCGGCGAAAGGTGGCCGCCTCGATCACCTTTCTGTTCTTGAACAGAATGTGGGCCAGCCGAAAGCGGCGTCCGATCAGCCGCGAGTTGCGAAACAGGCGGCGGATCTCGGAGGGGCGCGCCGAGGTGACCACGTCGAAGTCCTTGGGCGCGATGCCCAGCAGGATGTCGCGCACGCACCCGCCGACCAGGTAGGCCTCGTGCCCGAAGCGGCTCAGCCTGCGCACGACCTTGACCGCGTCCGGATCGAGCGCGCCGAACGGCAGGCTGCGATCCACCGCGTGCATCTGGATCTCGGTGTCGGCCGGCGGCGGCACCGAGAACGACGGGTCGCGGTCCCGATCGGTCGTAGTTTCTGAGCTCAGAGCGTCCGATTCGTCCGGCATGTCACCTCGTTGCGTTGTCTCCGGCGTCGCTCGCGGCGGCGTCCTCGCTTCCGGAGTCGCCTCCGTCCTCCTCGAAGAGGTCCGTGGTCGTCCCGGTATCGGCCGGGGCACCGCCGTCGCCCAGTCCCAGCTCTATCTCGCGTATGCAGCCCGAGCCGAGCGCGGCCGCGAATAAAGCGATCACAAAAGCGGTGAGCACGGCCCGTGTCACTCCGGGAGCCTCCTTCTGGATTCGCCGTCGCGGCCTGCGACGCCGCCGGCGGCGGGCGCGAATTCGCGCCGAATGATAGCACACTCGGGGCCGTCTGCCGAAGGCCGGCGAGCCCCGCGAGATGGGTTGGATACGGCTCGTTCGGCTGCTTGACAAGCGTTTGGCCGGTGGGGTAGCGAAGAGGCGAACTGCCCCCGAAGCACCGTTCTTCGGCCACACACTGGAGGGTGAGATGATTGTCGGAATTCCCAAGGAAATCAAGAACCACGAGTACCGCGTCGGAATGACGCCGGCGGGCGTCGAGCTGCTGGCCCGGGATGGACACGAGGTGTTCGTGGAAGAGAACGCCGGAATCGGCAGCGGATTCGAGGACGACGCCTACGAGGCGGTCGGGGCCTCGATACTGTCCAGCGCCGCCGAGGTCTTCGAGCGGGCCGAGATGATCATCAAGGTCAAGGAGCCCCTGGACCCCGAGTTCGCCATGCTCCGCGAAGGGCAGATCCTGTTCACCTACCTCCACCTGGCCGGAGACCGCGAGCTGACCGAGCGCACGCTGAAGACCGGTTGCATCGGTATTGCCTACGAGACGATGGAGGACGAGAGAGGGCGCCTGCCGCTGTTGACTCCGATGAGCGAGGTGGCCGGACGCCTTTCGGTCCAGGAGGGAGCCAAGTACCTGGAGCGCGCTTTCGGAGGTCGCGGCCAGCTGCTGGGCGGAGTGCCGGGCACGGATCCGGCCGACGTGCTGATCATCGGCGGCGGGATCGTCGGTCGCAACGCGGCGCAGATGGCGGTCGGGATGGGGGCCGACGTGACCGTGATGGACATGAACGTCGGCGTGCTGCGCGAGCTCGATCTCCACTACCGGGGACGGCTGCACACGCTCAAGGCCAACCCGCTCAACACGCGCGAGGCTGTCGCCGGGGCCGACCTGGTCGTGGGAGCGGTTCTGCTCGCCGGCGCCAAGGCTCCCTGGGTCGTGACCAGGGACATGCTGGGGACGATGAAGAAGGGCGCCGTGCTCGTCGACGTCTCGATCGACCAGGGCGGCTGCTTCGAGACCTCCAAGCCCACCACCCACGCCGACCCGATCTTCGAGGTCGACGGCATCGTCCACTACTGCGTGGCCAACATGCCGGGCTGCGTGCCGCGCACCTCGACCATCGCGTTGACCAACGCCACGATGCACTACGCGGTTGATATCGCCAACAAGGGCTGGGCCGAGGCCTGCAAGGAAGACGCCATGGTCCGCACCGGGCTCAACGTCTGCCGCGGCGAGCTGACCTGCCCGCCGGTCGCCGAGACGTTCGATATGAAGCTGGTGCCTTACGACGAAGTGCTGGGCTGATCCGGCCGACCTTCGGGACCTGACAGCAAGGTGGCCTGCCAGCTCGACGAGAAGTGGGGCCAGCAGTGCTGGGCCGCGCTGGCCGAGGGCAAGGAGCCGAAGTACTGGTACATCGGCTGGGAGGCCTATTACCGGGCCGGAGACTACTGACGGGTTTGGTCTATTCGTCTTTTACCGCGTCGGAGCACGCCGCCTCCATCTCGGCCGCCGAGCAGTGCTTTCGCCCGTCTGTCAGAAGACGTGGCGGAACTTTTTTCCCCGGTTGTTGTCCATTTTTTTGGTGGGGACGAGCTCCGGAGCCCGCGAGGAACGATAAAAAAAAGGAGCGAGACGATGTCGATGGAGATCACCTTCGGCGACGGAGGAGTGTGGATGTACGTGATCGCGGGCCTGGGAGTCATGCTTTTCGGAGGCGTGATCGCCCAGCTGCTGCTGTTGGGCAGAAACGACTTCACCCAGGTGCTGCGCGGCGGAGTGGAGGCGCTGTTCCTGGTGGGGATGCTGGGCTCGGTGGTCGGCTTCATCCAGGGGATGTCGGCGGTCGCGGGCGTCGGCGGCGAGCGGATCGCATCGATGGCCGCGCGGGTGATGGCGATCGCGCCGCTGCCCGTGGCGCTGGCCGCGGCGCTGGCGATCCCGGCCGCGATCCTGGTCGGCCTGGCCAGGACAGCGATCCGTAAAAGAGCGGAGCGCACCGCGGATCAGCCCGTTCCCTAGTACCGAGTCAATCGAAAACGTTCGGGTAGAGCGAGCAACTGTCCGCGAGGCCAAGGAAGGACGACGAAGGCGTGGCAGCGCCACGTCGAGGAGGAGTGACGCCGGGATCGTGGCCAGGGGCCGCTCTCACCCGAACGGGAGAGGTTGACGAGGCACTAGTAGCACGTCAGGCCTCCAAGATCGGGTAGAGCCTCCGCAGCTTGACCCGTGCGTCTACAAACTGAAGACCCTGAAGCGCGGGTGTCTGACACCCGAGCTTGAGACCCGATCTTGAAGCGTGGACGTGCTACTAGACAGTGCCTCGTCAACCTCTCCCGTTCGGGTGAGAGCGGCCCCTGCCCACGATCCCGGCGTCACTCCTCCTCGACGTGGCGCTGCCACGCCTTCGTCGTCCTTCCTTGGCCTCGCGGACAGTTGCTCGCTCTACCCGAACGTTTTCGATTGACGAGGC
>JAWOBP010000183.1:0-8044 GCA_046484285.1 Polyangia bacterium
GCTCGTCCTGCTTCTGCTCGTCCTGCTCTTGCTCGTCCTGCTTCTGCTCGTCCTGCTTCTGCTCGTCCTGCTTCTGCTCGTCCTGCTTCTGCTCGTCCTGCTTCTGCTCGTCCTGCTTCTGCTCGTCCTGCTTCTGCTCGTCCTGCTTCTGCTCGTCCTGCTTCTGCTCGTCGTCCTGCTCTTGCTGCTGCTCTTTTTCCTTCTTTTTTCTGCGCGCCAGCTCCAGGTTCCACGCCACGTCGCGATTACCCGGCTCGATCATCAGGCTCTTCTGATAACTCTCGACGGCGCCGGCGTAGTCCTCCTTGCGGAAAAACGCGTTGCCCAGGTTGGACAGGGCGCGCGCTCGAATCCCATCCGGGGCATCGGCCTCGGAAGCGAGCTTCAGCGACTGCATCGCCTGATCCAGCTCGTCGTCCCCCGCCCTCATCAGCGCCAGGCCGCGATTGAGGTGGACCTCGGGCCGATCCGGCAGAGAGCGGGCCGCTTCGGTGTACTGCTCGGCGGCCTTTTGCGCCTTGCCGGCGGCCAGCAGCTCGTTGCCACGCGCCACCTGCTCGTTCTCGGACTGGAAGGGATCCCAGGCCGAGGCCGCCGCAGGAATCGCGAGCACCGCGAGCCAGGCCACCAGCGCGCGAACAGTCGACGTTCCGATTCCCGTCGATATCATCCGCGCCTCCTCTTGCGCCTCCCGGCCGTGCGCTCCGGCACCATGAACGCAGCCGCGATCAACAGCGCGGCCGGTGCCAGGAACCACTGGAAGACGTCCTCGTAGACCGTGATCTGCCTGGCTTGAATCTCGGACTGCTTCATATCGCGTATCTCTTCGACGATCTCGTCGACTCCGGACATCCCGCTCCCGGCGCGGAAGTACCTGCCGCCCGTGATCCTGGCGATGTCCTCCAGTTCCTCCTCGTTCTCGGGCGTCAGCGCCGTGGTCACGTACTCGCCGTTTGGACCCTTCTGGTAGCCCATCGCCGTGCCGTCGTCGAGATATCTGGGAATCAGCTCCGGCGACTCGGATCCGATCCCGACCACGTGGATCACGATATCGTTTTCAGCGGCCTTCTCGGCCGCGGCGATCGGATCGCCGAAGTGATCCTCTCCGTCGGTGAGCAGCACGATCACCTTCGATCTCTCGGCCATCCGATCCTGCTGCTCGGCGGGCACGTCCTCCGGATCGGGCCGCAGCATGCGAATCGCCGAAGTCAGCGCCTTGCCGATCGCGGTACCGCCGACCGGCATGTCGTAGGGCCCCACGCCCCGCCAGAACGCCGCGGCCGCTGCGTAGTCGGTGGTCAGCGGAAAGTGCATCACGTCTCCGGCGAACGCCACCAGCCCGATCCGATCTCCGGTCAGCATCCGAATCAGGTCGTCGAGCTCCAGCACGGCGCGCTCGATGCGGCTGGGCTGCACGTCCTGGGCCAGCATGCTCTTCGAGAAGTCGAGCGCCACGACGATGTCGATCCCGCGCTTCTTCAACATCTGGATGCGTCCCCCGTACTGCGGTCGGGCCGTGGCCAGGACCAACGCCACCATGCCCAGCACGAGGGCGATCCCACGCGCGGCCCGCAGGTAGGGCGAGGGGCGGTCCACCTGCTGGAGAACGGTACGGCTCTCGCCCATGCGACGCAGATCGCGTCGCCGCAGAAACACGCCGGCCAGCAACGCGCCGGCAGCCGCCAACGGCACGATCAGCAGAAGCAGCGTCTCGGGCGAGGCGATTCTCACGGCGTCCTCCTCAAAGCCACCAAATCGAGCAGCAGACCCAACGTCGCCAGCACCAGCGCCGGCCACAGGTAGATGGGAAACACCTCCGCATAGACTATCCCCTGATCGGCGATCCGCGAGCGCTCGAGCGCGTCGAGAATCTTGTGAAACGAGGTGACCAGACCCTGCTTGTCGGTGGCCTCGAAAAAGGCGCCGCCGGTCTGCTCGCTCATCTTCCTCAGCAACTCCGGATTGACCGGCACGTTCTGCGTGCCGAAGATCGGCAAATTGAAAAAGTCGGTACCCTGGTTGACCCTTGCCTCGTCGCGCTGCCCGACCAGGATGGTGTAGATCTTGATTCCCAGCGTCTCGGCGAACTCGGTGGCCTGCTGCGGCGAGATGTTGCCCGCGTTGGACGAGCCGTCGGTCAGCAGGATGATCGTCTTGCTCTTGGCGTCGGATTTGCGCAGCCGGTTGATCGAGACCCCAACCGCGTTGCCGATCGCCGTGGCCTTGCCCCCGATCACACCCAACTCCAGCTCGGAGATCATGCTGGCCAGCACCGAGTAGTCGAGCGTCAGCGGACAGAGCGTGTAGGCATTCTCCGCGAAGATCACGGCGCCGATCCGGTCATTGCGCCGCCGCTCGACGAAATCCCGCACCACCGCCTTGGCCGCCTCGAGGCGCGTCGGCTCCAGGTCGCCGGCCTTCATCGACATCGACACGTCGATCGTGAGCACGATATCGATGCCCTCCATCTCGGTCTCCTCGGGCCGACTGGCATCCTGCGGCCGGGCCAGCCCAACGACGATCAGGGCCAGGGCCGTTGCGCGCAGCCCCGGCAGCACGGGGAACAAACGCGCGCGCCACCCTCGCCCGGACTCGGCGAGCAGTCGCGCCAGCGGATGGCGGACCCGCCCCGAGGTGCGACCCTCGAGCATGCCGGCGACTACCACCGCCGGTACGGCCAACAACCCGAGCAGCAGCCACGGGTTCTCGAAGCGGAGCCCCGAGCCCTCCGACAGCCAGTCCGGCAGGTAGACGGCGGTCGCGACGCCGAACAACAGCGCGGCCCAACCCAGGATCTCGAGCCGGCGCCAACGGCTAATCATCGCGACCCTCCTCGCCGCCTTCCGCCTCCTCGCCACCGGAGGTGGAGCGAGGCGTGGTCGCGCTGACCAGCCCGATCGTCTGATCGAGCATCCTCTCGGAGTCCTCGTCGTCGGGAACGTGCTTGGCGAACTTGACCAGGTCCGTCTCCTGCAGCAGCTCCTCGATGCGGCCGTAGAGCTCGGAGCCCGGGTCGACCCTTCCCTCGCGCAGCAGCGCCAGGATCTCCTCGCTGGCGCTTTCCAGGGCGTAGAATCCGTAGCGATTGCCCAGGTATTCGCGGAACGCCTCGGAGAGAAGCACGTGGAACTCCTTGCGCAGATCCTGCCGCAGGTAGCCGGCGTCGCGCAGCCGGTAGAGCTTCTCCAGCGCTATCTCCTCGGGCGGGCGCGGCGGTGCGGGCGGTGGACCGCGGCGCGGGCTCCTGCGGCTCCACAGCCAGCGGCCGAGCAGGGTCAGCAGCGCGATCACCAGCGCGGCGGCGACCGCGCCGAGCACGTACAGCAGAGTGTAGTCCTTCTCGTAGACCGGCACCCCTGGCCCGCTGTCCGGCTTCAGCTCGGGCTCGGGCTCGTTGGCCAGCAGGCTCCGGATCTCGACCGTCGCCGCGGGAGTCTTCAGCCGCGCGATGCGGCCCTGCTCGTCCACCGCTGTCAGCGTTTGGGCCGGCAGCTCGTGCTCGCCGGTCTCGAAGGTGACCAGCGTGACCTCCAGTCTCTCGACCACCCATCCATCCTGCGCCGCGCCGCTCTCGCGTCGCTTGGACTGGATCTCGAAAGGACCGAAATCCGCCCCGCTGGAGAGATGGACGCGATCGCCGACTCGCCGCCTGACGTTCGCCTTCCAGCTGATCGGATCTCCGATGCTTCCGCTGCGGGGCTCGACCTCGAGCCGTAGCTCGGGCATTCGCTCCGCCGGAATGCCCGGCTCGAGATCGGCCCCACCACCGTCGTCGATTCCACCCGCGTCGACAAGACGCGGACCGGCGTCGCTCCTCTCTCCGCCCGACCCTGCGTCGAGCTCGGCTTCTTGCACCGCGCCCCCGTCCACCTCGCGCAGCGCGGCGTCGGGCCCGGCGTCCGCGGCGCCGGCCGTCTCCGCGATCGCGGCCGCGGCAATCACCGCGGCGCAGTTGACGAAAAGCCTCATCCCCTTCTCAGGGCCCTCCTCGCCCGGATGCGGAAGAAGCTCACCAGCGGAGCGAGCGCCTCGTCCCCGGTGGATAGGTTGATGAAGTCGATGTGATGCTTGCGAAACAGCGCCTCTCGCTCCGCGCGCCAGCGCCCGACCAGCCGCGCGAACCTCTCCCGCACCGCCCGCGATCCGGTGTCGACGGCGTGGATCTCGCCGCTTTCCGGGTCTTCGAGATAGACCATCCCCAGCGAAGCCATCTCCTCCTCGCGCGGATCGCAGATGCAAACCGGCACCAGGTCGTGCCGCGTGCTGGCCAGCCGCAGCGAGCGCTCCCAGTCCTCGGCGATGAAGTCCGAGATCAGGAACGCCACCGCACGCTGCCGGGTGACCTTGCCCAGGTAGTCCAGGCCCGCACGCAAATCGGTCCCCCGCCCGGCGGGGCGGAATCTGAGGATCTCGGAGATGACCCGCAGCACGTGCTTTTTGCCCTTCTTGGGCGGTACGAACAGCTCGACACGGTCGGTGAACATCACCAGCCCCACGCGATCGTTGTTCTTGATCGCCGAGAAGGCCAGCGTCGCGGCGACCTTGGCCGCCAGGCGCGACTTGGTCTGGCTCGTTGTGCCGAATCCTTCCGAGGCGGAGACGTCGACGAGCAGCATCACCGTCATCTCGCGTTCTTCGACGAACTGTTTGATGTAGACGTCGTTCATCCGCGCCGAGACGTTCCAGTCGATCAGCCGCACGTCGTCGCCGTGCTGATACTGCCGCACTTCGTCGAACGCCATTCCGCGGCCCTTGAAGACGGACTGGTACTGACCCGCGAGCTGATCGTCGACCAGGTGGCGCGTGACGATCTCGATCTTGCGGATCTCGCGGAACAGCTCCGCGTGATCCGTCGTCGCGCTCTGGTTCCGGCCGCGTGTCACGGCACCTCCACCGTGTCGAAGATGCGGCGCACCACGTCCTCGCTGGTCAGCTCCTCGGCCTCGGCCTCGTAGGTCACGATCACCCTGTGGCGCAGCACG
Organism: Polyangia bacterium; assembly: GCA_046484285.1. Classification (GTDB taxonomy): domain Bacteria; phylum Myxococcota_A; class Polyangia; order JAAYKL01; family JAAYKL01; genus CAZHCG01. The sequence goes on from JAWOBP010000183.1 coordinate 4,983, forward strand.
TCGGGTCCAATCGACTTGATGTCCTCCGGCGTCACGTACCCGCGATGCCGCAAAAAGGCGTGGGCCCGCGCGGCGTGGTTGAGCGCGATCGAGGCGCGGGGAGAGGCGCCGTACTCGATGAAACGATCCATCTCCTCGAGCCCGTAGCGGTCCGGGTTGCGCGTGGCGAACACGATGTCGATGATGTAGTCCTTGATCTTGTCGTCTATATAGACTTCGCTGACCACCTTGCGGGCGTCGAGAATCCGCTCCGGCGTGATCACCGCGCCGACCGGTGGAATCTCGGCGCCGGCCATGCGGTCCATGATTGCGCGCTCTTCCTCGCGCGATGGATAGCCGACCTTGATCTTGAGCATGAAGCGGTCGACCTGCGCCTCGGGAAGGGGGTAGGTGCCCTCCTGCTCGATCGGGTTCTGCGTGGCCATTACGATGAACGGCACCGGCAGGTCGAAGGTCTCGTCGCCGATCGTGACCTGCTTCTCCTGCATCGCCTCCAGCAGCGCGGACTGGACCTTGGCCGGGGCGCGGTTGATCTCGTCGGCCAGCACCAGGTTGGCGAACACCGGTCCTTTCTTGGGCGTGAACTCGCCGGAGTGCTGGTTGTAGATCACGGTTCCGATCAGGTCGGCGGGCAACAGGTCCGGCGTGAACTGAATGCGTTGGAAACGCGCTTTGATCGCGTTGCAAAGAGTGCTGACGGTCAGGGTCTTGGCCAGGCCCGGAACGCCTTCCAGCAGCACGTGCCCGCCGGTCAGCAGCCCGATCAGCACGCGCTCGACCATTCCGGTCTGTCCGACGATGACCTTGCCCATCTCGTGCATGATCTCGTCGACGAAACCGCTCTCCTCTTTGACCATCTCGTTGATTGCTCTGACGTCGTGGCTCATTGACTTCCCCTGTCGCTGTTGTCGCCGGCGACCGCTGTCCGGCGCTGTGCCGCGTCGATTCATCCGCCACAACCGCTGCGGCGTCGGCTTATTCCCGATCGCGCCCCGCAAAAGGCGACGCCTTTCGTATCGAGCCCCTACTCCGGAGCTTCCCCCTCGATGATGACCAGCGTGCCAGGCCGCTCGTCCGAGGCTGCCACCCCGTGCCAGCCCGACGGCAAGCGCGGCTCGGTCCACTCGAAGAGGAAGCGGGCGTCCGCCGGCGAGAGGTTGATGCAGCCGTGGCTCTGAGGGCGCCCGTAGTGCGAGTGCCAGAACGAAGAATGGAGCGCCACGTTGCGGTGTACGTACTGCACCCAGGGTACGTCCTCCACCGAGTAGACCTCGTCGTCGCCGACCGTGCCGGCCATGTCGTCGGTCAGGTGCTTGAAGCTCACGTCGAACCGGCCGGTGGGAGTCTCGGTCTCGGGATCGCCGGGCAGCCCCGACGAGATCAGCGTCGCGTAGACCGGAGTCACGCCCTGGTAGGCCTCGAGACTCTGGCGCGACAGATCGATCAGGATCCACTTCTCCCGCTCACCGACGCCCCCGGGCGGCTCGCGCAGCTCGAAGTAGGCGACGTTCGTCGACTTGAGCCAGCGATCGCCTTCTATCCGGTAGAATGGAATTCCGCGCCCCTCGGACTCTCCCAGCACGCGGTAAACAGAGAGGCGCTCCACCGGCCCGATTCCGCGGAAGCGGTTGCGACGCTCGGTGTAGAACGCCGCGTGACGGGACGCGACGATCGCGGCGGGCAACGGGCTGGAGCCGAGCACCTCGTAGCCCCGGTAGTCGGGCGGTCTCACCAGGTGCACCTCGTTGCCCGGCACATAGTCGCCGTCGACCGTCTCGTAGTAAAAACGGTGCAACTCGTCGTCGAAGACCCGGTTGGCTACCGAGATCCAAAAACCCCGGTTGAGCAGTTGGCTCACGACGCGGTGTTTCCGCTCGGTGTACCGGTAGTAGTCCACGCCGCCGTCCGCTCCCTCCGGATCGTGCGGAACGACCTCGGTCGGCGGTTCGCCCTCGTCTGCTCCGGCGTCTGCTCCGGCGTCGGCTCCGGCGTCTCCCCTTCCCTCCATCGCGAGACCGGCGTCGATCTCGCGCTCCGGCGGCTTCCACAGCTCGTCCTCTGTTGGAAGCCGCTTGTAGGCCGGCGTCCAGTCGCTGCGGATGAAACCGTGGCGGTACGGATCCAGCTCGTCGACGCGCGGCGGGGGCGGCGGCCGATGCACGTAGCGCGGCTTGGTGCCGACCAGCATGCCACGCCCCTGGCAGACGTAGCCGCCCTCCTTCAGCTCGTACCATCCTTCCGGGCATCCCTCGGTCGAGTAGCGGGGATCGCCGAGGCGCACGCGCGTTCCCTTGCGGAAGTAGCCCAGCCGCGGGGACTCCATGTCCGGCGCGGACCAGATGCTGACCCGCTCGAAACCGGCGCGCCCGTGGAGATCGTAGGAGGTCACCGGCTGCGGTTTCCCGCCGATCGGAGCCGCGTCCACCCCGGCATCGCTCTCCTCCAATCCGGCGTCCAGATCCCCGGCGTCGCCGGCCGCCGCGTCTGCCGCCAGCCCGCTGCACTCGCAGGGAGGGCACTCCGGACACTCGCGACATCCGAGCAGCAGAACCACCGCGCAGCAGAGGCACCGCGCTGTCCGCAACGAAAACATGCGCGGGTTGATATCAGAGCCCCCCGCCGGATTCAAGAACAGGCGAAACCGAGCAATCCGCGCTGTGGAGTTTTCTGAGAGGCGCCGAGTCGCACCGGCGGGCAGCCCCGGGCGTCTTCGAGACCGGGACGAGGCGGACCGGCGCTTTCGAGGGGTCGCGCGGCGGGTGGCGTATCGATGGGCGCGCAGACCGGGTGTCAGACACGCTGAAGCGCGGCGGGGATAGATAATCGGTTGATTGGAAAGTTCCGTTCCCGGCGGTTTTTCGCGCAGGGTCCAACTTTTTTGCAACCGAGCGGGGCCAGCGTCCGATGTAAGGAGCATGGGACATCCAATCAGAATCTATCAGCCGGGGATCGTCTACTCGATGGTCTCCAACATCGTCGACCGCCAGTTCATGCTCAAGCCGGACCACCACCCGGACAACCCGCTTCTGTCGCTCGAGAGCCCGCCCGAGGCCTTGTCGCCG
>JAWOBP010000171.1:0-14788 GCA_046484285.1 Polyangia bacterium
GTCGTCGACCCGGATTGCCTGGACTACACCTGCAAGGAAGACGATCCCGAATGCAGTCCCTGTCTGCATCTCGAGGGGCCGGACGACGATCCGCCAGGATGCTTCTGGGTACCGGAGCTGCGCGGGCCTTGCGCGATGTCGGATTCACCATACCAGTCCTACTGGTCGGTATCTCCCTACACCCACGACCCGGACTACGCCTGGATGGTCTACTTCCCGGCCGCTGCGGTGGTCGACGGCGAGGTCGAATCCAAGGCCCTCGTGCGCTGCGTGCGCGACGGGTCGGGAGGCCCCGACTGAGCATCCGCTGCTCGTTCGGCACTTTTCCATCTCCACTCCCTGGTGGCGCCTTCATCGTCGCAAAAGACGATGGTCAAACGAAAAAAGGTGGTTTCCGGGTGACAATCGAAACCGCTTTGATCCGGCCTCCAGCCGCCGTACACTCTGGTCGAACCAACTCCGGAGGGACGAGATGAACGACGAGCACAGCGGTTCGAAGGCCAGGTCGGCGGTGGAGCGCATTCGCGCCTTGCAGGACAGCGAGGAGTACCGGGAGATCCACTGGAGCGGGACGTTCGACGAGTACCTGGATGTCGTGCGGGAGCGCCCCGAGGTGACGCGCACCGCCTTCCAGCGCGTCTACGACATGATCGTCGCTCAGGGGACCGAGGAGTATTTGGATACCAAGAAGCGGATCATCAAGTACCGCTTCTTCGAGCAGGACCGGGACGGCAAGGACGCGATCTACGGCCTGGACATCCCGCTGGAGCGCTTCGTCAACGTGCTCAAGGCCGCGGCCCGGGGCTTCGGCACCGAGAAGCGCGTGCTGCTGCTGCACGGCCCGGTCGGCTCCTCCAAGAGCACGATCGTGCGCCTGCTCAAAAAGGGCCTCGAGCAGTACACGCGCAGGCCGGAGGGAGCGCTCTACACCCACGAGTGGATCGATCTCGACGGCCCCGAGCAGACCATGCCCTGCCCGATGAACGAGGAGCCGCTCAAGCTGATTCCGCTCGACTGGCGCGAGGAGGCGATCGAGCGGCTGGAGCTGGGCGACGACAAGCACCCGGTCCACGTCGAGGGCGACCTCTGCCCGGCCTGCCGCTTCACCTTCAACCACCTGATGGAGCGCTACGAGGGCGACTGGGGCCGCGTCATGCGGCACGTGCGCGTGCGCAGGCTGGTGATGTCGGAGCAGGACCGCGTCGGGATCGGCACCTTCCAGCCCAAGGACGAGAAGAACCAGGATTCGACCGAGCTGACCGGCGACATCAACTATCGCAAGATCGCCGAGTACGGCTCGGATTCCGATCCCCGCGCCTTCAACTTCGACGGAGAGTTCAACATAGCCAACCGCGGGATCATCGAGTTCGTGGAGGTGCTCAAGCTGGACGTGGCGTTCCTCTACGACCTGCTCGGCGCCAGCCAGGAGCACATGATCAAGCCCAAGAAGTTCGCCCAGACCGATATCGACGAGGTGATCATCGGGCACACCAACGAGGCGGAGTACAACAAGCTGCTGGCCAACGAGTACATGGAGGCGCTGCGGGATCGCACGATCAAGATCGATATTCCTTACATCACCAAGATCAGCCAGGAAAAGAAGATCTATCAAAAGGACTTCTCCCAGGAGATGGTCCCCGGCGTGCACATCGCCCCGCACACGCTCGACGTGGCCGCGATGTGGGCGGTGTTGACCCGCCTCGAGGAGCCCAAGAAGGCCGGCTTGACCCTGTTGCAGAAGCTCAAGCTCTACGACGGCAAGATGCTGCCCGGCTTCACCCAGGACAACGTCAAGGAGCTGCGCAAGGAGACCTCGCGGGAGGGGATGGACGGCATCTCCCCGCGCTACGTGCAGGACAAGCTCTCCAACGCGCTGGTGACCGTGGCCGAGGGCTGCCTCAATCCGTTCATGGTGCTCAACGAGCTGGAGAAGGGGCTCAAGAGCCACGCGCTGATCACCAGCGGGGAGGCGCGCGCCCACTACGCCGAGCAGATATCCGTAGCCAAGCAGGAGTACGAGGAGATCGTGAAAAACGAGGTCCAGCGCGCGATTTCGGCCGACGAGGAGGCGATCAACAACCTGGCGATGAACTACGTGGACAACGTCAAGGCCTACACGCTCAAGGAGAAGGTCCGCAACCGCTACACCGGCGAGGACGAGCCGCCGGACGAGCGGCTGATGCGCTCGATCGAGGAGAAGATCGACATCCCCGAGGGCCGCAAGGACGACTTCCGCCGCGAGATCATGAACTTCATCGGCGCGCTGGCGGTGGAGGGCAAGGAGTTCCGCTACGACACCAACGACCGCCTGCGCCGCGCGCTGGAGATGAAGCTGTTCGAGGATCAGAAGGACTCGATCAAGCTCTCCTCGCTGGTCAGCCAGGTGATCGACCGCGAGACCCAGGACAAGATCGACGTGGTCAAGAACCGGCTCAAGCAGAAGTACGGCTACTGCGAGATCTGCGCCACGGACGTGCTCAACTTCGTGGCCTCCATCTTCGCTCGCGGAGACGCGCGCGATGAGTCTTAGGATCCACCAGGATCACGCGCGCTTTCGCCAGATCGTGAAGGGCCGCGTGCGCCGCGAGCTGAAGGACTACATCTCGCGCGGCGAGCTGATCGGCGAGGAGGGCGGCAAGCCGGTCTCGATTCCGATCCCGCGCATCGACATCCCCCGCTTCAAGCACGGGCAGCGCCAGCAGGGCGGAGTCGGTCAGGGCGAGGGCGAGCCCGGAGATCCGCTCTCGGAGGGGGAGCCGCAGCCGGGCGAGGGGCAGGCCGGCGACCAGGAGGGCGAGCACGTCGTCGAGGTGGATGTCACGATCGAGGAGCTGGCCGAGATGCTCGGCGAGGAGCTGGAGCTGCCCAACATCGAGGAGAAGGGCAAGGACCGGGTGGTCTCCACGCGCGATCGCTACGTGGGGATCCGCCGCGTCGGCCCCGAGTCGCTGCGGCACTTCAAGCGCACCTACCGCGAGGCGCTCAAGCGCCAGATCGCGTCGGGAAACTACGATCCCGATCGGCCGGTGATCATCCCGGTGCGCGACGACAGGCGTTATCGCTCCTGGCGCACCGAGGAGGTCCACGAGAGCAACGCGGTGATCATCTACATGATGGACGTCTCCGGCTCGATGGGCGACGAGCAGAAGCAGATCGTGCGCATCGAGTCGTTCTGGATCGACGCCTGGCTCTCCACCCAGTACCAGGGACTGGAGACGCGCTTCGTCATCCACGACGCCACCGCGCGCGAGGTCGATCGCGAGACCTTTTTCACCACGCGCGAGTCGGGCGGCACGATGATCTCCTCGGCCTATACACTCTGCGACGAGATCATCGAGCGGGACTACCCGGCCGAGGAGTGGAACATCTACCCATTCCACTTCTCTGACGGAGACAACTGGTCGACCGACGACACGCGCAAGAGCCTCGACCTGCTGGAGGAAAAGCTGGTGCCGGTATCGAACATGTTCGGCTACGGCCAGGTGCACAGCCCCTACGGCTCGGGGCAGTTCATCAAGGATCTGCTGGCGCGGCTGGGCGAGGAGGAGGCGCTCGTCACCTCGGAGATACCGGATCGCGAGGGGATCGTCGGCTCGATCAAGGATTTCCTGGGCAAGGGGAGGTGAGGTGATGAAGGCCTACTGGCGACGAGCCACCGGCGGGCTGCCGCGCTACCTGCGGGAGATCCAGCAGGAGATCGAAAGCTACGTGTGCGATTTCGGGCTGGACTTCTTCACCACCCACTTCGAGGTGGTCAGCTACGACGAGATGAACGAGATTGCCGCCTACGGCGGGTTTCCGACCCGCTACCCGCACTGGCGCTTCGGGATGGAGTACGACCGGATGAAGAAGTCCAGCACGTACGGCCTGTCGAAGATCTACGAGATGGTGATCAACAACGATCCGTCCACCGCCTACCTGCTGGAGGGCAACTCGCTCGTCGACCAGAAGCTGGTGATGGCGCACGTCTTCGCCCACTGCGACTTCTTCAAGAACAACGCCTGGTTCGAGCACACCAACCGCCACATGATAGACGAGATGGCCAACCACGCCGCCAGGGTGCGCGGCTACGCCGACCGCTACGGAACCGAGCGGGTCGAGGATCTCGTCGACCGCTGCCTGTCGATCGACAACCTGATCGACATCCACGACCCACCGCGCGCCCACGATCCCGCAGGCGCGGAGCACGGCGCCGAGAGCGACGTCGACGAGCGGACGCTCGGCGAGGGCGACGTGCCGCGCCTGCGCGCCAAGCCCTACATGGAGCACTACATCAATCCCCCCGAGTTCATCGAGCGGCAAAGGGAGAGGATGGAGCAGCAGACAGCCGCCGGCGAGAAGTTCCCCGCCGAGCCGGTCCGCGACGTGATCGGCTTTCTGATGGTCCACGCTCCGCTCAAGTCCTGGGAGCGCGGCGTGATGGAGATCGTGCGCGAGGAGGCCTACTACTTCGCGCCGCAGGCGCAGACCAAGATCCTCAACGAGGGCTGGGCGACCTACTGGCACTCCCGCGTGATGACCGAGCGGGCGCTCGACACCTCGGAGATCGTCGACTACGCGGACCACGCCTCGATGGTCACCTCCAGCTCGGGGCCCCAGCTCAACCCCTACAAGCTGGGCGTCGAGCTGCTGCGGCACGTCGAGCGGCGCTGGGACCAGGGGCGCTTCGGCAAGGAGTGGGAGGAGTGCGACGATCTCGATGCCCGCGCCGAGTGGGATACCGATGCCGGGCTCGGCTCGGAGAAGCTTATGCAGGTGCGCAGGACGCACAACGACCTGACCTTCATCGACGAGTTTTTGACCGAGGACTTCGTGCGCGAGCAGAGGCTGTTCTCCTTCGGCTACAACCCGCGGCATCGGCGCTGGGAGGTGGAGTCCCGGCAGTTCGCCGACGTCAAGAACAGGCTGCTGACGCAACTGACCAACATGGGGCATCCCGTGATCCGGCTCGTCGACGCCAACCACGCCAATCGACAGGAGCTGTTGCTCGAGCACGATCACCAGGGGATGGATCTCGATCCCGGCTACGCGCGGGCCGTGCTGGAAAACATCCAGCGGATCTGGAAACGGCCGGTCTCGATCCTGACGCGCGCCCAGGACGAGCCGATCGCCGCCCGTTTCGACGGCGAGCAGTACTCGGAGGAGAAGATCTCCGGCGCTTGAGCGCGGTCAGCCGGTTCCGGTGGGGTGCTCCTCGGGCTCGGAAGAACCGCGCTCGCTGTCCGAGCCGTAGTACTCCCCGTACTTCTTGTAATAGTAGTAGTAGTGGCGCCCGTAGCGGCGGTTTTGCAGATCGAGATCGTTGAGCACCGCGCCCAGGATCTCCGAGTCGATGTCGCGCAACACGCCGGCGGCGTGCTTGACCGAGTCGCGGGTAGTGCTCAGGCTCTTGAGGATCAGGACAGTGCCGTCCACCGACTTGGAGAGGATCGCGGCGTCGGTGACCACGCCCACCGGCGGCGAGTCGAAGATGACCCGATCGTAGCGCGCGCTCAGATCGTCGACCACGCGGTGGAAGGCGTCTGTGTGCAGCAGCTCGGCCGGGTTGGGCGGCGTGGGGCCGCACATCAGCAGGTCGAGGTCGGGTACGCCGCTTTCCACGATCGAGTCCTCGGCCGTGCTCTCTTTCAGGATCATCGTCGAGATGCCCCGGTTGTTGCGCCGCACGCCGAACGCCTTGTGGATCCTGGGGCGCCGCATGTCGGTGTCGACCAGCAGCACCCGCGAGCCGGACTGGGCCATCACGATCGCCAGGTTGGCGGCCACGGTCGTCTTGCCCTCCTGCGGGGAGGGGCTGGTGATCAGAATACGGCGCACCGGCCGATCGGCGGTCATGAACAGCAGGTTGGTCCGGATCGAGCGCAGGCTCTCGGCGACCTGCGACTTGGGTTTTTCGTGCACGAAGATGTCGTGCGGCACCTGTTCGTCGCTCTTCCTGGCCGCGGGCTTGCGCCGCTTCCGCTTGCGGCGCGATCCCTTGCCGTAGCTCGAGTAGTAGCCGCTGCCAACCGAGGAATCGATCGACGGCACGATTCCCAAGAAGGGCAGCCCCAGATTCTCGATATCCTCCTGGGTCTTGATCGTGCGATCGACGAACTCCAGCATCACCGCCAGGCCCACGCCCGCGATCAGGCCGAAAACCAAGGCCAGCGCCAGGTTGAGGGGTACGCGGGGCTTGATCGGCGCCTCGGGAAGCAGCGCCGCGTCCAGGGTCTCGACGTTGTTGACGCGCAGCAGCCGCGAGAGGTCCGCCTCCTGGGTGCGCCCCAGCAGCAGGTCGAAGATCTTCTCGTTGTTGTCGCGTTTGCGCGAGAGCCGGTTGTAATCGATCTCCTTCTGGTTGAGCTCCAGCGCCTGCTGGCGCAGGTCCTCGAGCGTCGACTCGAAGCCGGCTTCGGTGGCGCGGGCCGCGGACAGCTCGGCGTCGACTGCGGCGATGATATTCTTCACCTCGCGGTCGATGTCCTTTTCGATTCGCCTTATCTTGGTCTTGATCTCGATGATCGAGGGATGATTGGCGCCGTAGCGCTCGGAGAGCTCTCCGTACTCCTGGCTCAGCTCGGCGTAGCGCTGCTTGAACTGCTGGATCAGCGGGCTGGCGTTGAGCGACTCCAGTGGAATCGCCATCGGGTCTTCCACGTCGGCGGCCTCGGAGATCGCCTTCTTGCGCGATTGCAGCTCGATCCGGCGCGCGCGCGCCTCGGTCAGCTTGGTCGCGGCCTCGCCCATCTGCGCGGTGACGATGTTCTGCCGATCCTCGAGCGAGACCGAGAGGATACCGTTCTCGCGCTTGTAGTCGTAGAGCTTCTCTTCGGAAGAGACCAGCTTCTCGCGCACGTCGTCGAGCTGGTCTGAGAGCCAGTCGACCGCGTCGACCGTGCTTTTCAGCATCGTCTCCAGGTTGCGGTCGAGGTAGGCCTGGGCCAGCGCGTTCGAGTAGAGCTGCGCCCGCTCGGGGCTGGGGCTGTCCACGTGGATCTCCACCAGCCGCGAATCCTTGACCGGCTCCACGGTGGTCATCCCCTGCAGCACGCTGGTGGCTTCGTTCACCGAGACCGGCTCGAACTGGTCGATCTTCTCCGGCGGCACGCCCAGGAACTGCGGGTCCTCGTTGAGGCCGTACTCGCGGACGACGCGCGAGGCGACGTCCCGGCTCTCGATGATGCGGTACTGCGTCTCGTAGTACTCGACATTGGACCAGAAGGAGCCGGTGCCCATCTCGACCACGTCCTCGACGTCCTTGCCCAGCACCTGCGGGGCCTGCGTCTCGATCCGGATCGTGGTGGTGGCGCGGTAGATCTTGGTCATGCGCAGCGTGATGAAAGCCGCCAGCCCGACCGCGACGACCACGCACAGCGAGATCAGCAGCCAGCGGCGGCGCAGGATGCGCAGATACTCCCAGACGTCGATCCCCGACTCCTCGGGAGCGACCGCGACCGGCGAGACGGGCACCAGCGAAGCGCCCTGAACCGTCGGCTGCCTGGTCTCGTCGTGGTTGCTCATCTCACTTCCCAATTTCGTGCGAAGCGCCGGGAGGCTAGCGCCTCCGGGCGCAGACCGCAATCCCCGGCGCACGAAACATGCCGCCCAAAGTGGGTTGTCGGCCGCTCGCCGTTCGTTCAATGTAGTTTAGAGGATTTGCCGCGGGTCCGCATCTCCAGCTTTTTCAGCCGCTTGCCCCAGTCTCGTTCCGGCTCGAGCGCATTGAGCTTGCGCAGAGCTTCCAGGGCTCGCGGGACGTCTCCGTGCTTCTCGGCCAGATCGGCGATCTTCTTCAACAGGGCGGTATCGCCCGGACGCAGCGAGTGCGCCTTCCGGTAGCGGGCCAGCGCCGCCCGCACGCGTCCCTGGACCAGCTCCAGGTCTCCCGCGAGGCGAATCGCCGCCGCCCGATCGCGCACGGTGATCGCCGTGGTCTTCAAGCGGGCCGCGGTCTGCATCGCCGCCTCGTGGTCGCCCGCCCGCTGCTGGGCGCGGGCCAGCCTGCGCAGCAGCGACTCGTCCCTCGGGTTCCGGCGCAGCGCGGCGCTCAGGGCGTCGACCGCCTTTTCGGGCTCGCCGGAACGCCGGTGGATCTCGGCGGCCAGCATCGCCGCGGCGGCGCTCTTGTCCGGAACGTCTTCCAGGCGGCGGGCCAGGCGCAGCGCCTTTTCGTGCTCGCCGCGGCGAGAGAGGCGCCGGGCGTGGCGGGCCAGCGAGCGGGGATGGAGAGGATCGACGCCCAGCACCGCCAGATCGGCGGCCTCGGCCTCTTCGTCCAGATTGCGCCGCGCCAGGGCGTCGGCCAGGGCGTTCCACAGCGGAACCTCGTCCTCCGGCTCGCGGGCGAAATCCTCGAGGCTCTCGAAGCTCGGGGAGGCGCGCACCAGCAGATCGGCGGCGTGGCGGGCCAGGCCCGGGTCGTTGCGGGCCGCCAGGCACAGCTCCAGCATCGCTTGGTCGAGGTTGCCCATGCTTAGCACCACCCGTCCGGCGTGGAAGTGCGCCGCCGCCGAGGAGGGGTTGATCTCCAGCGCCCGGGAGAGCCAGACCAGCGGCCGTCCCTCTCCGGAGCGGAACGCCTCCACCCCGGCGATGAACGGGATGTACCAGGAGGCCGGGTGACGTTCGATCGTTGCGCGCAGGCGGTCTCGAGAAAAAGCCCTCCGGTCGCCGCGGGCGAAGTCGGCCAGCAGCCGCCGCTCCTCGGCGTCCACGCTGTGCGGCGAGGCCCACAGCCCGACCGCCAGCCCCACGCCCAGCGCCGCTGCGGCCAGGACGTGCAGGATCGGCTGTGGAACTCGCCGTCGGGTGCGAACCGGCCGGCCCGAGGTGGGGCTGCGTTCTCCGCCCTGGATCGCCGCCAGGATCGCCACCGCGATCACGGCCACGCCGGGAATCTCCACGTTGAAATCGACCAGGTTGTGGATTCCGAATCCCACCAGAGCCGCCAGCCCGGCCACGTGCGCGGCTCGTCGCGGCGGCGCCAGCAGGCGGCGCGTCGCCACTACCGCGAACCCGACCAGCACCGCGGCTCCGACCGGGATGCCGTAGTCGGCCAGCAGCTGGACCACGGCGTTCTCGGCGTGGGTGAAGGTCACGTTCGCGGCCCAGTCGCTGACCAGGGGGAAGCCGACCCAGAAGGCCCCCCGCCCCGCGCCGAACGCCCAGAAGCGCTCGATCAGCGGCATTCCCTCGCCCAGCATTTCGATCTTGCGATGGCTGCCGCCGACGAACTCCCCGATGATCGCGTCCTGGGCGGCGAAAATGCCCAGCGCCAGTGAGAGCGCCAGCCCGAGCGGCAGCCAGGCGACCTGTCTCCAGCCCTCCTCGCTGTGCTTTTTCCTCGCGCGCTGTACCAGCATCAGCGCGACGAACACCAGCTGCGCCGCGACGAACGCGGCGATGCCGCCCCGCGAGAGCGTCAGCAGCAGCGCGCCTCCAACCAGCGCGGCGAGAAAGACCATTGGTAGGCGATGACTTTGATCCGCAGCCGAGATCGCGCGGCCGATCGCGATGCAGGCGCACAATCCCAGCAGGGCGGCCATGTGGTTCTCGTTGATCAGCGGAGCGCTGATCCGCTCGGCGCTGGTGCGCAGGTGCATCGGCTCGTAGAAACCGTAGACCGAGTCGAGCAGCAAAACCTTGTGCGCGAGCAGCACCGCGGCGGCGGAGACCCCGGCGGCGATGATGGTGCTCAGCACGAAAGACGAGCCCTGGCGGCGGCTCCAGGCAAGGCAGGACCAGTAGACCGCCAGGTAGAGCAGCAGCTTGCCCAGTTCGGTCAGGGTAATCGGCACGTCGAGCGTGAGCGGCATCCAGCCCGGCCGGGCCGAGCCGAGCGGCTCCAGCGCGCGCGAGCGGACCTCGTGCGCAGCCGGAGAGATCAGCTCGACCAGGCCCGCCGGCAGCGGTACGAGCTGCAGCGCGGTGAACCCGATCATCAACAGGATCAGCCCGCCGGGCAGATCGAGACGCACGCTGCCCACGGTTCTGCGGTCGAGACCGAGGTAGGCCAGCAGGCCGGCCGCCAGCACGACGTAGACCGCCAGCACCGGTGCGTGCACCGCTCCCAGCGCCAGCGCCGGCGTGGCCAACACCAGCACCAGCAAGCCCTGGATTACGAGTCGCCGGTCCATCGCCTCCACTTCTCCCAACAGTTGCCGGCCGTGCGCCCGGCGATCACGAAAAACTTCGAGAAATCGAAACCAAGATACACCGATTGGCGACCGTTTCCCAACCCGGAGCTGCTTTCGAGAACGGGTGCGGTGTCGGTGAGCCGTTTCGATGAATCGCGAAAGAAGCCGGGGTGCCGATCAGGACAGGCCCAGGGAATCGATCACGTTCTCCAGGCAGGTCTCCACGTCGGTCGCGCAGGAGGGCATGGGGTACACGCAGTCGTCGGCCTGACCGATGTAGGGCTGGTCCAGCACCTTGAAGACCATGCTGTCGTCGCTCCAGAAGGAGTCCTCGCACTCCGACTGGGTGCCGCCCACGCACTGGACGAGGTACTCGCAGAAGTGAGTGCGGAACGCCTCGTTGGCCTGCTCCGGCTCCGCCTCCGTAGCCGCGGTCTCCAGGCAGATCTCGACCGCGGTGGGCGGCCCGCCGTCCGGCCCGGCGTCCTGCTCTTCGAAGTCCGCGCAGTCGGCGGCGGTCATGCACTGTGCGAATTCGTCCATGAAGTCCTCGATGAAGATCTCGACCAGCTGCTCGCAGTTGGACTGGAACTCGTCTATGTCCGAGGACGACGCGCCGCACGTGTTCATCAGGTAGTCCGAGATCTCGCCGCACGCGTCGTAAGAGGAGGTGTCCGTGTCGGCATCTGTGTCGGTGTCCGTGTCGGTGTCCGTGTCGGTGTCCGTGTCGGTGTCCGTGTCGGTGTCGGTATCCGAGTCGGAGTCAGCGTCCGTGTCGGCATCGGTGTCCGTGTCCGTATCCGTGTCGGAATCCGCGTCGGTTCCTCCGTCCACGTCGTCGTCGTCGTCCCCGCAGGCCGCCAGCAGCGCGGCCGAGGCGAAGAGGATGGACCAGGTCAAGACAGCCAGATTCTTCTTTGACATAGCTACCTCCTTTGAGTTTCGATTTCCGCGCCTTTTCGGCGCCGCAACAAGAGACACTTCTCGCACGGGTGGATGTTACCAAAAAAACGATCTTTTCGATCGATTCACTTTGCCGGGCCCAAAAGCGTGTCTCCCGCGCAGAAATGTTGAAAGCCGTTCGACGCGTTCGTCGCATCGGGGTATTGTTCCGCCGTGTCCGATTCAGCGGCTTCGACCGCTCGGGAGCGGAGCTGGTGTGATGAAGCTGATGCCCAAGAGCCTGGCTTTCCGCCTGATCGTTCCGCTCACTATTCTCGTGGCCGTCGTCTCGGCGGGTTTCGGTCTGGTCAATGTCCGCGTCCAGAAGCACCAGCTGATCGATGAGATGGTGATCGGAGTGGACCAGCTCTCCAGGAGCATCATCGCCGCCACCTGGGAGGCGATGATGCGCGACGAACGCGAGTCGGCGTACAAGGTGATGCGCTCGATCGGCCAGCGCCAGGGCGTCGACTCGATTCGCTTTTTCAACAAGGAGGGGCAGGTCACCTTCTCCACCGATCCCGACTCTGCGGCCCAGGTCGACAAGAACGCCGAGGCCTGTTTTCTCTGCCACGCCAAGGAGCAACCGCTCGTGCGCGTGGACAGGCCGAATCGCGCCCGCGAGTTCGTCGGCAAGGACGGCTCGCGCAAGATGGGGATGGTCTCCCCGATCTACAACGAGCCTTCCTGCAGCGAGGCGCCCTGCCACGCGCATCCGCCCGAGAGTAACGTGCTGGGTGTGCTAGACATCGTGACCGACATCTCGCACGTGGATCGCGAGGTGGCCGGGATCCAGCAGCGCACCTTCTGGATGACGCTGATCCAGGTGGTTCTGATCGGAGCGCTGATCTTCGTCTACACCCGCCACTCGGTGACGCGGCCGATCCGGCGCCTGATACGCGCCACGCGTGCGGTGAGCGAGATGGACCTCGACCACGAGCTCGATGTCGGTACCAGCGGCGAGATCGCGGAGTTGGCCGAGTCGTTCGACAAGATGCGCAGAAAGCTGAAGGCCGCGATCGAGGAGATCAACGACTTCACCTATCGCCTCGAGCAGAAGGTGGAGCGTAGCGACAGGCGGCTCGGCGCGGCCCAGCAAAAGCTGATCCAGGGCGACCGGATGGCCTCGTTGGGCCAGCTCGCGGCGAGCGTCGCCCACGAGATCAACAACCCGGTGCAGGGGGTGCTCAACTTCTCGATGCTGATGCAGCGCCTGGTCGACGAGGGCGGCATCCCTCCGGATCGCGTCGGCGACTTTCGCCGCTACCTGAAGATCGTCTCCGACGAGACCGCGCGGGTGGGAAGGATCGTCTCCGACCTGCTCTCCTTCTCCCGGCGTTCCAAGCCGCAGAGCTCCGAGGAGGATTTCAATGCAATCGTCGAGCAGACCGTCTCGCTGCTGACCCACCAGCTCGAGTTGCAGGGAGTGGGACTCGAGCTGGAGCTCGATCCCGATCTCGAGCCAATCCAGTGCGACAAGTCGCAGATCCAGCAGGTGGTGGTCAACTTGGTGATGAACGCGGCCGAGGCAATGCAGGCCGGAGGCGAGGTCCGGGTGCGCAGCTCGGCCGCCGAGGAGGGCGACGCGGTCAGGCTCGAGGTGATCGACAGCGGGGTGGGCATCCCCGAGGAGATGAAGTCGAGGGTCTTCGATCCGTTCATCTCGACCAAGGAGGAGGGCAAGGGCGTGGGGTTGGGCCTGGCCGTCGTCTACGGAATCGTTGATAGTCACGGAGGCGTGATCGATTTCGAGAGCCGGGTCGGCGAGGGGACTGTCTTCACCGTAACGCTGCCCAGGCAGTCGCGAGCGCACCGCCGTGACGATCGGGAGCCGCCGCCCGACCCGTCCGCCGCGGAGAGCGGGCGGTGAGCCGCCTGTGGCTGGTTCCGGGACGCGCGGTGGAGGACGGTCTGCTCGCCGCGGTGGAGAGGTGCCTGTCCGAGGGCGCAGGGTTCGCGCTATCCCGCCTTTTTGTCGATTTCGAGTCCCGCGCGGAGGATCTCGCCGGGCGTGGGCAGCACGACGCCTCTTCGTTGCTGGCGGCCCTGGCGGAGCTGGCCCCCGATTCCAGCAATCCCGTTTTGGGCGTCACGAATCTCGATCTCGGCACTCCGGTGCTCAGCTTCGTCTTCGGCCAGGCGCAGCTAGGAGGTCGGACCGCCGTCGTCTCGCTGGCGCGGCTGCGGCAGGAGTTCTACCGCCTGGAAGCGCAAGCCGATCTCTTGGTGCTGCGGGCCTGCAAAGAGGCGCGGCATGAAATCGGTCATACCCTCGGGCTCGTACACTGCGATGATCGCAGTTGCGTGATGAGTTTGGCCACCGACGTGGGAGATGTCGATCGGCGCGGGGAAAGCTACTGTGCGTCCTGCCGCCGCCGCGTGGAGCTGGAGCTGTCCCGGCGGGAGGACGCGGGGGCAGGCGGAGAGGGAGCGACCGCGTTCGGCGGCGGAGATTGAGCGCTGATCTCCAATACGAGGAGGCTCGAAGTGAAAGGCAAGTGGAAGGTTCTCGTCGTCGACGACGAAATGGTGATGCGGGAGTCGCTCGCCGCGTGGCTGTCGGAGGACGGCTACGGGGTCGACACCGCATCCTCGGGGCGCGAGGCGCTCGATCTCGTGGAGCAGCGCGACTACGCGATCTGTTTCGTGGATCTCAAGATGCCGGGGATGGACGGGATCGAGACCATGATGGAGATCCACAAGCGGCGGGCCGACGCCTCGGTGATCATCATCACCGCTTTCGCCACGGTCGATACCGCGATCACGGCGATGAAGGAGGGCGCGCAGGAGTACGTGGTCAAGCCGGTCAACCCCAACGAGATTTCGTTGCTGGTCGAGCGGATCGTGCGCCTCAAGGACCTGGAGCGCGAGAATCGAATCCTGCGCGAGAGACTCGAGAAGAGCCGGCGCTTCGAGGGGATCGTGAGCAAGAGCTCCCGGATGCGCCAGATTTTCGAGCTGGTGGAGAACGTCGCCGATCTGCCTTCCACGGTTTTGATCCAGGGTGAGAGCGGGACCGGCAAGGACCTGGTGGCGCGGGCGATCCACCGCGCGGGCAAGCGCGCCTCCGGGCCGTTCGTCGCGGTTTCCTGCGCGGCGTTGGCCGAGAGCCTGCTCGAATCCGAGCTGTTCGGCCACGAGCGCGGCGCGTTCACCGGAGCGGTGGAGATGCGGTGCGGCAAGTTCGAGGCCGCCGACGGGGGTACGATCTTTCTCGACGAGATCGGAGAGATATCTCCCAAGCTGCAGATGGACCTGCTGCGGGTGCTGCAAGAGCGCAAGTTCTACCGGGTGGGAGGCACGGAGGAGATCGCGGTCGACGTACGCGTGGTCGCCGCGACCAACGCCGACTTGGAAAAGGCCGTGCGTAACGGGGAGTTTCGCGAGGATCTCTACTATCGGCTCAACGTGATCAGCATCGATCTTCCGCCTCTGCGCGAGCGGCTCGAGGATCTGCCGCTGCTGGTCGAGCATTTCGTCGAGCGGGTCTCGACCGAGCTGTCCCGCGACGTGAGCGGGATCGGAGAGGCCGCGCTAAGTCGCGACGGAAGAATAACTTCACTTTTCAGCGAGGAGCAAGAGCGTAGTTCCACTTGGGGAGGGTGGCTGCGGGGATGAGGTTGAGGGTGCGCATCTCGGCCTCGGTGACCTTGAGTTTCTTCTGGTAGTTCTTGGGCTCGACGTAGGCTTTGACGCGGAGCCCGGTCTTGGTCTCGGTGGTGGAGATG
>JAWOBP010000175.1:0-27514 GCA_046484285.1 Polyangia bacterium
GTCGAGGCAGGCTTGCTAGGCAAGCAACCGCCGTGCCATTTTTGCGAAACCCGGCTGAAAAGAGAGATATCCATGCTCCTCCCGGGGGAGAGCTTCACCGCAGTGTCCCGATATCCCGCTTGCGAGGCCAGATCCGGAAATCGTTTTCGAAAGGGAGGAACAACTCGGAAGAACCGGGTGGAGGGAGGCGAGCGGGGCTGTGTCCACAAAGAAAGTAATATTACACTAATTTTGTACGGTGGATTTCATAATTGATACAACGCATTTCACAACCGAGCCCAATCAGGATATCCGCCAGAAGATATCCGTCAGAAAATGTAGCCGGCTCGCACGCCGGCCTGGAAGCCGAGCCCGAAGCCGGTGTCCACGTAGATCGCCACGTGGCGGTGCGGCTTGAAGCGCATGCCGACCAGCAGGTTGACCCAGGGGACGATCCCGGTGGGCAGGTCGTAGATCTCGTTGTATTCCTCGTCCTGGTTGCACCAGGCGTCATCGCTCGGCCCGCTGCACGGCCTGGTGCCTCCGCTGGCCTGCGTCGCCTCGGTGCGGATGATGTCGCCGAACGGGATGCCGAGGCCCAGACCCGCTCCGTATGTCACCGCGAACCAGTCGACGATCTCGGTGCTCCAGATGAAATCGACGGTCAGGAGCAGGGCCTTTATGTCGTTCTCCACCACCTCCCAGCTGTTGTGATCCTCGTCCGAGCCCTTGAAGGATACGTAGCCGTCCCAGCCCAGCCCGGCGAACCAGACCGCCGCGGTGATGTCGAAGCCGTCCTTGCGGTAGGTGAACTCGGCTCCGCCGGCCAGGTTGTTGATCAGCAGCGCGCTGTCGTACCTGATGTCCACGCCGAACATGCCGATGAACCAGTCCGGGATCACCAGCCAACGAAAGCGGCCTCCCACCGAGAAGTACGGCGTTTCCGGGTCCTCGGCCAGCGTCGTGCTCGCGTCGGTCTCCGGCTCGGCCAGCAGCTTCTGCTCCTCGGTCTGCTGGCCGGTGAGGAACGCCTCTTCCTCTCCGATTTCCTCCTCCTCGCCGGCTTCGGTATCTCCGGCCGGCTCCTCCGGCTCGGCGGGCGGCTGCTCGCCGGCGAGGAAGGCCTCGTCCGAGGACGAATCCTCCTGCGCCCTTGCGGTGCCTACCGCGGCGAGGAAAGCTGCCGCGAGGACGAAAGCGATCTGAATCTGTCTCATTGCTCGCTCCTTGGCCGAGATGAAATCGATTTGGACGATTATAGGGTGGCGCGCGGGAGCGCTCAAGCTCGCCGTGGCGAGATCGTCAAGCTCCGCCCGACAGCTCGGGATCCTGGCTCCAACCGCGGCGGATTCCGGCGTCCCGCGCGGTCTCGAGCGCTTCGCGTCGTTCCGCGCCGGTGGTCGCGCGGTCCAGCGGCGGGAAATCACGGGCGCGAAAGGCCGGGAAGTACTGGCTCATCAGGCTGAGGGGGACATCCGGTCCCAGCTCGCCGGCGACGAAGGCGGCCACGCGCTCCAGCCCGCTGGCGCCGCCGGGGAGCACCAGGTGGCGGACGATCAACCCGCGGGTGGCGATCCCGTCGCGGTCGAGGCGCAGCGGGCCGACCTGCTCGAGCATCGCGCGGGCCGCGGCGGTGGCCGTGGACCAGTAGGCGGGCGCGCCGGAGAACGCCCGGGCGTTTTCGTCGCGGCCGTACTTGATGTCGCTCAGGTAGATGTCGACCGTCCCGCGCAGCAGATCGACCGTTTCGAGCGACTCGTAGCCGGAGCTGTTCCACACCACCGGAAGCGAGAGTCCGTCGGCCCGCGCGCGCTCCACGCTCTCGACCGCAAGCGGGGCGAAGTGCCCGGCCGTGACCAGGTTGACGTTGTGCGCGCCCCGCGCCTCGAGCGCGATCATCTTTCGCGCCAGCTCCTCGGGGCCGACTTCACGGCCGTGACCTAGCTGGCTGATCGGGTAGTTCTGGCAAAAGACGCATTCCAGCGGGCAGCCGGAGAAGAACAGCGTGGCCGAGCCCCTGCTGCCGCTGATCGGAGGTTCCTCGCCGCGGTGGATCGAGGCGGCGGCGAGGCGCATCGAAGCTCCCTGCCCGCACGCGCCCACCTCGCCGGCCCGTCGATCGGCGCCGCAGCGGCGGGGACAGAGGTCGCAGGGACCGCCGGGGATCCGCGCCATGGCGGCGCCCTTCACTCGGCGACCGGCTTCTTCTCCTCGCCGCTTTTCTCGGTGCTGCGCAGCAGATCGCTCGACTCGCGCTTGAGGTCTCGCAGCAGATCCTCCATCCGCATCACCGCGCGCTTCAGATCGTCCACGTCCTCCTGGGTCGCCAGATCGAGCAGCGCGGCGATCCGCTCCCGCTGGGACTGCAAGGCGCCCGAGAGCTTGATCGGGACGGTCATCGCCTTTTCGATTGCGTTTCCCACCGCTTCGCTCTCGAGCATCTTGCCCACGGCGGGGTGCTGCACCAGGGCGGCTCCCTTGGCAAACATCTTTTCCTTGATCGCGTCGATCATCGTGTTTCGGTTCCTTTCGCGGTTGCTCGCATCAGGGACAACACCTGGAGTTGCACGATATCCGTCGCGGGCGCAACCCCGGTTGTAGCCGAGCACTCCGCGCTGTGGAAAAATCGTTTCGGGTCGAGGTCCGGTGGGCGGCGCTTGAAGGCTATACCCCGGTTCCAAGGGGGTGAGAGCCGGCCTTTGCTGAAAAAAAGACAGGGGCTTGCGTACATTTCGCGACGCCGCGCGCCGCGCGACCCCTCGCAAGCGCCGTTCCGACGGCGGGCGGGAGGCTACCAGCTCTTCATCTGCTCGAGCACCGGGTAGCTGGGGCGGATGTCGGTCGGGATCTCGTCGAGATCGTCGAGGGCGCGCTGCAGCTCGGCGGGCAGGGCGCCGTACTCGGCGATGAACTTCTCGGCCCGCTCGTAGTCGCCGAGCGCCTCGATCATCAGAATCTCGCTTGCCAGCGACTCGACCGCCTCGCGCATCTTGGTCGAGTCGTAGCGGTACTTGCCGCTGGCGTCGCGCTCCACGGCGTCGTGCTCGGCCAGGTAGTTGAACTGGATCGCGTTGGCCTGACCGTGGGCCTCGCTGGCGCCGAAGCGCACCGAGCGGAAGAAGCCGGCCAGGAACGAGGCGTAGACGTTCTCCATGAAACCCTCGGGGTGCATCCCCTTTTCGATCAGCAGGTAGTTGAGGTACATCCCCAGCGTGTCGGCCTTGGCCTCCTCGATCACCGGGTAGAGCTCCTTTAGCGCCTCGTTGACCGTGGTCTTGACCTTCTTGCCGTCACGCTCGACCTCGATCTTGCCCGGCCCCAGCCCGTGCGCGGTCTCGTGGACCAGCGTGTGGTTGAAGAAGGCGTCGAAAGAGACGTTCTCGACCTGCTCGGGAACGATCATCGCCTCGGCGATCGGGACCAGGATCTTCTCGTACTTGGCCTCGGCCACGTTCTCGAGCATCACCTTCTTCGAGCCCTTCTTCTCGCGCACCACCTCGTCGTTGGGCAGGTTGAACGCCAGCGTCTGGACTCCGGCGCGCGTGTCGCCCCCGGTGAAGAGCACCTCCACGACGGAGATCGGCGACTCGGTGCCGCGGTCGGGGTTCTTGTGCTCGTCCGGAATCGGGAGGAACTGCTCCATCTCGGGGATCAGCGACTTGATTCGCGCCAGCCGCTCGGAGCCCTCGGGGTCGCGCAGCGTGACGAACGCCTCGAAGGCGGCCTTGTACCCGAAGAGGCGGTCCTCGTAGACCTCGTAGGGCCCGATCACGACCTCGATCTCGCCGTCGCCCAGGTCCATCCAGGCCATGTCGCTTTCGCGGTACTCGTTGCTGCGGAAGGCCGCGGCGCGCTTGGTCAGGTAGCTCTTCAGCCGCTCGTCCTCGGCCGAAGCCGCCGCCTTGTCCAGCAGCTCGGCGGCCTTCCCGAGACGCTCGGTGTAGTGCTCGGAGTAGGGCACCGCCACCAGGCCGTCGTCCTTGCGGCGGATCACGGTGAAGTAGCCGGTGAACGCGTCCTCCTGGTCGGGGTGCTCCTCTATCCACTGCTGGAACTCGTCCTTCGTCATGTCCTCGGGGTAGAAGGTGGCGCCCAGCGGCTTCTCCTCGTCGCCCCAGAACGGCTCGTGGTCCTCGAGCCGATCCCAGGGCCCGTACATGATGTCGAAGTAGGCCAGGGTGTCCTTCAGCTCCGGGTCGGAGGCGATCTGCTCGCGCCACTCGGGGTTCTTTTCGGCGACCTGCCGCAGGAACAGCTCGTCCATCACCTGGGCGGCCTCGATCAGCGCCGCGATCGTCGGACGGTGCTTTTCGGGGATCTTGTCCGGGGCGACCGCGACCTCCACCGGCGCGAACTCGGCGACCTTGGCGGCCATCTCGTCCTTTTCGGTCTTCTCGCTGCCTTCCTCCTCGCCCTCGGCCTTCTTCTCCACGTCGGCCTCCTTGCTCTTCTCCTCGGCCGCGGCGGCCTTCTTCTCGGCGGCGGCCTCCTTCTCGGCGTCGGCCTTCTCGCCTCCGCAGCCGGCCAGCGCGGTGACCAGCACCGCTGCGGCCACGCATCCGTACGCTCTCCACATGACGCGACTCCTTTCTTGCATCGCAACGCCTGCATCATATTGGACGAAAAAGAAAAAGCCAGCGCCGCCGCCGCGGGGAAACGAGCCGTTCAGCGGCGCCGAACCTCGACGTCGAAGACCGTGGCCTTGCCCTCCCGGCCGGCCTCGCTGAAACGCAGCACCGCGAGGCCGAGCTGCACCGACTTGCCGTCCGGCTTGCGCAGGGTGATGTGCTCGTCGTCCATTCTGATCACCTTGCAGCGGCCGAACTGGCGATGGTTGATCAGGTCGTTGCGCCGCGGCACGACCTCGGGGTTTTCGTCGTCCCAGTCGGGCGCGCTTCCCTGCTGGCGCTCGGACTCGGCGAGCACCTCTCCCCAGCGCTCGCCCAGCGATCCGCCGCGCGAACGGGCCGGCTTCGGCGAGACCGCGTCCGTCCGCCCTGAGCTTCGCTCGCCCGCGACCCCGCGCGGCAGATCCGGCTCGGTCGAGAGCAGCGGCTCGAACGACAGCTCGGCGAAGTCGCACTCGGCTTCGAGCAGCTCTCCGCCCAGCACCTGCACGCCGTTGTCCGTTGAGCGCGAGACCACGCACAGCCAATCGGACAGCTCGACCCGGCCGGCGCGGCGCATCCGCCCGCTGAGCTGCAGCAGGTCGAGAGGGCCTTCGAAGCGAGAGGGCGCCTCGGACCCGGCCGCGCGGATCTCCAGCCCGCGCAGCCGGCCGAAGCCGCGCACGTCGCAGAACTCGAGGCCCAGCTCGGCGGCGGCCGCCTCGATCGCGCCGGGAAGCAGCGCGCCTTCCTCGAGTCGAACGCCCAGAGCTGTGGGTTTTCCGTCCATGCAAGGCGGCAGGCTACACCAACTACGTCGCCGTTGGCAATCCGCCCGGCGCGCCGGCGGAGGTGGCGAGTCGGCTCGCCCGCGCTATGCTTTCGGATGCAGCCTTCGGAGGAAAAGCGATGGTGAACGGATCTAGCGAGCGGCGATTCAGGATCCTGGTCTCGGACATCGACGGTACGCTGCTGCGCGACGGCGAGCCGACCAGGGGACTGGGCACCCTGCGGCGCATGCTGGCCGCGGGCGGCGACGACGTCCGGCTGGCCTACGCCACGGGCCGCACCTTCGACTCGGTGCGCGAGCTGGTCGAGCAGGGCGCGCTGCCGCGCCCGCAGGCGATCGCGGCGCTGGTCGGGACAGAGCTGTGGCTGCCGCCCTGGGAGGCGGTGGACGAGGTGTACGCCCGCGAGATCTCGCACGGTTGGAACCGCGAGGCGGTGGAGGAGATCGTGGCCGGGCACTCCGGCGAGATCGAGCCGCAGCCCGAGGTCTACCAGAGCCCGTGGAAGGCGAGCTATTTCCTGGAGAGGGAGAGCCTCGTGCCGAGCCTCGAGCGCGAGATCGCCGAGCGGGGCGTCGAGGCGCAGCTGATCCACTCCAGTGTAGACCTGCTGGACGTGATTCCGGCGCGGGCGGGCAAGCGCCCGGCGGCCGAGCACCTCTGCCGCCGCTGGGATGTCTCGTCGGGCGACGTGCTGGCGGCCGGCGACTCGGGCAACGACCTCGACATGCTGGGCCACCCGCGCTTCATGGGCGTCGCGGTGGGCAACGCCAAGGAGGAGCTGGACCGCGAGCTGGACGAGATGCCCCGCGTCCACGACGCCTCGCGCGATTTCGCCGCCGGAGTGCTGGAGGGAGCGGCCGTCTTCCGCTTCTGGCCGGCCCACGCACGAACGGAGAGCGACCCCCGTTCCAAAGCGGCTCTCGACGAGAGCCGAGAGACGTGAGCTGACTCCCGCCCCCGATGTTGGTAAGCTCCTGGCGTCGGCCAAAAAGGCCGCGGGGAGGATTCCGATGGGCGAAAAGCCGCGGATTAGGATCTCGAAGCTGCACGCGCGCAACCTGCCGCCGATCGAGCGCCTGGACTGGCCCGAGGACGGGATCGGCTGGAACGGCGAGGTGCCGGACACGATCGTGATAGGCGGGATCAACGGCAGCGGCAAGACCACGCTGCTAGAGGCGATGGTAGCTGCGTTCGAAACCCTCGAGGACGAGAAATTCGGTTCCTTCGCCCCCTATTTCGACACGGCCGATTCTTTCCTGGCAATGGATTTGGGATTGGTTCCAGGGAAAGAAGGGCTCGTGAGATGGATCGCCGACGAAAGATTTTCCCGGGAAAAGAGGTTCGTGAAGTCGGATATCGCGCGACCACGCTCCGACGGAGAACTCCACTATTACCAGGAGCTTTTTCCGGTGGAGGATCTCGTCCGAAGGGACGAAAACGGCGAGCACTCGTACCGAGTTCTCTACTTTCCTTCCGAGCGGGAGTGGATCTCTCCGGAGACCGAGTTCAAGGCGGTCGGAAAGCTCGAGGAGCCGGACGCGCCGGTCTACCGCTGGCGTCGCCCGGAGAAGTGGGAGCAGAGCGCGGAGCGGCTGCTCTACAACGCCGATTGGAAGGACGGACGCGCGCTGCGCGACGGTCGTCCCGAAGAGGCCGGAGCTTTCGAGTCCTACGCGAGGGTCTTCGACAAGCTGAGCGATGGCCGCAAACGGCTGGTCTGGGACAAGGAGGACCTGCTGATAGAGGTCGAGGGCGGTAAGCGGCATCCGATCGACTCACTCTCTTCTGGCGAGCGCCAGCTGCTGCTGCTGGGCGTGGAGCTGGACCACCGCTGGAAGCCCGGCTCGATAGTGCTGATCGACGAGCCGGAGCTGCACCTCGAGGCCGGTTCGATCGCGAGGCTGTGGGGCCTGCTGACCGGTCTGAGGAAAGAGCGAGGGGGACAGCTGATCGCGGCCACCCAGAGCAGCTACCTCTTCGAGCTGGCAGATCCCGGAACCACGATGCTGCTGGGAGAAGGCAACCTCTGATGCCGGTTTCGTCCGACGGAAAAGAGATACTGCAAGGTATCCAGCGCGATCTCAAGGATTCGGGCTCGGCGGGAAGGGTCGTCTACGTCGAAGGCAAGACGGATACCGAGATGTTGCTCGCCCTCGTGGGAGAGCGGAAACCGCTGCCGATGCAGAAAAGTGAAGGTGTCTATCGCGTCGAGGGCGCGGCGTTGATTCGCCCCCTCGGCGGTCGGGAGAGGATCGAAAAATGGTTGAGCGTGGCCGGCGAGGCCGGCTGGAGCAACGTTTTCGGGATCGTCGACGGGGACGGGAAGTCGAAGCCGGTCGACGAGATCGAGATCGGGGATCACGGCCTGGTGGTGCTCCCCGTCTACTGCACCGAGAACTACCTGGCGCTCGCGGGTTGGCCGGAAAGCTGGGGGCCGGCTCCCGACTGGACACGAGTGATGCTCGATTATCTTCCTTACAGCGCGTTGAATGTCGTAAATGACGAGATTGCGGCAACCATCCGGGAGATACGGCTGGCGGTGCCTTCTCATGTCTCACCGGGGGATCCTCTGCTCGGTCGAAACGAGATAATCGAAATTTTGGAGCGAGACCTGAAATCGATAGCTGACTCGAAGCTGATTGATCGTTTCGAAGAAATTTTCGCCAACCTCGAAAAAGAAGTGGAGCAGGCCTTGCGTCTCTCTCACGCCAGGATCAACGGGAAGTGGTTCGTCGAGCACCTCGCCGTGCACGCCACGAAAAAGAGCTCCGCTGTCTGCCGCTCACATTGGTCGGAATGGATAGCGAAAAACGGCGGGCTGGAGGAGGTGAAGCGGTTGTGGGACGCTATTCTATCCCGACCGAGGTCTTCATGAACTGCACGCGGTCGTAGGCGGCGGGGTTGTCGCTGGCCGACTGCGCCATCCGGCCGCGAAAGTCCTCGAGGCTCTGCATTTCGTGCTTTTTCATCCAGCCGCACATCTCTTCTCGGATTGTCCCGATCGTCTCCAGGCCTTTCTCATAGAGAGCCGAGCAGACCTGGACCGCCCTGGCTCCGGCCAGGATCTGCTTGACCGCGACGGCGCCGTCGTGGACACCGGTCGAGGCGGCCAGGTCGCACTCCAGCCTGCCGGACAGGATCGAGATCCAGCGCAGGCTCTCGACGTGGTCGCCGGGCCGGCTGTGGATCGCGGCCGGCACGAGCCGCATGCGCTCGATGTCGAAGTCGGGGCAGTAGAAGCGGTTGAACAGCACCAGCCCGTCGGCGCCGGCCGCGTCGAGGCGGGCCAGGCTGGACGCCAGGCTGGAGAAGTGCGTGCCCAGCTTGAGCGAGACCGGAATCGAGACGCGCTCTTTCACCGATCCGAGCAGGTCGAGGTAGAGCTGCTCGTTCTGCTCGCCGGTTCGACGCGGATCGGACGGCATCACGAAGGCGTTCAGCTCCAGGGCGTCCGCGCCGGCCTGCTCCAGCCGCCGCGAGAAGTCCGTCCAGCCGCCCGCGCTGACGCAGTGCACGCTGGCGATGACCGGGATCGAGACCGCGCGCTTGGACTCGCGGATCGTCTTCAGGTAGCTTTCGACCGCGTTCTCGTGCCCGTAGGCGCCGATGTACTCGGCCGCCTCGGGATGCCACATCGACTCGCCGCTCGCTTCGGCCAGCTCGTCGACCTCGGCGGCGATCTGCTCTTCGAAGATCGACTTGAGGACAACTGCGCCGGCGCCGGCGTCGGCGCATTCGCGCACCGCGTCGGCCGACTTGGTGAACCCGCTGCTGCCGGCGATGATCGGGTTGTCGAGCTTCAGCCCCAGGTACTCGGTGGACAGGTCGGTCACGGCGTTTCTCCTTTTGTCTTGAAAATGGAGCATGAATCGAGCGCGCCAAAAGTCAACACACCGCGCGCCGCTTTGGCGGCTGCTTGACCTTTTGTTTGGCCGACAATACGATTTTTTCGATGTCTGGAGGCTCGCCTGGATACGAGGAGCTGCTCGCCAAGCTGGAAGCGCTCGATCCGCTGCTGGTCGAGGCGATCGACGAGGTGGACGAGAGCCTCGTCGAGGAGTTCGGCCGGCTGAGCCTGGAGGAGCGCGTCCGCCGTGCGTCCGAAGGGGCTCGGACGCTGGTCGGGCTGGAGAAGAGGTGAGCGCTTCTCTGCTGGAGATCCTGGTCGCGCTCTCGCAAAGAGAGGTGGAGTACGTCCTGGTGGGCGGCATGGCCGCGGTGTTGCACGGTGCGCCGCTGACGACCCAGGATATCGACGTGGTTCACGAACGCTCGGACGAGAACGTCGAGCGGCTGCTGGCCTTTCTCGAGAGAGTGAACGCCAGGTACAGGGGGCAGCCCGGAGGAAGGATTCTGTCTCCAACGGCCGACGCGCTGCGCGGCGGCGATCACCACAATCTGACCACGGACCTCGGTTTTTTGGATCTGCTCGGCGAGCTGGAGCAGGGGCAGGGCTATCGGCAGCTTCTGCCTCACACGGAGGTTCATCGCAGCGGCGAGCTCGCGATCGCGGTAGTGACCCTGGAGAAGCTCGTGGAGATCAAGGTCGAGGCCGGCCGGAGCAAGGACCGCCTGATTCTGCCAATTCTGATGAAGCTGCTGAAGCGGCAGGGTTGACGCGTTTTGCGACGTGGACGAGCTCAGCCAGTACCTGGGGCGCGAGCGCGAGCTTTCCTCCGGCTTCGAGATGGCGGTCTAGAAACCGGCGCGACGAGGCGTGACGCGGGTGCTCGCTGTTCGTCATTTGTCCCTCCCTTCGTATATCCTACCAAGATACCCGATACACGCTGTTCCCACCCCATCAGGGTTGATGGTTTTTTTACGAGATTTGGGACAGGATCGCCACGCAATTGACCGTGTGTCGCGCATGACGTAGAAGGTCGCCGCGTGTCCGCTTTGCGGCCGAGAGGTGCTTTCATGATGGATCGCTTGTCCGCACATCTGGACCGGGGATGGGACATGGTCGCGCGCGGCGAAACCACCAAGGCTCTGCTCGCCGCGCGTCAGGCGCTCGACCTCGACGACCAGTCCCCCGAGGCCTACAACCTGCTCGGCTATGTGCTGGCGGTCGACGGAAACATCGACGACGCGATCGACGCCTATGGCAAGGCGATCGACCTGGACGAATGGTACCTGGAGCCGATCCTCAACTCGGCCGAGCTGCTGGCCCACCCGGACGGCGACCCGGAAGAGGCGATCCGGCTCTGCCGCCGTACCGAGGAGATGGTCCTCTCTCCGGTCGAGAAGACGGACGCGATCCTGATCGAGGCGGACGCCCTGTTCAGCCTCGATCGCCTGGACGAGGCGCGCGAGCGGCTGTCGTCCGTGGACCCGCGCGACCCGCTTCCTCAGCCCTACCTGGTCGCGATGGCGCGGCTGCTGATCGACCTCGAGGAGCTCGAGGCCGCCGCCGCATTCGCCGAGCGGGCGGTGGCGGCCACCCCCGAATCCGGAGACGCGCGGTACACGCTCGGAGTTGTCGCTCGCGAGCAGGGACGCCGCATCGACGCGGTGCGCGCCTTTCTGGCCGCCCGCGAGCTGGATCTGGCGATTCCCCCGGCGGAGTGGATGCCGTCGGAAGAGCAGCTTTGCGAGCTGATCGGCCACGTGGTGCGACGACTGCCCGAAGAGATGCGCCGCATGCTAAAGGACACCGAAATAAGAATCGAGCGTCTTCCCAGCGAGGAACAGCTGCGAAGCGAGCTGGACGAGCGACAGATTCTGCTGGCTCGAGACGTCGATCCCGAGCGCGGTCGCTTCGAGCACCTCTGGGTTTTCTCGGCCAACCTGGAGAGCTTCGCCGCTCCGACCACGCTCGAGGACGACCTGGAGCGCCTGATCGCGCTGGAGATCGGAGCAGGCGAGCAATTGCCGTTCGAGCGTAACGGAGATTGACAGAATCGTTCGACCACGGCTACCCTCAAAAATGGAATGAGCGCGCTGTCGCGCGCCGCGGAGGATCGGCATGGGAGTCAACCGTCTGTTCTGGCCTCAAGAATCCCTCGACGAGCTGGTAGCCGAGGAGAAGGCCAGCATCGAGGACGACGTGCTCTCGATGGCCGGCGACAAGCTTCGCTACCGGCTCGCGCCCGCGGTCTATTTCGTTTCGGATGTCGGGGACGGAGAGGATCCCCACGATCTCGTCGGCCGCGTCAAGGAGACGCCGTCGCTCGAAGAGATGGGCGCCGAGCACTACATGGATTCGGTGCTGCTCGAGGACACGGCGTACGAGGTGGCGCCCGGATTCGTCGGCGAGCCGCTGGTGGAGATCCGGTCGCAACCCAGGGGCGACGACATCTCCGGCGCCGTCGTGGCCGGCGCCGGAGATGTCGGTGAGAACGAGGACCGGGAGCTGCTGGCCCGTTTCCTGCTGAACAACCTGTGAAATCGGACACGCTCGATACCGCGCGAGGACTGCGAGAATGAAAGACAGACTTCTGGGCCGCGTAATCGCCGACCGCTATCGCCTCGAGTCGCGACTGGGGGTCGGAGGAATGGGGGCTGTGTACCGCGCGCGACATCTTCTGATCGACCGCGTGGTGGCGATCAAGATCCTCTCCCCGGAGCGGCGCGGCGAGGAGCACTTCCGCGCCTGGTTCCTGCGGGAGGCGCGAGCGGTCAACCGGATCAACCACGCCAACATCGTGGACATCAACGACTTCGGAGAGACAGAGGACGGTCTGGCCTACCTCGTGATGGAACTGCTGGTCGGCGAGAGCCTCTCCATTCACATCGCGCGCGGCCCGATGGATCTGGGCATCTCGATCGATATCCTCGAGCAGGTGACCGCAGCGCTGGCGCGCGCTCACGACCTGGGCGTGGTCCACCGCGACATCAAGCCGGACAACATCATCTTGATGAACAAGAACGGTCGCCGCAACTTCGTCAAGCTGCTCGACTTCGGCCTGGCCCGGCTGGCCCAGGACGGCAGGCTGGCGGCCAAGGGCGCGGTGTTCGGAACGCCGGAGTACATGTCGCCCGAGCAGGCCCGCGGAGAGGACGCGATTCCGCTTTCCGATCTCTACTCGCTGGGCGTGATCTTCTTCGAAATGATGACCGGCCGATTGCCGTTCGAAGCACGGGACCGCGACAGCTTCATCGAAAGCCACAAGCACGTCAATCCGCCTTCGCCGCGCGAGATCCGTGCGGCGATAGACCCGGCGGTATCGACCGTCATCGAGAGGTTGCTGAAAAAGGATCCCAATGAACGCTACCGCGATGCGCACCATCTGCTAGAGGAGTTCAAGAAAATCCAGCGCCGGATCGCACCGGTCTCGCCCTGGGAGATCGGCGATCGCAGCCGGGGCGAGCCCGGGCCGGGAGGCTCCCCTTCGGCCTCCTCGCACGCCATCGGCCTCAACGAAGTGGCCACCTGGGCTCTGCGCGCCACCGTGTTCGCCCGCATGACCGCGACGGCCTATCCGGACGGCAGCGGCCCCGAGAGAGTCTCGGGCGCGATCGACGACATCTGGCGTCTCGCCGCGCTGCAGGCCAAGCTCGACGGCGAGATCGCGGCGGCGGCGCGCGGCAACGAAGACATTCAGCGCCGCGGTCGCGAGTTCACCGCGCAGATGGGGCGGCGGATCGAGGATCTCTCTCGCGAGCAGTCGCGGCTCAAGCGCGAGATCGCCGAGGCGAAGGTTTCGCTGGAACGGCTGCGCGCGGACTACGAGCGCGCCACCGAGCAGCTGCGGAAGGCACGGGCGACGATCGCCTCGATCGACAAGGGGCGCGACGAGATGACCGAGGAGCTGCGCAACGCCTACGAGACCGCGGGTGCCGCCGCGGCGCAACGCCAGAGCCGTGCCGAGGCGGTGGCCAAGGTCGAGGCCAAGATCAGGAAGTGGCAGGAAGACTGCGATCGGATCGACTCGCAGCTGGTCGAGTACCGCGCGCAGCTGGATCGCAACTCCTCGAGCATCGAGGAGGAGCTGGAAGCGGGGCGGCGCAACCTTGCCTCAAAAGGCCAACAGCGGGATCGCTACAAGCGCTCGCTGGAAGAGGCGACGTCGTTCCTCCAGGAGCACTTCCGCAGCCACCCGCAGTGCGGGCCTCTGTTCGATGAGCTGAACGAGCTCGAGAGATCGAGCCTGCTCGCCGAGCCGCAGGGAGCGATTCCGGGCAAGACCCCGGCCGCCGGCTGATCATCTCAGATTGCGTGAGGGTGCGAGAGGCGTTCGTTTCCTCAGAACGTGCCGCCCAGCGCCAGCGAGGCCTGGTCGTCGGTGACCAGTGGAGTGACCGTGATCTCGGCTTCGGTGCTGGGACCGAACAACTCGTGCTTGAAGAATAACAGCGCCGCCGCCGTGCCGCCGGCGGCGAACAGGATCGTGCCGGGAATCGCCAGCCCCAGGCCGAGCTTGGCCTTGTCGGCGTAGTCGCGGCGGTTGTACTCGGTGGTGCAGTAGTACCTGGTCACCTCGTTGGGCACCGTATCGCCGGTGCAATCCTGGTTGTAGCTGAGGTCGGTCTTGTCCTCGATGTCCGCGACCGTCTCGGCGTAGTTGTTCTCCGAGGACTTGTTGTAGCCGAACACGCCCCAGCCCACGCCACCGAGAACCAGCCCGGCACCGGCCGCGCCCGCGGCGATCCAGAACGGTATCGAGAGCCTGTCGGGCTTCTCGTCCTCGCTGGCCAGAGTGACGTACACGCTGTTGAGCATACCGCCCTCGACGTAGACCGAGTCGCCGAAACCGAGATAACCGTCGGCATTCACCCGCAACTGCAGCGAGCCGGCCGGGTAAATCTCCTCGTAAGGGGTCTCGCCCTTGTCTTCTTCGTTCACGTTGACTTTTGCTGCCTCGACGTTGGCCTCCACCGACAGCACTCCGTCCGGCTCGGGCTCGGGCTCGGGCTCCGGCTCCTCGGCGGGCTCCTCGGCGGGCTCCGGCTCCTCGGCGGGCTCCTCGGCGGGCTCCGGCTCCTCTCCGGCGCCCACCACCGCCGCCACCGAGTCGTCCTCGGGATACATCCGCACGGTCAGCTCCTTGCCGGAGTAGATGCTGATGTCGCGCTCCTCCTCCTCGTCCCCGCGAATGACCATGATGTGGTGGGGTCCGGCCTTGAGCAGGATCTCCTCGAAGGGCGACTCGCCCATCGACTGCCCGTCTATCTTGGCCTCGGTGCCCTTGGGCTTGACCAGCAGGTGCAGCACTCCGACCTTCTTGCGCTGCTCGGCCAACGCCTTGCGCGCCGCCTTGCGTTCGTCCTTGGGAATGTCCTCGCCGCCCTCCTCGAGAAACTTCTCGTAGGCCGTGATCGATTTCACCGGATCATTGAGCTTGGCGTGGCAGTTTCCGATGTGGGCCAAGACCGCCCAGTGAGGCGCCGCCTCGTAGGCGCCATCGAAATGCTCGAGCGCCTCCTCGTAGTCGTGGTCCTCCATCGCGGCCACGCCCTTGTCGAACAACCTCTTGGCCTTGGCCTTCTGAGCCATGGCCGGCACCGCCGCGAGAGCGAGCGCCAGCGCGAGACCCGTGAAAAACGCGGTTCGAATACCTTTCATCGAACTCCCTCCAAATCTATGAGGCCTCATCCGTACGGGTTCGTCACGTCGAACCCACCCTTCTTCTTGTTTTTCTTCTTTTTCTTTTCGGCCGGTTTTTTCGCCGGGGGGGTTTTCGCCGCGGGCTTCTTTTCGGCCGGTTTTTTCGCCGCGGGTTTTTTCGCCGCGGGCTTTTTCGCCGCGGGCTTCTTTTCGACAGGCTCCTCGGGGGCGATCTCCTCTTCGGCCTCCTCGATTTCTTCTGCGGCTTCCTCGGCGTCCTCGGCGTCTTCTGGAGTTTCGATCTCCTGGATGTCCGGCTCCTCGGCGGCCGGCTCCTCGGCGGTCGGCTCCTCGGGCTCGATGATCTCCATCAACTCGAGCTCGACCAGCTTGCTCTCGTCGAAAGCCACGTCCTTTTGCAGCGGCTCGAAGCCCTCGGCCTTGGCCTGCACCGTATGCAAAGCGCCGTCCGGATCGACCTTCAACACCGGCGGATCACCCTCGACGCGCTTTCCGTCCACGGTAACCGCCGCTTCGGCCGGAGTCACCCGGATCGTCAGCTCTATCTTCTCGGCTCGTGCCGGCTGCTCCGCAGCGCTCTCATCTTCGGGACCGGTGAGAAACAGCACGACGCCGGCCATGATCGCCAGCCCCACGACCACGCCGACCACCGCGAAGATCTTCTTGTTGCGCGCCGCGGCCGCGACCTCGGGCATGTCCACGATCACCGAAGGCTGCTCGTTCTCCTCTTGCGAGGAGTTGGCTTCTTCGGCCCGGGGTTCCTCGGGGGGCGCCTGCGGTTGATCGGTTTTTTCGGGCTCCGGCGCCGACGGCTCGGGAGCACCACCGGCGGGGCTCGAAGCCTCCGGGGCAGGGGCGGGCGGCTGCGGCGCCTGTTCGGCCGGCGGAACGGGGGCGGCCGACGCGGCGACGAGTGTCTTTTTCGTCGACGGCACCTTGTCGGACGGCTCCGGTTGGGGCGCCGCAGCAGGCGCGACCGGCTCGGGAGCGGCCGCGAGCAGGTCGCCGGCCGCATCCTCCAGGGCCGCCAGGAAGTCCCCGGCGCTCTGGTAGCGGTTGTCCGGCGCGGCGGCCAGCGATTTGTGCACCACCGCCGCCAGCTTGGGCTCGATATCCTTGCGCTTGGAGTTGACCGGAGAGGGAATCCGCGCCGGCGGCTGCCCTGTCAGCATGTGGTAGAACACCGCGCCGGCCGCGTACACATCGGCGCGCTGGTCGGCCTGGAATCCCTTGCGCCGTTGTTCCGGCGCGTAGTAGGCGTGGCTATCGGGCTCGTCGCCGTCGGGAAGCGACAAGCCCGCCTTGATCGGACCCTCGCCGAAGTCGACCAGCTTGGTCACGACGCGCCCCGACGACCGGTCCAAGAAGATATCGGCCGGGGAGAGATCCAGATTGGCTATCCCCGCCCTGTGCACCGCGTCGAGCGCTCTCAGCGAATCCCGCGTGATGCGTGTTGCGTCCGCCACCTGCAGGCGGCCGCTTTCCTCGATTACGTCCTCGAGGCAGCGGCCAACCATCAGCTCGCGCACCACGGCCGGTGCCGCGCCGGTGTCGCGCCCCGTTTCCACCACGGTGGCGATGTGCTCGCAGTCCAGCTTTCCGGCGCGCTCGGCCTCGGCGAGGAACGTTTCGGCGGTGTTGCCCTGTCGCGTGAACTGCGGGTGGATCAGCTTTGCCGCCAGGTGCTGCTTGGTGCGGACGTCCTCCACCTCGAGGACGATGCCGGTGGGACCCTCGCCCAGGATCGTCACCACGTGAAAGTGGTCGAGCAGCATCTGGCCGATCAGGCGTGGACCCAGCTCGATCGGATTTCCCGTCACGGGACAGAAGTGATTGTCGGCTCCGTGGTTTCCGCCACAATGGGGACATCTACTCATACTCGCGAGACCTCCACCACACAAAAGATTCCAGGATGCTAGCAGCTTGCTATCGTCGTGTAAATAATAGCAGATATCAACTTCATTAACATTGTCTGCAAATTCGATTCAGTAGACGACCACGACCCCGAAACCGGCTCCACTCTCGTTGGCCATTCTCTCCCGGCCGTTGGCCCGCCGCCAGCGTCGCGCGAAATCGGCGAAGACGCGCAGCGGACCCCAGAGATTGGAGCTGATCGAAGCGCCGACCAGCGAGTTCCAGGAGAACAGGCCGGCTCCCCCGGTTGCGTCCCTGCCGGCGTAGAACAGCTCCAGATCTAGCATTTTCGAGGGGGCGACCCCCAACCGCAGCATCAGTCTATGCGGCCGGTCCCGTCCTTCTGCGTCGTACCGCCCTCCGATCCGCAGCAGATCGCCCCAGGAGAAGACCAGGTCCACCAGCCCGCCGTGAGCCGGATCTAGCTCCTCCTCGGCGAGGTGATCGGCCAGCGAGCGCAACTCTCCGGTGTCCGGGTGCCTGTCGTAGCGGCGGCGCAGGTGGTCGTAGAAAGGACCGAACAGGGCCGGGTGGTAGTCGCTGCCGGACCAGCGGTACTCGGCGCGCAGGAGCAGCTCCAGCTCCTCGGCCTCGGCCAGCAGCCAGCGCGTCGCCGCCCCGGCGTGGATTCCCGGATCGCCGTCCATCACCATCACGTCGAAATACGGCTCCACTCCCACGCGGCTCGCGTCGACCAGGCGCAGAGCCACGTCTCCGCCGCTGACCGGAATCGCGGTTCTGCGCAGGCGCGTGCCGCCGGCGCTCGGCAGATGCCGCGGAACCGAGATGTCGGCCGCCAGCGTGTAGCCCAGCGTCAAGCGCCGCGCCCAGTCGCCGTCCGAGAACCAGGCGATCGGCGCCAGGAAGGCACGCCCGGCCAGAATCTCGGGCGCCACCACGTTTTCGATCATGAACTCCAGGCCGTTGCCTTCGTGCTCGCCGGCGAGCTGCGCTCCCCCCTGGTAGTGATCCATGTCGGTCGAGTTGAAGTAGCCGTCGACCACCGAGCCATGCCCGATACCGACGCCGTTCAGCTCGCCGAAGCGCAGCGCCAGCCGCCCGCCGTCCCAATCCCGCTCGAAGCGCAGCTCGCGGGCGATGCGGGCGAAGTCGCTCGGCTCGTCCCAGTCCTGCTCGCGCAGCACCCCGGCGTCTCGGGGGTTACGGTCGACCGTACGCAGGCGAAACGGGCCGGACAGCACCAGCTCGAATCCGGACCAGGAGAGCCCCTGCTCGAGGTAGATCAACGCAAAGGCGTCCTCGTCCACGTTGCCGAAGCCGACGTCGAGCGAGGAGTGGAGCCGTGGTCCGTCGCCGCCGCTGTCGCGTTCCGCGGTGAAAGCCGGCGCGGCGGCCAGAACAAGCAAGAGCGCGACAACCGACCCGGCGCCGCCGCGAACGGCGGGCACCCTGCCGCAGCGGGTCGCACGTCGAATCATGCTCCAACTATCGGACGACTCACCTGTCAGGGCAAAATAACGGCGGGGCAAATCAGTGGGTGACGATCCCGTCGCCGCCCGCGCGGTCGCACAGCACACCGAAGATCCAGGTACCGCCGGAGCTTGCGAGCCCGGCGGCGAAGAACGGTGTTCCCGGGCTGGCATTGCCGTCGACTACGATCGGCTGTCCCTCGCCGCGAGAAAGGCTGAGGCTCAAATCCAGCTTGCCGGCGCTCCAGCCCTCCAGGCTCAGCCTGCCGGCAAACGGCTGCGGCAGGGTCAGCGCGGCCTGGCTTCCCACCTTCAGCTCGTAGGCGCGGCGCATGACCAGCTTGAACGAGTCGAAAGTGGAAAAAGGGTACTTGTCGAGCACGGTGGCGTGCTCCGCTAGCACCGAGCGCAGCGCCGGGTCGACGCCGCTTCCGTCGTTCCTGGCCTCGATGGAGAGCACCTCGCAACGAACGACGTCGCCCGCCGCGACCGGAGGCCCGATCGACAAGGCGGCGCCGGCGATCGCCAGCGCCAGGATCCAACTGGTCCGCCTCATCGCAACGACCCCTTGCAGCTCGGCTCTCATCTCTTCTTCCTCGCTCCGTTGATCCCGCCTCCGCGCTTGCTACGTCGGCCGGGAGCCTACTCGGTGATCCAGGCCACCGCCATCCTCTCGCCGCGATCGTTTTTCACTTTGTACGGCGCCCAGCGCGTGGCTCCGGAGACCGACACGATCTCCGAGGTCCCCTGTGAGGGCGCCTCGGCAGCTGCGCTGTAGCTCCGAATTCCCACCTCGGTTCCGATCGCGGGCTCGGGAGCTCGCGAGGTGGACATCAGGGGGAGCACGGCCAGCAGCACCGCCGCCGCTCCGGCGACCGCGGCCGACGGGACCCAGACCGCACGCCGGTGATCGAACACCTCGCCCATCCAGATCCTGACCCTTTCGGCGAGCCCGGGTCGATGCTGCCGGCGGATGCCCTCCTCGACTCGCGCTCGAAAGCCGTCGAAGGAGAACTGCTCGGCCCTCTGCTCTCCGGCCTCGCGAACCAGCTCTCCCACCCGGCGCAGGCGCTCGAGCTCGGCGCGTTGCTCCTCCGAGACCTCGAGCCGCCGCTGCACCCGACTCCGGGCTCGACCGCTCAGCTCGCCGTCGAGGTACCGCTGGAGGAGATCTTCGTTTCGCCGTGCCATCACTCGTCGCCTTTCCTCTCTGCCTCGCTACTTAACCGCCAGCTCGCCGTCGAGATAGTCGCTCAAGGCCCGCTGGAGCTTCCTGCGTGCGTGGTGCAGCCGCGACATGATCGTGCCCTTGGAGACCTTCATCGCCTTTGCCATCTCCGCGTAGGACATTCCCTCCACCTCGCGCATCAGGATCACCGCCCGATGGTAGGGCGGCAACGTATCCACCGCGCTCTGGATCTGCTCGGCGAGCTCCTTTCTGCCGAGCGATCGCGACGGGTTGTTCCCCAGGTTCGTCGACAGCACCGTTCCCTCTCCCTCCACCTTGTCCCTGTCGACCGTCCCTTCATCGAACTCTCCGCTGGCGAACCTGTTCGCCTTTCTCAAATGATCGATGCAAAGGTTGACGACGATGCGATACAGCCACGTGTAGAAGCTCGAGGAACCCTGGAAGCTCCCCACGTAACGGTGAACCTTGATGAACGCCTCCTGGGAGACGTCCATCGCGTCGTCGGGCGTCTTCAACATGCCCAGGGCGATGGTGAAGACCTTGCGCTGGTAGCGACCGACCAGCTCTCCGAACGCCGCATCGTCCCCAGCCTGGCAGCGCCGAACCAGCTCGAGGTCCTTTTGCCCCTCTTTCTTGCGCTCCGTCGCCGCCTCCTGTCGTATGGACAGCTCACTGCGCCCTTTATTCATACCACCGGAGCTTCTCTCTACGGTTTGTCCCTGGGACTCCGCGGGGACCGCGGTATCGGCTCGTCTGGTCATTGAAGCAGTCCGTGCCACGACGTCATCATACTCTATCAGCTGGCCGGATCCACCGCAACGCGACCCGGCCCGGCGCGATCCGCACTGCCGAGGCCGGGACTTTGCATCCTTCGATTGACATCACCCCAAGGCCTGTTCTAGTGAGATGCAAGCGAGCAAGGG
This sequence comes from Polyangia bacterium, assembly GCA_046484285.1. Lineage (GTDB taxonomy): Bacteria > Myxococcota_A > Polyangia > JAAYKL01 > JAAYKL01 > CAZHCG01. Next base: position 20,342 of record JAWOBP010000175.1, read on the forward strand.
GCCGAGGTGACCGCCGAAATGACGAAAAAGCTGCGGCTGTTCAAGGTTTTTTCGGAGGTTCCGGACGACCGGCTGGCCAGGACGGCCGCCGAGACGACGGAGACCAGCTTCGATCGCCATGCCCTGGTCTGGAACGAGGGCGACACCTGCCGCTATCTGTACTTCGTGGTCTCGGGAAGGGTGAAGATCATCAAGCACTCCGAGACCGGCAAGGACGTGATTATCGAGATCTACGGGCCGCGCGACGCGATCGGAGAGACCTCGACCCTGGTGGGCGGCTCCTATACGACCGCGGCGGTCTGTCTCTCCCAGACCCACCTTTTGTGCGTTCCGCGAGCCCAGATTCTCGACCTGCTCGCCACCGTGCCGGGCATGGCGCTGCGCTCGCTGAGGGGCATGGCCGGCCGGCAGCGCATGCTGATGCAGAAGATCAAGGAGCTGGCCGCCGGCGGAGTCGAGTACCGGATCGCCCACCTGCTGCTCAAGCTGGCCGACCGGGTCGGCGAAGAGCCCGACGAGGACGGGATCACGATTCCGATCGTGCTCTCTCGTCAGGACATCGCCGACCTGGTGGGCACCACGGTCGAGACCGCGATCAGGGTCATGAGCCGCTGGCGCAAGATGGGGATCGTGACCAACGACAAGCGCGGAATCCTGATCAGGGATAGGGAAACCCTCGAGGATCTGGCCTCCGGCATCACCTCCCACGTATGATCGCGATCATTCACCGCCGGGGCCGTGCGCGGCTAGGTGGGGTCATGACGAATTCCGATCCCTCTTCGACCAGCAGATCGACCGGCACCGGCGAGTTCCAGCGCAAGAACCTGCACGTGCTCGCCACCGTGGAGATCGCCGGCGGAGTGATCCGCAGCCTCGGCTTCGCCTGCGCCGAGGGAGGCGATCCCCCGGGTGCGCGAGACGTGGTGGAGACGCTGACCGGCAAGTCCGTCTCCGAGGCGCTCGAGTGGTTCGAAGGCGAGGACGAGGCCTCGCGCGACCCGGCGATGGAGGTGCTGCTCGAGGCTTTCCACCGCGCCGTGGAGACCTGCCTGGACCAACAGTGATAACGGTTGCTTGACGGATTCGTCACACTTTTTTTCCACAATCTGTTCACAGTCGAAAAAAAGTTGCATCAGCCGTAAGTTTCGTGTATAAAAATTTGCGGCCCACTGTCGCCCCTGACGTGCAACTGTATGTATTTGTTTGTTTTGGGAGTCACCCCGGTGTCTGGAGCACACCTACCGGCTCGTCTGTTCAGCAATGTATGCTACTTTCTACGAATGAATTTCACCGCTCTTTTCCACAGGCTGTCTTGGAAAGATGTCGCGTACTTGAGTAGTTATCGATTTCGCAGACCGAAAAGAGCCGCCATCTCGTCGGCCCGCCGTTGCATCTCTTCGGCTTCTTTTTCGCCCTCGTGGTCGTAACCGACCAGGTGCAGCACCCCGTGGATCAGCAACTCCGTCGTCTCTTGCAGCAGCGTGCATCTTCGCTCGGCGGCCTGCCGGGCCGCGGTCTCGGTCGAGATCGCCACGTCGCCGAGGATCGCCGGCTCTCCCGGAGCGCTGGGCCAGTCCTCGGGCTGGGGAAACGAGAGCACGTCGGTGGGTCTGTCCAGCCCGCGATAGTCGCGGTTGAGTTCGCGAATCCCCGCGTCGTCTGTCAGCAGCACCGACAGCTCGCGCTCGCCGACGTCGAGAGCGTCCAGCAGCGCGGCGCAGCGCCTCCGCACGGTGCGGCGATCGATGCCGCGTCCGGCGCGGCGGAAGCTGATCCCGACTCGAGCCTCCCGAACCGCCGATTTTGGGACCGACCTTTTCACGAGACAGGTATCGCATCCATCTTCCCGGCTGGCAATCTGCGCTCTTCCGGGCTAGACAGATCGGAGACGGAGGTGCTCCTTGTCTTCGAGCGTCGATTGCCGTGCGTTGCTGGTCTCGACGCTTTCTGCTTTCCTGCTGGCGGGCTGCGCCGCGTCCGCGCCTCGTTCCTGCCCCGCCTACTCCGACGAAGCCGACGGTTATCTCCGCATCTCGATAGTAGCGCGTAGAACCGCGGCCGCCGACGATCGCCTGCTGCGCGAGATCGGCCGTGCGGCGTTCGACGAGATACGCCGCCGGACGCGCTTCATCGTCGTCTCCCACGATCGAATCGCGGACGAACTCGACAGGTCCGGGGTCTGCAACGTCGCCGGGCGTCCCCTGGACGCCGTGCTGGTGCTGACCCCGCGACACTTCTCTCGCGAGGGCGACCGTTTCCGGATCGCGCTTGCGGCGGCTCTCGTCGACTGCGCCGACGGCGGACACCTCTGGTCGCAAAGGGCTGGCGACTCCTATCCGGCCGGCTCCGATTCGCCCTGGCGGGGCCGCTCGGGCGCAATATCGAAGCTGACCAAGGAGCTGCTCGGAGGTCTTCGCGGCCCCGGGGGGCTGAGCTCCGGCGAGGAGGCCGAGCGCTTGCGCACCCACGCGCGTCAGCTCCGCTGAGGCTCTCTCCTTTTCGCCAGCAAAATCGCGTTGCGTCGCAGCGCGTTGGATCCGGTCCGCTCCAGGGCCGTGCCCTCGATCAGCTCCTCGATGCGGCGATCGGAAAGGTCGACGAGATCCTCGGGGCCGAGATCGTCCGGACCCTGATACGGCGGGGGCTCCAAGGCGCAAGCGACGCCCTTCTCCAGCGGACAGACCTCGGTGCAGAGGTCGCAACCGAAGATCGTCGAGATTCGAACCGCGACCTCCAAGGGAAGAGCCGGATCGCGACTCTCGACCGTGTGGTAGGAAAGGCAGCGCCGGGCGTCCACGCGCCCCTCGGACGAGATCGCTCTTGTGGGACACTCCCGCTCGCACAGCCGGCAGTCCCCGCACAGCGCGAAATCCGGCAGTGGCTCGACGCGCTCCGGAGCCGGCGCCCCGGCGACGACGATCTCGCCGAGCACCACCCGCGCTCCCAGACCGGGGACGATCAGCCCGCCGTGGCGTCCCGCGATCCCCAGGCCGGCCAGCGCGGCCCACTCCCGCTCCATCAGCGGAGCGGTATCGGCGAAGCAACGCGAGCGACAGCCGGGAAAACGAACGGCGACCTCGGCGCAAAGAGCCTTCAGCCTGCGCCCGATCTCGACGTGGTAGTCGATCGATCTGGCGTGGGCCGAGACGAAACGCCAGATTCCAGCGCGAGCCGCGCCGTTTCCGTAAGGCAGAGCGACGCAGACGACCGCGTCGGCGCCCTCGACGATCCCGCGGTGAGACGGGTTCAGCCGCTGCGCCAGGTTGCGCTCCATGTAGCCCATCCGGGCCTGGAAACCGTCCGAGAGCCAGCGCCTCAGTCGCTCCGCGGCAAGCGGACGGACCTCCCCGGCCGGAGCGACGCCCGCCGCGACGAACCCGAGCTGCCTGGCCGATTCCTCCAGCCATGCCCACTCGCCCGGCCGGTGTCCGGCGAGCGCCGGCCGGGCACTGCTCTTTGACGTCGAATCGACCGAGCCCAACGTCCCCCGGTATTCAAATCCCATCCCATGTGGTACTTAACATTAATCGCCCGTATACTACGAGCAACAGTGAACGAAGCCACTCGGACGGCCGCATGTACGATTCGGACGACGCTGACGCCAAGACCAGAGTCACGGACGCAGTCAGCCTCAAACCAACCGACACGCAAAAGGACGCGCTCGTCCTGATCTACCCGGCCGGTCCCAACATCGGTCGCAAGTACGGGCTCGAGGGCAAGACGATCGTGATCGGCCGCGATCCTGCCAGCGACATCGTGGTCGCCAGCGACTCGGTCTCGCGCCGCCACGCACGCATCACCACCGAAGGCGGCCGCAGGCTGCTGACCGACATGCAGAGCACCAACGGCACCTACGTCAACGAGGAGCCGATCATCGCCCAGTTCATCGATCAGGGAGACCAGGTCAAGATCGGCGACACGATCTTCAAATACCTCGCCGGCAGCGACGTTGAGACCGCCTACCACGAAGAAATCTACCGCATGACCATCATCGACGGTCTGACCGGGGTCTTCAACAAGCGCTACTTCTTGGAGGCGCTCGAACGCGAGATGTCGCGCTCCCAGCGCTACGACCGTCCGCTCTCGGTGCTGATGTTCGACATCGACCACTTCAAGCCCGTCAACGACACTTACGGCCACCTCGCCGGCGACTACGTGCTGCAAGCGCTGGCCCGCGTGATCTCGACCCGGGCGCGCCGCGAGGAGATCTTCGCGCGTTTCGGCGGAGAGGAGTTCGTGATCCTGCTTCCCGAAACCGAAAAAGAGGGCGCGATGGAGCTCGCCGAGCAGCTGCGGCGCCGCGTCGCGGATTACGATTTCGTTTTCGAGGGCGAGGAAATCCCGATCACGATGAGCGTCGGCGTCGCCACGGTTCGCGGAGAGGGCTTCTCCGAAAGCGAGCTGATCAAGCTGGCCGACGACAAGCTCTACGAGGCCAAGAAGGCCGGTCGCAACTGCATTCGAGGATGAGCGCGACGCGATATCCGCTGTGGGGGACGCCGCTGTTGCTGGCGTCCTGTCTGGCCGCTTGCGGCGCTCCGCTCGGCCGCGGGCCGGTATCCGAGATCGAAGGCGAAGAGGCGGAGGTCGTCCCCGTTCTCTCCGGCGAGGAGGCGAGCGCGGTCGCCGGCCGGGGCGCGCGGAGCTACACCACCGCCGCGCGTTCGCCCGCCGAGGCCCAGGGCCCGATCGCCCTCGTTCGCCGGCGGGCGCCGCGGCGGATGCTTCCGGACGCCCGCCTCGACGACGCCGCGCGTCGGATGCTCGAGCGCGAGCAGGACGGCCGGAGCGCCTCGCTGTCCCACCTGCAGGAATTGTTGTGGTGGAAAGGCGTTCCCCATGCCGATCCGGCCCTGGGCCTCTTCGGCGGCGCTTTTGGCGAGGCGGCGGCGCAAAGCGCGCTCGAGTGGCTCGAGGAGGTTCCGCCCGATCGCGGAGGTGTCTTCGGTCTGGCCGCCATCGAGATCGAAGGAGGAACGCGGTTGGCGGTCGTCCGCGCTCTGGGCGGAATGGAGATCGGGGACGTTCCCAGGCGCGTGGATGTCGGAGAGCGCCTCGTGGTCGAGGCCGTGATCGACGGGAAGACCGAGCGGGTCAGCTGGGCGGCGACGAATCCCGAGGGTCAAAACTTCTCCGGCAATGCGCGACGCGAGGGCGATAAGTGGCTGGCCGAGATCGAAATCGACGTGGGAGGAAGGTGGCAGATCGAGCTGCTGCGCCACGGCCCGAGCGGCCCTCGTGTAGCGCTCAACTTCCCGGTCTGGGCTGGACTCGAGCCCCGTTTCCGCGCGCCGGTCGACGACGGCGAGCTGGAGTCCCGCGATCCCCGCGAACTGGAGCGTTTGCTGTTCGAGGCGCTCAACGAGTCGCGCGCCGCTCACGGTTTGCCTCCCGTGGAACGCTCTTTGGATCTGGACGAGGTCTGTCGCCGCTACAGCGAGGAGATGGCCGAGACCGGGGTCGTCGCCCACGTCTCGCCCCGCTCCGGCGGACCGGCGGATCGGGCCCGGGCCGCCGGGCTGTCCTTCCCATTGCTCAGCGAGAACCTGGCGCGCGCGCACAACGCCGCAGCCGCTCAGCGGGGCCTGCTGAGCTCGCCGGCGCACCGGGCCAACATCCTCGATCCCCGCGCCGTGGAGGCGGGCGTCGGTGTGGCGTTGAGCGAGGCGGCGGACGGTGGGATCGCGCTGCTGGTCACCGAGCTGATCGTCAGCCGTCCCGAGGACATCGTGCCCAAACAGAGTGCCGCCGAGCTGTCCGGGCGAATCCGCGAGCTGCGCGAGCGATCCGGGCTGAAGGCGCTGGAGAGGGATCCGACCCTCGACGCTGTCGCCGAACGTCTGCTGGAGAGCTGCTTCGGAGGCGAGACTCCGCGAAAGCTGGGCCTGGCGCGGGCCGGCTACGAATCGGTGATCGCTTTCGAGGCGGAGGCCGCAGCGGTGGAACGAGTTCTCGAGGGTCCTGCTCCGCCCGAGCTGAAGCTGCCGGAGATGACGCACTTCGGCGTTGCCGTCGGCCAGGGAACGCACCCCGAACTGGGCGCGGGGATCATCTGCGTGCGTGCGGTCTTCGGATCCAGGTAGCGGCGACCGGAACGCGACTAGTCGCGGATGCTCTTGCGCTGGCCCATGTCCTGGACCGAGCCGATTCCCCCCTTCTTCCAGTAGTGGAAGGCGTTCTTCAGCACGAACTCGTCGCCGCCGTCGGTGATCACTCGCACGTCGACGGCCTGCTCGGTGTTCGAGGAGGGCGTGGTGACGGTCATCTTGCCCGAGGACTGTACGACCACGTTGTCCGCCTTGGACGTGCCGAAGTAGACGGTGATACCCATTCCGGGCTCGAACCCCTGTCCCAGAATATCCACCGGCTCGCCGCCCGCGAGCACTCCGCCTTCGGGCGAAACCCTCTCCACGGCGAACTCCTTGTTGCAGCCGCCGAGCGCGACTGCGATCAGGAGCGCCATAGCCATCGAGATTCCAATTTTTTTCACGGTCGTCCCTCCTTGGTGCAGGACCAGCGCGTCGATCGAGCCCCTCGCAAGAAGCTCACGAACTCCTTTTGCATCAGAGTATCCAGGTACAGGACACACGAGGTGTTCGTCAAGACCGGCCGCGGCTGAGCAATCGCGGTAGGGACGGCCCTAAGGGCTCGCGCAAGAATAACTTCGGCATTCGGCCGCCGATCCGTTCCGGCCCGCGGCGTCGCTCGTTGGTTGAATACGTCAATGTATTCGCCCTCCTCCCTCCTTGCGGGCCGGGCGCCTCGGCAGCCTCGGTGCGTCGAACCTATTCTTGCGCGAGCCCTTACTGTCAGCCGATCTCTTCTGCCGGCATCGAAGTGCCGGTCGTCGAGGCTTCCACGGGGCATCATCACCGCTGCGTGCTGTTGGATAGAGGAGATGTCTACTGCTGGGGCTGCAATTCCCTAGTGCCGAGTCAATCGAAAACGTTCGGGTAGAGCCTCCGCAGCTTGACCCGTGCGTCTACAAACTGAAGACCCTGAAGCGCGGGTGTCAGACACGCTGAAGCGCGGCGGGGGTAGATAATCAGTTGATTGGAAAGTTCCGTTCCCGGCGGTTTTTCGCGCAGGGCCAAACTTTTTTGCAACCGAGCGGGCCGATCGTCCGATGTAAGGAGCATGGGACATCCAATCAGAATCTATCAGCCGGGGATC
>JAWOBP010000177.1:0-5289 GCA_046484285.1 Polyangia bacterium
GGCACCTCCGACGACTCGATGTTGTCCAGCGCAGAGTACGACAGCCCCGGAGCGAACTCGGTGATCACGACCAGGTCGTAGATGCTCAGGTCGGTGGAGCCGTAGACCTGGTAGTCGGTCTTCACGGCGACGTCGTGGCCCAGGTCGAGAAGGTGCGACTCGATCTCGTCCTCCTGCTGGTACCAGCCATCTGCGACGAACAGCACGCCCTCTTCACCTCGCGCATCGTCGCCTCCCTGTTAGTTGGTGCCGCATCCCCCGCGGATGGACGGCTGATTACCAACAGAATAGCTTTGCGACCGATGGGCTCGCAAGCGTTTTCTCGCGCCGGCCGGGCAAAAATACCCTACAGCGCGGATTGCTCGACTCGTCTCCCGCCGCGGATCGCTGGTGCCGGGCGCCGGGTATTGCCAGTCTCGGCGGTTTGGGCCAGACTCGCGGGCATGAGCGAAGAGTGGAGCAAGGTCGACGCGATCGCGGAGATCCTGGCCGAGCGGCTCGGGGATCCGCCCCAGGTGGCGCTGGTTCTCGGCTCCGGCCTGGGTGGAGCGGTCGCCTCGCTGGACGACTCCCGCGAGATCTCGTTCGGTGACGTTCCGAGCTGGCCGGCGCCGACGGTCGAGGGGCACGACGGAAGGCTGGTCCGCGGCCGGATCGGCCGCTTGGAGGTGCTGTTCCAGCTCGGCCGCGTCCACATGTACGAGGGGTACTCTCCCACCGCGGTGGTGAGGCCGGTGCGCGCGGCGATCGGCTGGGGCGCGAGCACCGTGATCCTGACCAACGCGGCCGGGGCGATCGGAGACGCCGCGCGTCCCGGCGACCTGATGATGCTCGAGGACCACATCAACCTGACCGGGCGCAACCCGCTGCGCGGCCCCAACGACGATCGGCGCGGTCCGCGCTTCGTGGACATGACCGACATCTACGACTCCGGCCTGCGCGCCCTGGCGCTCGACCGCGCCGCCGAGCTGGGGATCGGTCTCAGGACCGGTGTCTACGCCGGCATGTCCGGTCCCTCCTACGAGACGCCGGCCGAGGTGCGGATGCTGGCGACGCTGGGGGCCGACGCGGTCGGAATGTCGACCGTGCTCGAGGCGATCGCGGCGCGACACCTGGGAGCCCGGCTGGCCGGCGTCTCGTGCATCACCAACCTGGCGGCCGCCACCGGCGGCGGTCCGTTGAGCCACGAGGATGTCGCCGAGATCGGAGCGCGGGCGACCGACGACATGTCGCGGCTGCTGATCGCGCTGTTGTCCGCGATGGAGAGCGGACCGTGACCGGCGCGCTCGACTGGGAGGAGCTGCGCGAGGCGGCGCGCGATGCGCGGAGCAACGCCTACGCCCCCTATTCGTCGCTGCGGGTCGGCGCCGCGGTGCTCGCCTCGGGGCGCGTTTTCGCCGGCTGCAACGTGGAGAACGCCAGCTACCCCGTGGGGCTCTGCGCGGAGCGCGCCGCGCTGGCGGCTGCGGTGACCGCGGGATGTCGCGAGCTGCAGGCGGTGGCGATCGTCACCGACCGGGGCCTGCCTCCCTGCGGGATGTGCCGCCAGGCGCTGGCGGAGTTCTCGCCCGATGTTCCCTTGCTGCTCGTCGGAGACGGCGGCGAGGTGGAGACCTCGCTGGCGCGCCTGCTGCCCAGCCCGTTCCCGGCCCGGGAGGAGATCGGGCGGCGGTGAGGTGGGCGCCGGCCAGAGCCGGAAAGGCGGCCGTCTCGTTGCTGTTCGGGATCGCAGCCGCCTGCGGCACCGTCCAAGGAGATGACCCCTACGCCAGCTGGGACACCTACGAGCATCCCAGCGGCGCTTTTCACTTCCACTGCCCGCTGCCGCCCTTCGAGGAGCTGGAGCAGTCCACGCCGGCCCGTCCCCTTCTGGGCGTTGCGGTCAGGCGCGCGGCCACGGCTTCGGATCCGGGAGCCCGCTTGCGGCTGGAGGCGCGGATGGCGATCGGCGGATCGCCGGCCCAGGCCGCGCACAACGCGCTGGAGGGCTGGCTCGAGCGCGGGTACGAGCTCGTCTGTCTCGGGGATTTCACCAACCGCGCCGGCGACACGGGGGTGCGGCTCGAGGTGCGCAACGACGGAGCGGCCGCGGTCCAGGTCATGTTCGAGGGCGAGGGCGGCACGGTCTCGCTCTTGATCTGGGGCAGCGGTGAGATCAGGGATCCGGACGTGGACCTGCTCCTCGAGAGCTTCGAGCCGCGGCCAGCCGAGGATCAGGAGGGCTGAGCCTTGCTCGCGCACGACCGGTCGCCGATTCCGGCAGCGGCGTTCGCACTGGCGCTCCTGCTGGCCGGCGCCGCGGCGAGCGCGGACCGCGTGCGGTGCCCGGTCTGCGGACAGGCGTTCGATGACAGCGTGGAGATCTGTCCCAACGACGGAACCGACCTGAGCCTGGAGGGCGTGCCCGTGGACGAGGAGGAGCCGGAAGGGAAGGAAGCGGACGAGCCCGCCGCAGAGGAGGAGGGGGATCTTCCGGCTCCCAAGTACAAGCGTCACGATCTGGGCGGCGAGCGCAAGCGGACAGACACCTCGGAGCAGGGCGACGACTACTCGGATCGCAAGCGGAGGATTGGCGAGGAACGGCGGGGGCCGGAGCTAGCGGCTACGCGCCGCAGGAAGGCCCGGGCGAGGCGCCTGCGTCGTTTCGCCGAGAAGGACGCGCGGCTGCGGGGCGAGTTCGAGCAGAGGCGCACCGAGGCGGTCGCTGATCGCCGGCGTCGGGCGCTGGACGAGTGGCGGGCAGGCCGCGCGCGCCTGGCCCGAGAGCGCAAGGCGCTGTGGTGGGGCGCCGCGCCGGTCACCTCGGTGGGGGTGAGGTTGGCCTGGATGGGCGAGGACGGAAACCCCGGTCCGCTGGCCGGCGCCGAGATAGATTTCAATCCGCTGTCCGGCGTGCTCCGGGCCGGGGTCTCCAGTTTCGTCGGAGTGCGCTCGCTGCCTTCGCGCGGAGAGCTGGTCTTTCTCGAGAGCATATCGCTCGGAGTCCAGCTTCCCTGGCGCTTCTCTCCGTACGCGATCGCGCGCTTCGGCATCGGAGCGCTGGTGGCCGAGCGCTTCGGAGAGCAGCTCACCTCTATGACGCGTCTCGCCGGGGCCGAGGCGGGCGTCGACTGCCGCGTCAGCGAGTCGCTGATCGTCACGCCCTCGCTGGGCTACGCCAGGATTGTCGTCGACGACACCTTTTGGGACAGCGCAACGCTGAAGTTGTCTATCGGGTTCTGAGTCAAGCGCGAGCGCCGCGCGGCCACTGATCGAGTGTGCAGCACCGGCGACTTTTTTTGGTTCCAACCGCCTTTTTTCTTTTTTGTTTTGACGATTCTTGACAAAGGGGTGGCCATATCTATACTTCACCGAATTCTCGGGACCCGGGTCGCGGGTCAGGGTTCTCGCGGCATGGGTTTCGACTCGTATTGTCGAAGGCCGAGGCGTGATCCCCGACGCGAAGATCGCCGAGATCAGGGAGCGGGCTGATATTGTAGAGGTGATTGGTGAGCACGTCGCGCTGAAGCGCGCCGGCTCCAACATGAAAGGTGTGTGCCCCTTTCACGCCGACACCGATCCCTCGTTCAACGTCAGCCCGGATCGCCAGTTTTTCTACTGCTTCGGCTGTGGGGCTTCCGGTGATGTGTTCACGTTTCTGCAACGTCTCGAGGGTCTGGAGTTCCTCGAGGCGGCCGAGCGGCTGGCGGAGCGCTACGGAGTGGAGCTGCCCCGCGAGCGCGGCACCCCGGCGTCCCGTTCGGCGCGCGACAGGAAGCGGGAGCATCTCCGCCGCCGGCACGGGATCCTGGAGCTGGCGGCCGGATTCTTCGAGGAGAAGCTGGCCGCACCGGAGGGCGCGCCGGCCCGGGAGCTGCTGAAGGGTCGCGGTGTGGAGATGGAGACGGCCGCGCGGTTCAGGCTCGGCTACGCGCCCGATTCCTGGCAGGCGCTGCTCGATCACCTGGGGCGCAACCGCGTCTCGGCGCGGGAGGCGGAGCGGGTCGGCCTGGCGCTGCCGCGCAAGAGCGGATCGGGCTACTACGACAGGTTTCGCAACAGGCTGGTGTTCACGATCACCGATCCGGCCGGGCACCCGATCGCTTTTTCCGCCCGGGCGATCGAGGACGACGAGAAGGCCGGCGCCAAGTACGTCAACTCGCCGGAGACCGACGACTACAAGAAGGGCGACGTGCTGTACGGGCTGCACCAGGCCCGGATCGCGCTGAGCAAGACGCGCCAGGCGATCCTGGTCGAGGGCAATTTCGATGTGGTGTCGCTCTCGCGCCTCGGCTTCGAGAACGTGGTGGCCCCGCTGGGCACGGCGCTCACCGAGCGGCAGGCGGCCGTGCTGCGCCGGCGCGCCGACGAGATCGTCATCGTCTTCGACGGAGACGCCGCCGGGCGCAAGGCCGCGGCGCGGGCTTTTCCGATCCTGGCCAGGGCCGGGCTGGCGGTCTACGTGGCGCCGCTGCCGCCCGAAGAGGATCCGGACAGCCTGGCCAGGCGCGGAGGCGCGGCCGCGGTCGAGGAGCTGCTGCGCGACAGGAGGGGGCTGCTCGACGAGATCATCGACGCCTCGGCCGCGCGCTCGGACGGCACGGCCCAGGACGCGGCGCGGCGGATCGCCAGGCTGAAGCCGCTCTTGGAGGCGGTGCGCGACTCGATGGAGCGCGACGTCTACCGCCAGCGGATCGCCGAGGCGTTCCGGGTCGATCCGCGCACCGTCTTCCGCCACCTGCGCGGGGCGGCGGCGGTGGAGACGCCCGCGGGGCGGCGCTCGAGATCCGGCGATCTGCCGGGGCGCAGCGAGGAGCGCGAGCTGGTCGGCCTGCTGCTCGATCGCCCCGAGCTGGCGGAGCCGGCGGCGAGCTCGGGGATGGTCCCGATGATCACCACCCGATCGCTGCGCAGGATCGCCGAGGAGCTGGTGTTGCGCCGCCGCCGCAAGGACTCGCTGCTGGCCGACCTGGTGGCGGAGCTGGACGACGAGCCCGCGTCGCGCTGGCTGGCGGAGCGGGCCCTGCAGGTTTTGTACGAGGACGGGGCGGTGGCCAGACGCGCGCTGGACGAGATCGGCGGCCGGCTGTCCCGCCATCACTTGAGCCGGAAGATAAAAGACATAGACGTGGAGATCCGGGAGGCCCACTCGGCGAAGCAGGAAGACAGGGCCTTGGACTTGATGCGCCAGAAGGCCGAGATACAAAAAGAGCTTCACGGAGTGGCGGGAGAGACGCGGTGATCCCCGTTTGATTGCCGGAAAGCTCTCGAGGGGAGTTCGCATGCAAAAATCGACCGACAAGAAGAGCA
>JAWOBP010000009.1:0-9882 GCA_046484285.1 Polyangia bacterium
TCCTTCGTCGTCGTTCCTTGGCCTCGCCGATGATCTCTCGCCCCGTACCCGAAATCGTCGGGTTGACGAGGCACTAGTGCCTCGTCAACCCCACAATGCCGGGTCGGGCCGGCCCTCATCGACGATCCCTGCGTCACTCCTCCTCGAATTGGCACCGCCAGTCCTTCGTCGTCGTTCCTTGGCCTCGCCGACAGTTGCTCGCTCTACCCGAACGTTTTCGATTGACTCGGCACTAGCCGAGTCAACCTCCCGGCTTGCCGCGAAGCACCCGTTTGGATAGCATTCTCACAAAATCGGTGCCCCTCTCTTTTTCACCGTGGAGGCAACTGTACGATGAAGGTGAACTGTCCGGGCTGCAACGCTTCTTACAAAGTGGATGATGGCCGTATTCCTCCCTCCGGCCTGAAAATGCGCTGCCCCAAGTGCTCCACTTCGTTTCGGGTGGCACGCGAGGGTGCAGGGGGCGAGGCCGAGACCGGCGACGGTTTCAGGCCGTCGGTGATGCCGAAGCGACCCAAACCGAAAGCGCGTCCCGCGGCTCCGACGAAACCCTCCGGTCCTCCGCAGGGTCCAGGCGCCTCCGGCGTCGAGTCGGAGGCGCGGGAGGACCCCTTCGGGGACATCGACCTGCCAGAGCCCAAGAAGGACGACGACCCCTTCGGGGACATCGACCTGCCCTCGCCCGCCGATGCCTCCGATCTCCCCTCACCGGCGGGAGCGGTCGATCTCCCCGACGCAAGAGACGCCGCCGATCTGCCCGAGCCTATGCAGGGAGTTACGGATGTGCCCGATCTGAGCGGCGATACCCAGGACGAGCCCGTAGCTGGTCCGGAGCCGCTCGGAAGCTCGCTGGAAGGTTCTACGCCATCTCCCGACGACCTGGGCGGACCGCCACCGCCGGCCGATCGGGATCGAGTCGACGCCAGCGGCTCCACCGACTACGGGGAGATCGATCTCCCCACGGGAGACAGCGAGGAAGGCGACAGCGGCGAGTTCGATGCATTCCCCACGGAATCGCCAGGCGAAAAAGACGCTGTCCAGGATCTGGGCGCGCCCCCCAGGGAGAGCCTGGATCTGGCCGAAGACGCATTCGACGGCACGCGCCGCGGCAGCGTGCTCGACGAAGCTCCGGTCGCCCCCGAGCAGCCGGCCCAAGACGACGCCGGACGCAAACCCGGAGCTCAGTTCGAGGGTCGCCGCCGAGTCGAACGACAGAAGCGCCGTACCAAAATCGCGCTGCTGGCCGTGCTCGTGGTCGCCGCGCTGGCAGGCGGCGCGCTGTACTTCACGCCCTGGGGTCCGTTTGGAGCATTCGCCATCGCCCGACTGCTTCCCAGCGGCGCTTCGGATCAGGTGGTCGCGCGCGTCCGGGACAAAGTGAAGCATCGGCTCGCGGAGGACAGCCTGCACGGTCTCGAAGCGGCCATCGACGAGTTGGAGATCGCCCGCAAGAACCACCCGGACGACGAAGACCTGCGTCTTTTGGGAGTTTTCCTCCACAACTGGCACCAGATTCGTTTCGGCGACAGCCAGAAGCACGCCTCCGAGGCGACTCGCCTTTTGGGAGCGATCGAGCTCGACGAATCGGATTCGCCCTTTGCGCGTCTCGCTTCGGCGAGCAACTCCCTGTTGGGGCTCAAGGTGCCGACGATCATCGATGCGCTGAGCAAGCTGAAAAAACCGTCGACCCACGAGTTGGTGCTGCTGGGCGAGGCCTACCTGAGCTCGGGAGAGGTGGAAAAAGCTCTCGATGTTGCCGAGAAGCTCGCGGCCGAAGAGCAATCACCCCGCGCCCGCTTCCTGAAAGCCCGCGCCCTGGTGCTCGCCGGGAAAGACGACGAGGCGCTGCCGGTTCTGGAAAAGATCGTGGGCAAGACCCCGCGCCACTTCGATGCGGCGCTCGAGCTGATCCGGCTGCGACTGCGCAATCGCGAGCGCAATCGCGACAGTGACGGCGAGCGTATCGCCGACCGTCTGGAAGAAATCGCGGACAAGAGCGACCAGCTGACCACTCCGGCCCAGCGCGCGCGCGCTCACGCCCTGCTGGGCCGGATGCGCTTCCAGCAGCGCCGCTACGCCAAGGCCGCGGCTCAGATCGATCGCGCCGAGGAGTTGGCGCCCAAGGACGTGGTGATGCTCGCCGTGCGAGGTCGGCTCGCGCTGCTCAACGACGATCTGGCCCAGGCGGCCAACGCCTTCACCAGGGCGCGCGCCGAAAACCCCATCGATCGCGAGGCGCTGCTCGGGTACGCCGAGACGATGATCCGGCAGGGCGCTCTAAACGAGGCCAAGGATCTGCTGGCGGGGGTGCTGAAGAAACGAGAGGACGACGCCCGCGCCTATTACCTGGCGGGGCTGACCGAGCTGCGGCTGAAGAACGAAAAAAAGGCCGAGGCCGAGCTCGGCAAAGCAGTGGCGCTCGACGAAAGGCTGCTCGACGCCTACATCGCCCTGGCCGACCTCTACATGAGGCAGGGTCGCGAGCAGGAGGCGCTCCGCACCCTGGACGAGGCACGAGACTCGGTGAGAGAAACGGCCAAGATCAATATTGCGCTGGCCGCTGCTCACGAGCAGCGGGGCAACCTCAAACAGGCTGCTCAGGAGCTGGAAGCGGCGATCGAGAGCGAGCCGGAGAACGTCCAGGCGCGCTTTCGTCTGGCTCAGGTGCTGCGCAAGATGAAGCGCTACGACCGCGCCCTCGAGCAGCTCGACGAAGCGGCGGCGCTCAACCCCAACCATCCGGGACTGACCCTCGAGCAGGGTCTGCTGATGGAGCTGACCGGCGAGGTGGGCAAGGCGCTGAAGACCTACGAGCGCGCCCTGGCCGAAAACCCGGACGACACCGGGACGCGCATCCGGGTGGGGGCGGCATGCTACCTGTTGGGACGATACGACCGCGCTCGCGAAATGCTGGACAAGGCGGTCGAGGAGGCGCCGGAATCCGCAGACGCCAACTTCTACTACGGCGAGGTGTTCCGCGTCACCGGCAACACCGCCGAGGCCGTGGGCTACCTCGAGCAGGCCTGCGAGCTGGACGACACCAACGCCGTCTACCACCTGCGCTACGGAGCGGCGTTGCTCGACATGCGCGACATGCCCGGAGCGATGCAGGAATTCGACCGCGCCAAGGAGCTCGAGCCGGAAATGCCGGAGGTCTATCTGCGGATCGGCGAGGCCAAGCTGCGTAGCGGCATCGCGCGCGACGCAATCGAGCAGCTGGAAAAGGCGCTCGAGCTCGACCCGAAGCTGGGCGAGGCCTACGTGCTGCTCGGCGAGGCGTTCGAGGAGCTGGCCAACCTGGGGGCGGCTCTGCGCTGCTACGAGCGCGCCGTCTCCCAGCTCCCCGATTCAGCGGAGCTGCACTTCAAGCTCGGAATGGTAGAACTGCAGGTCAGGGGAAACAACGTAGCTTCCAGATCGCTGGCCAAGGCAACGGATCTCGCCGAGCGTCTCCCCGAGAACCCCCACTGGCTTCCCGAGGCGTACTATCGACTCGGGACGGCGCAGATGGCGTCGGGACGGCGCGCCTCCGCCGTCGAATCCTTCGAGCGCTACCTGGAGATCGCGCCCGAAAACGCCCTGGACCGCCCCGAGGTGCTCTCCAGGCTCGAAGATCTCCGCGCCCGCTGACACGCCGTCATTCGGAAAAGGGATCGCGAACGTCGAGCCCGTTGAAGCGGCCGAAGTCGCGGTCGGCGGTGAGTAGCTCGCGGACGCCGTGCTCGAGCGCCAAGGCCGCGATGTGCGCGTCGTGGGCCAGGTTGCCCGTGGCGCGGCCCCCGGCGACCGAGCGCCGCAGGTGGCCGCGGTGGTCCGGACCCTCGCCCAGCATCACCAGCGACGGCGAATCGAGCAACGAATCGAGGTCCTCGAGAACGTCGTCCAGATCGCTGGGAGGATCGAAGACGCGCGGGTGGGTCAGCACGCGGATCAGCTCGTAGACGCAGGGCCACGGAATGGCCCAGGGCTCGTCTCCCTCGGCGAGATCGACGAGCATCTTTCGGGCGGCGCTGTGGTGGGGAGTCTCCTCGCGCCTGGCGTAGACCAGGAAATTGGTATCCAAAGCGATCAACGGCGCCCCTCCATCAGTTCCAACAAGCTCTTGCGGTCCGAGAGATCAACGCCGGGGCGCAGCTCTCCGTGCTCCGTGCGCCATCGAAGTCGGTACGATCCGCGCTCCGTCCGATTCTGGGAAAGCTGCCTGCGAAGGGCGCGCTCGAACAGCTTGCGCATCGAGATGCCCTCCTCGCGAGCCCGCTTGCGTACTTCGTTGTGAAGTTCGTCATTGAGGTCGATTGTAGTTCTCATACATAAAAACATAATTTTTAAAATGCAAATATGTCAACAATTTTTTCCCAGCCTGATCCGCGCCCTGATTCGCGCT
Organism: Polyangia bacterium; assembly: GCA_046484285.1. Lineage (GTDB taxonomy): Bacteria > Myxococcota_A > Polyangia > JAAYKL01 > JAAYKL01 > CAZHCG01. The sequence goes on from JAWOBP010000009.1 coordinate 4,385, forward strand.
GGGGGTGAATTGGCCAGCGGCATGGGCCGGCGTTCGGGACGCACAGATCGTGTCGCACCGGCTGAGCAATTCGCGCTGTAGGGTTTTCTGAGAGGCGCCGAGGCGCACCGGCGGGCAGCCCCGGGCGTCTTCGAGACAGGGACTAGTGCCTCGTCAACCCGACGATTTCGGGTACGTGGCGAGAGATCATCGGCGAGGCCAAGGAACGACGACGAAGGCGTGGCAGCGCCACGTCGAGGAGGAGTGACGCAGGGATCGTGGCCAGGGGCCGCTCTCACCCGAACGGGAGAGGTTGACGAGGCACTAGTGCCGATCTCAGTAGTTGCCGGCGATGCGCTCCAGCATCGCCTGCTGGGCGAAGGACGGCGAGACGAACTCCCAGGCCTCGCTCTCGCGGTCGCTCCAGACCCGGCGGGCGGTCACGACCGTCGAGATCGAGCCGGGCACCAGGTGCAGCTCCATCCTGCACAGCTCGTTTCCCAGCAGCGGCTCGTCGAAACGCCGCAGCCGCACGCCGGTCGGGCTGAGGTCGTCCACCCAGCAGGCGGTCTCAGAGGCGCCGATCAGCTTGCTGACCGGCATGTCGCGCCGAAAGCGCCGAGCGTTGCGTTTCTCCACCATGGCGTCCTCCCGTGCTCATGTATTCAATTCTACCACCATGGCTCACATGATCCAGAAAACGGCTTTTCGCTTCGACCGGCACGATCTGTGCCACTGCCCGGACATCTCCTCTCAGAGATAGTGCTTTTATATCAGGTGCTTGCATTTCTTGGCATCGTGGCACGGAGATTGCTGATAAACTGTTTTCATAGAAGGGGGATCTACATGAACGCGACGAACAAGCTGCGCTCGATCGCGGTCGCCATGGGGGCGATGCTCGTCTCGGTCGCGTCCTGTGGGGGCCAGAGTCCGGACTGCACAGGCTGCGATCAGGCGCCTTTCGACGAGCCTTGCGATACCGATCCGACAGGCTCGGATCCGACAGGCTCGGATTCGGATAGCGACGACTCCTATCATACCGAGGACGCTTACTGGGTCGGAGAGCCTTGCGAGCCTGTGACCGAAGAGGGGCAGGCCGACCCGTGCATCGAGATCAGCGGCGGAAACCAGGACGCCTTCTGCCTGGCCCGGGAGGGGGCGCCGGGAGGCATCTGCACCAGGGAGTGCACCCCGGCGACCTACGGGAACCCCGTCGACGGCTGCGTCGGACATGGCGTTGTCTGCAAGGACGTCGCCTTGCTCACCGCGGACGCGTCCGACGACGAAGAAGGCTACGGCGTCTGCCTCGAGGAGTGCGTGGTGGACATGGGTGGAAACGAATGCAAGGCCGACTACATCGCCTGCAACCCCAGGGCGTGGTCGTTCGAGTCGATGTTCGCCACCTGCCTGCTGCCCAAGTGCGTGAGCGACGCCGACTGCCCGGTTCCGGTCGGCACGCTATGCGACGAGGACGTCGACTGCGACGCGACAGCGGGCGAGCACTGCTCGGGGGGAATCTGCGTCTTCGAGGGAGTGTGCGATCCCCAAAGCGGGCTCTGCAGCTGGAACGGAGATCCCGACGCCGAGATCGGCGATCCCTGCCAGACGACCCGCGACTGCCCGGACGACTGCGAGTGCAAGACCCCGACCGTCGACGAGCACGGCAAGACGGTCGCGGCCAACGGATACTGCCTGAAGCGGGGCTGCACGGCGGCCAACGAACTGGCGCCAAACGGCTCGGGCTCTTCCACCCCCGGTGCGGAGGAGCGCTTCGGCTGCGGCGTGGTCGGAACCTGCTACGCCGGCTTCCACGGCGGCGGCGCCTGCCTGCGGCGCTGCGGCCCGCATCATCAGCAGGACGCCTTCAAGTGCAGGCAGGGCAGCTGGGACGGCGTTGTCGAGGACGTCAACGGCGACTACGACTGCTACGACCTGACAGCGCTCGGTTTCTTCATTCCGACCAGCGGAAACACCGAGATGTACCCGGTGGTCTACGCGCCGGTCTGCGCCTGGGTTGCCAACAGCTTCCAGGCCAAGTGCAACTCGCCCGACTACGACGCCATGACCTCCACGGACTGCAAGGATTTCTATGGCGGCAGCTTCGACCTCGACATGACCTGCCGCAACGCGACCACCGGAGAGCCGGACGAAAGCGGCTACTGCCTGGACGAGACCACCTCGGGCCCGAGCGAAACATGGGACCCGAACGACCCGCGCCCGCCGATGGAACCGTGCCAAGGCGGCCGCCTCGATCCGTTCACCGGCCTGTGCTGGCAGAACCCGCCCAGCGAAACGGCGATCAACTGGTACGAGGCCGGCGGGGCGGCCGACCCCGAGCACAACCCGGGCGGCGCCGTCGACTACTGCAAAGAGCTGGAGCTGGGTGGAAGCACTGACTGGCGGCTGCCCGACATCGACGAGCTGATCTCGCTTCTGCGCGGCTGCGTGGGCGGCGAGGTCACCGGCGACCTGACGGCCAGCTGTTGCCCGATGGACGATCCGAATTGCCTGGACGAGCAGAGCTGCTGGGAGGAGCAGAGCTGCGGCGGATGCGCCCCGCAGTCGGGGGGACCGGGAGAGGCCGGGAGCTACCAGGACGAGTCGCTGAGCGGGACGGGCTGGTTGTGGTCGGCCTCCTCCAGCGAGCTGTCCGGCCTGGCCTGGGGTGTCGATTTCGACAGCGCGGTGGTGGGCAAAGAAGACAAGGCGCAAGCCTACAGCGTACGCTGCGTACGCCAGGCCCTCTGAGCCACTGATCCAGGCCGATCCAGGCCGATCCAGGCAGGGACTGAATGGATCAAGGCGAAATTGCTTGGTTTTTTCTCTCTCAGCTCCAGCTCAACCAGCTCTGGCGCAGGCTGGGGCGAAGCTCTCCGATCGCGGTGAAGTCTCTGTCCCGATGGAGAAGCGGCAGCTCGTGCTCCAGCGCAATCTGGGCGATGCAGCAGTCGATCGGGCTGCGCACCGTGCGCCCGGCGCGACGCAGCTCGAAGTAGATCCGCGCCGCGCGGGCGAAAGCCTCTTCGCCTCCGGCGACGTACTCCTGGTCGGCGAGGTAGCGATCGAGCAGCTCCCACTGGCGCTCGTCCCTGGCGCCTTGCAGCAGCTCGAGCTGGGTGAAGCGCGTCAGCACCACGTCCTCGGGATCCACAAGCGCCCTGAGACGCCCGACCCGCGAGCCCCCGCCGTCGCGCAGGACGTCAATCCAGATCGAGGTGTCGACGATGGTAGGTTCTGACACGACGCAGCTCCTTGTGGTCGTAGTCGTCGGCAAGCTCGATCCTGCCGGCCAGCTCGGTCAGATCCCGCTTGGATCGAATGCGCACCAACTCTTGCAGAGCCAGGTGAACGAGCGCGCGCTTGGTACGCGCCCCGGTCAGTCGGAAGGCTGTTTCGAGCAGCTCTTCGTCGAGATCGATATTGGTCCTCATCACCGACCTCCTTTTGTGCAATATAGTACACATTATGTGTGAACACAAATCCAGAATTCGCCACGAGATCCCAGATCCACTCTGGGACTGAATGGATCAAGTCGAGATCATTGTTCTTTTTCGTGGACGTCTCTCGCCTTTGCGTGACGGCGATTGTAAGAACTTTGTAAATTTCGACAACCTTGTGAATCCGTTCCGCCCCCCGCTTGTCGATCATACCGACCTCGGATACCTCGGCGAGCTGCGCGCGGCACTCGTCGTCCAGCAGGGAGGATCATATGACAAATCGAACTTTCGCGGCATCGGCGGTATCGGCGCTCGCTTGCGGCGCCGCGATCCTGGCGCTCGGATGCGCCAGGCCTCGGGCGACCGCACCACCCCCCAAGTCCGCGGCCGAGCCGGCGGCGGAGCTGGGCGCCCCGGACTTTTCGGACGTTCCGGACGCGATCGACGCCCCGCCCGGAGTGGAGGCCGAGACGCTCGACTCGCAGGTCGCCGAGGTCACGGTCTACTCCGACCGGGCGCGCGTGACTCGCACGGCCGAGACCGAGGTGACCGCCGAATCCCGCGTCTTCGCCTTCCGGCGGCTACCGGGCTGGGTCGACGACGGCTCGGTGCGCGTGGCGGCCAGCGCCGGCCGCATCGTCGATGTGCGCGTGGAGCGCAACTTCCTGGCCAAGGCCACGGACTCCAAGTGCCAAGCAGCGGAAGAGGAGCACGAGCTGCTCTCGGCCGAGATGGCGGCGCTCACCGACGAGCTGGCGATCCTCGACGCGCAGAAAGCCCAGATCGAGTCGATCAAAGCCTTCTCGCTGGAGAAGATCAGCAAGGACACCACGGTCGGCGACGTGAGCGTCAAGAGCTACGGAGACGTGCTGACGTTCATCAGCGATTCCCTGCGCAAGACCGCGGCGTCGCGCCGCGAGGTGCAAAGCGAGATCGACGATCTGAGACCCGAGCACGAGGCGAGCGCGCGCCGGCTCGAGGAGCTCGAAAGCCTGATGAAGCTCGAGGAGACCACGGTCTACGTGACCCTGCAGGCCAGCCGCAAGGCGCCGAGCACCCTGGAGCTGACCTACATGATGCCGGGCGCGACCTGGGAGCCGATGCACGAGCTGCGAGTCGATACCGAGGACGACCGCCGCGTGGAGGTGATCTCGTTCGCCTCGGTGACCCAGACCAGCGGCGAGGACTGGAGGAACGCCGAGATCAGCTTCTCGACCCAGTCGACTCAGCAGTCGGTCCGCATCCCGGAGCTCGACGCGCTGACCCTCGGCGACACCGCGACCACCTCGCGCGTGCTGACCAGCCGGATCTCGTCGTTCAGCCGAGCGCAGCAGGCGTTCGCCGGCCAGAGCCGACTCTGGAACAAGGTCCACCAGGCGTCGTTCTCCTCCAACAGCGCCGACTTCGAGCGGGTCTACCAGGAGAACCTCGACTACCTGCAAGTGGTGCAGAGCAAGACGGTGCGGATCTTCGAGTCGCTCGAGAACCGCGGCACGACCGCTCACTTCGAGGCCAGGACCGTGCACAGCGTGCGCGGCGACGGGCACCCGACCCGACTGCGGATCGGGCGCAGCGTGCTCGAGTCCGAGCAGCGGATCGTGGCGGTCCCGGAGCGCTCGCTCAACGCGGCGCGGACCCTCGAGATGGAAAACACGACCGGGCAGTCGTTCCTGCCGGGCAAGGTCGCTCTCTACCAGGACGGCGCGTTCATCGGAATGACCGAGATCGATTTCATCGCCGACGGCGAGCGCTTCGCCATGTTCCTCTCGGTCGCCGATCACATCAAGCTGTCGCGCGAGCTCGACCGCAAGCGCAGCTCGATCGTGCACAAGAAGCGCAACCGGATGCGCGTCTCGTTCGTCGTGAGCGCCGAGAACCTCTCCGACCGACCGACCGAGCTGACGCTGGCCGACCGCGTGCCGGTCTCGGAGAACCGCGAGATCCGTGTCAGCAGAGTGCGGATCGAGCCCCACGCCGAGCCTGACTCCCGCGGCCTGCTCCACTGGAAGGTGAAGCTCGCGCCCAAGGAAAGGCGCGAGCTCCGCGTCGGCTACCAGGTCGGCCGCATCCGGAAGCACACCT
>JAWOBP010000181.1:0-6940 GCA_046484285.1 Polyangia bacterium
GGCGGACGCCGGGCCTTTGCAGGGTCGCCTCGCGGTAGGCGGCGATCGCGGCGGCGAGGCCGTGGCCGAGTCGGAGGACGGCGTCGGCGAGGAAGATGGTCGCCGGGAGTGGGCCGTCCCTGGCGGCGGGCTCGAGGTCGCAAAGCTCGGGGTGCTCGGCGAGGAGGGCGGTGCTCGCGGTCTCGACGGCATCGGCGAGCAGGTCGAGGGCGGCGAGCTCGGGGGCGGCCTGGAGGTCGGGGACGGAGGGTGGTGGATTTCGCCTCATCGGGTTGCTCCTTTCATCCGCCGGCCTTGGCCTTGAGGACGAGGTCGGCGTCGACGGCGCGCTTGCCCTCGAGCATGGCGTAGGTGAGCGCGGTCTCGGCGGCGACGCCGATCCTGCGTGGGATGCCGTAGGTGATCTCGTAGAGGGCGGCGAGGGCGTCGTCCTTGAAGATGGGCTCGGGGGCGCCGGCGAGCTTCATGTGCCGGGTGACGTATTCTGCGGTCTCGGCGGGGGAGAGGGGCGGCATGAGGTAGCGCAGGGCGAGGCGCTGGGCGAAGTCCTCCATCACGCCGAGGTCCATGGTGCGGCGCAGCTCGAGGTGTCCGGAGAGGACGAGGATGAAGGGGTCGCAGGAGTCCATCTTGAAGTTGGTGAGCAGGCGGAGCTCCTGGAGGGCTCCGGACTTGAGCAGGTGGGCCTCGTCGATGATGAGGACGACGGTGCGTCCGCGCTGCTCCCTGGAGTCGAGGATCTCCTGCTGGATCTGGTCGTAGATGGCGGCCTTGGAGGCGCGGTTGGTGAGGCCGAGGCGGTCGTTGATGTGGCGCAGGAGGTCGGCGCCCTTGAGGGTGGACAGCGGCGTGTAAACCGCCCGGTAGACGTTCTCGTTGAGGGCGTCGCTAAAGCGGCGCAGGGCGAGGGTCTTGCCCACGCCGGGGTCGCCGAGGAGCAGCATGATGCCGCCGCGGCGCTTGATGAAGTCGAGGCGCGCGGCGCACTCGGCTTGAGGCTCGGTGTCGAGGACCTCGGCGCTCTTGATGCTCTTGTCGAAGGGGAAGCGCCTCAGGCCGTGGTAGGCGACGATGTCCTTCATCGCCCCGCTCCCCTCTCGGCGAAGGAGACGCGCGTCTCGCTCTTGGCCGGCTTGAAGGTGCGGGCGTTCTCGCGGGCGTCGACGAGCTTCAGCTTGGCGACGCGGGCGCCGTTGTCGAAGAGGTGGAGCTCGTCGCGGTCGTCGACCGGGTGGCGGAGCTCGACGCGCTGGCGGATGTAGGCGGCCGGGACCTCGTAGATCCTGCCCTGAAAGGAGATGGTGGCGTCGTTGCCCACCACGCGCTCGTGGCGCACGAGGAAGGCGGCGTCCAGCTCGGCGCGCGAGAGCCGGCGGACGTCGACCCGGGCGGCACAGGCGTGGTAGCGGTCGACGGGGCGCTCGCCGATGCCGGTGTGCGTCTTGTGGTGGTAGTCTTCCTTGAGCCACAGGTCGAAGGCCTCGTTGAGCTCGTCCAGCGTCGGCTCGTCGCACAGGCCGCTGAGGAAGCGGTCGCGCACGGTGCGGAAGAAGCGCTCTATCTTGCCCCGCGACGGCGAGTCGTAGGGCTTGGAGTGGATGAGCGAGATGCCGCAAAGCGCGCAGCTGTGCAGGAGCAGGTCGGAGGAGAAGGCCGGGCCGTTGTCCACGTACAGCCGCTTGGGCAGGCCGAAGGCCGCAAACGCCTCCTTGAGCACGATGGTCAGGGCCGAGACGGTCTCGTGGGTGCTGAAGGCGTGGCCGACGATCATGCGCGTGTGGTCGTCGATCACGGCGCAGAGGATCGACTTGGCGCTGCGCTGGCCCACGCGCACCGCCGGGCCGTGCATGAAGTCGCAGACCCACAGCGCGTTGGTCTCCGCTGCCTCGTAGCGCTTGCGCACGTCCTTGCGGCCGGAGGCGGGCAGCAGGCCCTCCTTTTGCACCGTGCGCAGGAGGGTGTTGTAGCAGACCGGCGGCGCGCCGAGCCGGCCGTCCGCGGCGAGCTGTTCGTACAGCTTGCGCACGGTGAGGCGGGGAAACGCCTTGCACGTAGCGCGAATCGCCGCCAGCTCGACCTCGCCCAGCCGCCGCGACCGGCCGCTGTCCGCGCGGGCCTTGGGCACCAGCGCCTCGAAGCCCTGCTTGCGGTAGAGCCTGAGCCAGCGCTTGAAGGTGGACACCGCCATCTGGCGGGGGCCGTAATGCGGAAACAGGTGCTCCCGCTGCGACTGCTCGCGGAAGTACTCGTTCTGCACCCGCCCCGGCTCGGCCAGCACCGGGCTGATCAGCTTGTAGCGGACAAGGCCGATCTGCTTTCTCGTCTCGTCGTTCATCTCTCGTCTCCTCTCGGTTGTGGCGCCGCGTCACCTGCGGTCACGCAGCGCGGTGAACGACCCCGGCGTAACCCCGCGAGATCCCGACGGGCAGCAACGCTCTGATCACGTCGAGACAGAAAGCCGCGCCGCCGGCGCCGAGAAACGGCCGGTCAGCACAGATCGGCGCGGCGAGGTGGCGCCGAAGAGGCGATTATGAAAGCGATGGAGACGGGATCCGGGAGGTCGCGAGGCCCGATCGCGACCGCCGCGCGCACCTCACCGCTCCTGCGAGGGCCTGCCCACCAGGTGCCGCCCCGCGGTCGCGCCGTACCGGCGCACTGCCTCGCGAAGGCCTCGCCGGGAGGGCGGGTCGCGACCGCCGATGAGCACGGCGTAGGCGTGCACCTCGTCGAGCAGGCCAGGGCCGTCCCGGCCGTCGGCCGAGCGGATCTCCTCGAGGTCGTGCCGCTCGCGCAGGACGGAGTGCGCCAGGCGCAGGCCCGCGATCAGCACCCCGCGCCAGCGGCGCAAAAGCCACGGGCTCACCCCGGCGTCTCCGGGCAACTCCTCCACCGCGGCGCAGACACCGCCGTCGCCCTCGGCGACCACCTGCCGCCACACCAGCACCGCCAGCACCATGCTCTCGACCGTGTAGCGGTGGTACGGCGCCAGCTGCCACGGCAACAGCGAGAACGTGCGGCCCGTCGACCGGCACTGGAACCGCGCCACCGGCACCGTCCCCTCCCGAAACGGAAACAGCTCGACGACACCGCGCTCGTACGGCGCGATCTCCCGCCAGCAACCCGCCTGCCCGCACAGTGGGCACACCGTGCCGATCACCGACCGCCAGTCGATTTCTTCAGCCCGAATCGCTCGATCGTACTGCCAAATCGAGGAATAGCTGTTATGGTAGACAAGCTGGATCCGGTGAATCCAGCGCCCGGGAGGAACCCCAGTGTCACCTGGGGCCTCCCACTTTGAGCGCCCTCGGTCAGACGATCGAGGTACACCACGTACCTCGCTTCCCTGACCGCCTTGATACAGAGTCGGTCTACCCGGCCTGAGAATTTCCGCAAAGTTTCCGGCTACCGATCGGGGGGATCAACAGCCGGCCAGCGAGCGGGCGCTGAAGATCGGCTCACCGTCGTACAAGACCATCAAAGCTATCTTGGAAAAAGGCCTGGAGCGACAGCCCCTGCTGCCCGGAACCGAAGCCGAGAAGAAGACGACCTTGCCGGCCCACGACAACATCCGCGGGCCCGGCTACTACCACTGAAGGAGGAGGGGATGCTGAACGAAGAGACCTACAGACAGCTAGTCGAGATGAAGATGTACGGCTTGGCGGCGAGCTTCGGCGAGTATCTCGAGCAGACCGAAAAGGACGAGCTCTGCTTCGAGGAGCGCTTCGGAATGATGGTCGACCGGGAGCACACCGAGCGCCAGGAGCGCCGACTGAAGTACCGGCTGAGCAAGGCCAAGCTGCGCGAGGAGGCGTGCGTGGAGGACATCGACTACCGCCACCCCCGCGGGCTCGACCGCTCGGTGATGCAGCGGCTGGCCACCTGCAAGTGGGTGGCCAACCGAGAGCACGTGATCATCACCGGCAAGACCGGACTGGGCAAAACGTGGCTCGCCTGCGCCCTGGCCAACAAGGCCTGCCGAAAGGGATACAGCGCGCTCTACGTCTGGGTGCCGCGGATGCTTCAAGACCTCTACGTCGCCCACGCCGACGGCACCTACCCCAAGCTGATGAACAAGCTGGCAAGACCCGACCTGCTCATAGTGGACGACTTCGGTCTCTCCCCGCTGAACGACACCGAGCGCCGCGACCTGCTCGAGGTAGTCGAGGACCGGCAGGGGCGGCGCTCGACAATCGTCACCAGCCAGCTGAAGGTCGACCACTGGCACGAGGTCATAGGAGAGCCGACCATCGCAGACGCGATCCTCGACCGGCTGGTATCCAACGCGCACCGGATCGACCTCAACAGCAGCAGGTCGATGCGCTCGGGAAAAACGAAGGAGAATCAATTTTGACAAAGGAGGAAACACGAACGAACGGACCGATTGACAGCCGGGATTCTTCCTGGCACGAACAAAAGGTCAGCGTCGCTTCGCTCCGATTGTTAGCGCAGCGAAGCAACGATCGCTTTGAATCGGAACAGGTGATCGGAATGAATCGGAATAGGTGATCGGAATGAATCGGAATAGGTGATCGGAATGGAGTGGACTAGGTGATCGGTTTCCGTCGGACTAGCGCGAGTTTACTGAGAAACTAGCATTTTCCCTCCAGGCGTATTTGCTCAGGCGCTCGTGTGACGTGGGGTTGCGCGGTTTTTCATCGGCCAAAAGAGCGTATACACAAATCTTGATATGGATGTTTCGCTTGATTGCGGTCTTTTCATCCAACAAAAGAAAGGGAAAATGGTTGCACTGAACACTTGACAACCTAACCCTGGCCCTTGTATACACAAATCAATGGCTAGCTTGCAAAAGCACGTTGTCGGCGGGCGCACCTACTGGCGCATCGTCGAGTCGCAACGGGTCGACGGCAAACCTCGCGCGATACCGATCCTCTATCTCGGCACAGCAGACTCGTTGCTCGAAAAGCTCCTCGCGGCGCCGGCCAAGCGACTGCGCGTCAAGTCGTTCCAGCACGGTGACGTCGCGGCACTCAAAGCCGCCGCGGATCGCCTCAATGTCGTCGACATCATCGATGAACACGTAGGCGAGAAACGTAGGGGCCTGTCAGTGGGCAAGACGTTGCTGCTGGCCGCCATCAACCGCGCCGTTCGGCCGCGCTCAAAGATGGGCTGGGCCGCATGGGCCAAGAAGACATCGCTCCATCGGCTCTTCCCTGGCCTGAAGGTCGAGAGCCTGACATCGCAGTTTTTCTGGGACCAAATGGACTGCGTCGACCTCGAATCCCTGCGAGCTATCGAAAACGATCTGACCAGCGCGGTCGTTCGCGAGCTGGAGGTGGAGCTCGACACCCTCTTTTACGACACCACCAACTTCTTCACCTACATCGCCTCGACGAACACCAGGCCCAAGCTACCTCAACGCGGCAAATCCAAACAAAAAAGGAGGGACTTGCGCCTTTTCGGCTTGGCGCTGCTGGTGTCCCGCGATGGTCAGATTCCGCTGTGCAGCCAAGTCTACGAGGGCAACAAGGTGGACTGCAAACTGTTTCCCGATTCGCTCAATCGTATCCGGCAGCGGCTCGTGGACCTGTCCTTGGACCTCGAAGAGCTAACGGTCGTCTACGACCGGGGCAACCTCTCGAAGACCAATCAGGCGCTGGTCGACGATGCTCCCTTCGGCTACGTGGCGTCGCTGACGCCCGCGCATCACAAGGATTTGATGGACATCCCCGCGGGACGCTACATCCCGCTTCCCGAGGGTAGCCCCTTGGAAGGCATTCCCACTTTGCGCCTGCGCCACGAGATTTGGGGCGCCGAACGCACCATCGTGCTTTTCGTCAGCGACCAGCTTCGCGATGGACAGATCCGCGGCGTGCAGCAACATCTCGAGAAACGACTGCGGACGCTCGCCGAATGGAAAGAGCGGCTGGCTTCGCCGCGCTCGGGGCCGCGCAGCAAGGCCTCCGCGCAGAAGCAAATCGACGAGTTGCTCCGCGGCCAGTACCTGCGCGGAGTGTTGCGCATCGAGTATCACCCCGAGCGCGAAGGCTCAGACCGACTCAAGTACTGGGTAGACTACGATGCGCTCGAACATCTCGAAAAGGAGGTCTTCGGCAAGCGTATCGTCGTGACAGACCGAGACGAGTGGTCCACCGAGGAAATCCTGCTCGCCTATCGAGGGCAGAGCCACGTGGAGTCGGCCTTTCGTCAGTGCAAGGACGACGAGCACCTTGCGATACGACCGCAGTACCACTGGACCGACCAGAAGATACACGTCCACGCCTTCATCTGCCTCTTGGGTCTCTTGCTGGCTCGAGCCGTCGAGCGCGAGGCCAGGAAGCTCGATCGCCAAGAAGGGCTCTCGGGTCTCTTGGACCTCCTTGCCGACATCAGGCTGGCGATGGTGCTCGAACCTTCTGGCGAAAAAGGCGGCCGTCCTCGTGCAAACTGGCAGCTCGAAACCGTCGACGAAGCAACCGCCGAGCTCTTCCGCGCTCTCGTCCCGGACAAACCACCGTTTGTGTATACGGACGGATCCCCCTGAAAGCCAACTGCCACGCGGCATCCAAGCTGACTAGCCCCCAAGTCTCAGTAAACTCGCGCTAGGGCCCTCCCCTCCCGGTCGAGGCCGAAAGTGCCTTACTGAGAAAAGCTCGCCGGAGTCAGGCAGGGGAATGCTACCTCAGTCGGGGCCTCCCGACCCGTCGCGCACGCAGCGCACGAGGGCCTTGGATTCGACCTCGCCGTCGACCACCGCAGCGGCCGGGAAGTAGACCATCCAGGCGTAGTCTGGGTCGTGGGTGTAGGGAGATACCGACCAGTAGGACTGGTATGGTGAATCCGACATCGCGCAAGGCCCGCGCAGCTCCGGTACCCAGAAGCATCCTGGCGGATCGTCGTCCGGCCCCTCGAGATGCAGACAGGGACTGCATTCGGGATCGTCTTCCTTGCAGGTGTAGTCCAGGCAATCCGGGTCGACGAC
>JAWOBP010000008.1:0-34127 GCA_046484285.1 Polyangia bacterium
GCCGCTCGGAGCGGATCAGGCGCTTGTCGCGCTCCGCGAGCGCGTCGGTCATGCTGTTGAAGTCAGAGGCCAGGGCACCGATCTCGTCGGCGCGGGCCACCTCGGTGCGCGTGCTCAGATCGCCGCCCGCCACGCATGCCACGGCGCGCTGAAGGTCGCGCAGCGGGAGCAGCAGCCGATGAGTGGTGACGACGACCGCGACGCCGGTCAGCGCGGCCAACAGCGTCAGCAACGCGAGCCCCCAGGTGGCGCGCGCTCCGTACACCTCGGCGTTCTCGGCGACTTCCGTGATGTGGTCCTCTACCTCTTCTCCGATGCCGGCCAGCACCCTGTCCAGCAGTCGTTCGGAGCGCTTGAGATCCTCGATCAGCAAACGGGCCCGGTGCTCCCGGCCGCTGTCCATCAGGCCGTACAGCTCGGAGAACTTCCGCTCGTTGGCCCGGTAGCGGCTTTCCACCTGCTCCAAGCGCCGTCCCATTTCGGAGAGGAACTCGGCCTCGTCCCCCGGGATTTCCCGCTGGAGCGACTCGTCGATCAGGTGGACCAGCCTGTTCAGTATCACCGGACGGTAGCGGCGCGCGGCGTCGATCCAGCCGCGGGTGACGGACTGGTCGGGCTCGTCGGCCAGGCGGTCCATCAGCGTGTTGAACACGAGCTGCGTGGCGCGGATGTCCGAGGTACCGAGCGTCAGCGGGAGATAGGTGGTGTTGATCAGAGACAGCTCCGCCACGGTGCTGCGGTACAACACGATGCTGTAGACCAGCAGCACGGAGAAGGCTGTGACCATGGTCAGCAGGCCGACGACGACGCGGTTGCGCACGGAGAAACGGGGACGCGTGGTGCGCGAATCGCCGCGCTGGAATCGGCGGTCCATCTCAGTCGGGAACCGGAATGCCGCGGTCGACGCAGTCCGCTCGATATTTGTCGATCGCCACCAGGAAGGCATCCACTATGTCCGGATCGAACTGCGTACCCGAGCAGCGCTTCAACTCGGCGATCGCCACCGAGTGCTCCATCGCGCGTCTGTAGGCACGGCTCGATGTCATCGCGTCGTAGGCGTCGGCCACCGAGAGGATCCGCGCCATCTTGGGGATCTCCAATCCCTCGAGACCCAGCGGGTAGCCCTTGCCGTCCCAGCGTTCGTGGTGGAGATGGACGCCGGGGATCAGCGGCTGCAGGAACTCGATCGGCTCGAGGATCTCCTTGCCGAACGTCGGGTGAAGCTTGAAGATCTCGTATTCTTCGTCGGTGAGCTTGCCCGGTTTGTTGAGATTGGCGTGGCAGCCCAGCTTGCCGATGTCGTGCAGCATTCCGGCCTGGGTGATCAGCTCGACGCGCTCGGGAGGCTCCCCCAGCTCTTCGGTGCAGATTCGCGCGTAGACTGTGACGCGATCCGAGTGGCCCGCCGTGTACTTGTCCATCGCCTCCAGCGCGCGGGCCAGCCCCTGGATAGTCTGGCGGAAGGTGAGCTGCAGGTTGTTGTACAGCCGCGCGTTGTCGATCGCCGCGGCGGCTCGGGAGCCCAGCATGTTGAGCAGCTTGCGCTGGCCCTCCATGAAGCGCACTCCCGAAATCGAGGAATGGGCCGCCAGCAGACCGATCGTATGCTGGCGCGCGACCAGCGGCACGCACATGAAGGTACTGATATCCCTGGGCGGATCACGGAAGTACTCGCGGGCCTCGGCGTCGGCGGCCAGCACGACATGATCCTGCTCGATCTCGCCGAGCACTTTTTCGAGATCGAGCGTTCCCTCGGTCACGCCGGGCGGAGCGTCGGGATGAATCAGGTGGCCGTACAGGTGCAGCTCGGAGCCGGGAGCCTCCTCCAGGTAGATTCCCGCGAAGTCGCAACGAATCTCGTCGACCGTGGCCCGCAGTGCCGAGTCGACCACCTCGCTCAGGGAGAGGGTCGCCTGGAGCTTTTCCGAGAGCTCGTGCAGAGAGATGATCTCCTTGAGCCGGATGTTCTCCGAGATCAGCCGCTGCTTCTCGATTCCGCGCTGGACGATGTGGACCACCTCCTCGACCTTGAACGGTTTGAGGATGTAGTCGTAGGCGCCTTTCTTCATCGCCTCGATCGCGGTTTCGACCGTGCCGAACCCGGTCATGATCACGGTCAGCACCCCTTCGTGCTGAGATTGGATGTTCTCCAACAGCTCCAGGCCGCCCATGTTCGGCATCTTGAGGTCCGAGATGACCAGGTTGAACCGCTCTTCGTCCAGGCGCTCCATGGCGGTCACGCCGTCCGGAGCCGTGGTGACCTTGAAACCCTCGAGCGTCAGGAAGTCGGCCAGGATCTCGCGGATGACCTTCTCGTCGTCCACCACGAGGACCCGCGGGGTGAGGCTGGGCCGGCTGGATTCTCCGGGTCGCTCCGGCACGTGGTCAGATCCTCCTCGCTACCCGGCTCGTCTCCGGGCGCGGTCCCGGGACATGTGTCCGAGTGTCGGAATTCTGCGCTGAAAGAGATGTCGTCATGGGCAGCATTCAGTCTTCGACGCCCTCGAGGTACTTCGAGCGGAAGTGCGCGATTCCCTTCTCGGCGATTTCGTACTCGTAGATGGTGCCGGTTCCGGCCGGGCGCGTGTGGACCACGACCTGGTTCTCCAGGCGCATGCGAATCACCTTGCGCACGTTCTCCTGGCGGATGATCAGGCCGATCCGCTCGCCGTGCGCCGAGATCTCCTTGGCCGAGAGGGGGCCGAGCTCTCGCCGTTCGGCGTCCCAGAGGATCGCCAGTACCTTGAAGGCCTGCTTGCGCTTGTTGCCCGGCACGGAGATGGCCGCGGCGAGCATCGGATCGGGTTCGAGCCTGTCCGACGGCCGGTCCGCCTCATCCTGCTCGGCCTTCTCTGCCGCGCTTTCTTTCTGTTCGCTCTTTTCGGTCTCGCCCGCGGTTTTCTTCTCTTCGGCCGGGGTCGGCTCGTCCTGCTCTTCGGGCTCGGTCGAGCGTTCTTCGCCTGTCGCGCTCGCAGGGTTCTCGAAGTCGCTCGATCGCTTGCCAATACCCCAGTAGTGCTCGGCGAGATCCAACAGCTCCTCGGCGAGATCGGCGGCAATCAACCTCGGTTGCTTGAGGGGCCCCGGGGTTTCTCTGACCTTGTGTATCAGGAATCGAATCATCGATCCAGTTCCTTCCCGCCGCTCGAATGAGCGCACATGCTCACATGTTGCCATTTTATTATCGAGATATCCAAGTCATTTTTGAAAGCGGTGTGATTGCCGCGTATGGCGAACATCTTTTAATAGCAAAATAATCCTGAGATGACAACAGCATGGATCCATAAATATGATGTAAGACCTCAAATTCCGGCGCCTGGCCAGAAGTCCCGAATATTGCCAGAAGTAGTTTCGATTACAGAACGACCGGATTCGCTCGGCTCGGTCTCGGGCGGGATTGCCGGATCGTTCTTTGTCGAGGCGCCGGCCAGGGCTGCGGCCACCGCGGCGGTTCCCTCCGCAATCGCGTCTCGGTCGTAGCCGCCTTCCAGGAACGCAGTGACTCGCCCGCCGCAGAGATCGCGAGCCAGGTCGCGAGCGTGTTTCGCCAGAGATCCGAAGGCCGCAGTGGTGAGCTCGTGTCCGGCGAGGGGGTCGCGGCTGTCGGCGTCGAAGCCCAGGGCGAGCAGGATGTGGTCGGGGGAGTGCTCGGCCACGAGCGGAGCGATTACGCGATCGAAAGAGGCGAGGTAGTCGCCGTCGCGCGCTCCGTGGGGAAGGGGGAAGTTCACCGTGCTTCCCGGAGCGTCCTCGCCACCGATTTCCTCCGAACGGCCGCTGCCGGGGAAGTGCGGCCACTGGTGTATCGAGCAGAGCAGGACTCTGGGATCGTTCCAGAAGGCGTCCTGAGTCCCATTGGCGTGGTGCACGTCCCAGTCGATGATTGCGATGCGCCGCGCACCCCGCTCGAGCAGCCCGGCGGCGGCCACGGCGATGTTGTTGAAGATGCAAAAGCCCCGCGGGCGGCGTCTCTCCGCGTGGTGCCCCGGAGGCCTGACGACCGCCCAGCCCCAGTCGACCTCGCGCGAGTGGACTGCGGCCGCCAGGTCGATCCCGCCTCCCGCCGCCAGCAGCGAGGCCCGGCGCGATCCGACGGAGAAGAAGGTGTCGGGATCGAGGAAGCCGGAGCGGTTCTCCATGGCGTCCAGAACCATCTCCACGTAGTCCTCGTCGTGGATGAGTGTCAACTCGTCTGAGCGCGCCGATCGAGCCGGTATTCGTACGGCTCCTTCCAGCATCTCGGCGTTTCGCAGACCGTCCAGCACCGCGTCCAGCCGCTCCGCTCTCTCGGGATGCGGGAAGGGTGAGCGATGCTCTCGAAATGCATCGTCGAAAACCAGGCCGAACCGCATTGCTCTTTCTCCTCGTCGAAACCGATCGCCTTGACGCGAGCAGACTCGGGATGATACTGGAACCCGTTCCGAATCAAAACGCTTTTCCAACACGAGGACCCGGGAAAGCCCGGCAAAAGGAGCATGAGATGCGCGCGAAGATAATCATACCGAACCTTCTCGCAGTGCTGATCATGGGGCTGGCCTCATTTTTCTATTTGCGGTTCGACTTGACGGACCGGGCTTCCGAGAAGATGTCCCAGCGCCTGGAGCTCACGGCGACCCTGTTCGATCGTTCCGAGGTCTACCGCGGTTTCGAGATGCTCAATTCCGTGCAGCAAATGGCGATGAGCGACGATGTGGCCGAGGCCTTCTCCAAAGTCGACGTGGAGCCCGCGGAAGGAGAGGACGAGGAGCAGCTCGAGGAGCGAATTCGCGACGCGTGGTTCCGCAAGTCCGTGCGCGCCGTTTCCCTGTGCGACTCGCTGTGGGAGGAGCGCGAGGGCAACAGCCCGGAGCTGGTGTTCCTCACCGATCGCAGGGGCGTCGTGCTGGCCCGCAACACCAGCCCGCGGGCCTGCCCGGTGGGTCACAACGTTTCCGAGGCGATTCCGGCGGTGTCCAGCGCGCTGGAGGGCGAGAGTCGATACATAGTCTGGTCCATCGACCAGTCGCCCTTCGCCAAGAAGGACGGGACGATCTGCTCGCTGATGAATACCGGGCTCTTGGAGCTGGTGGCCGCGCCGGTATGGGTGAACGACGAGGTCGCCGGCACGCTGGTTATCGGTTTCGAGGTCTCCAACGGCAGCGCCGCGCAGAAGTCCAAGGAGATCGGATTCGACCTCGCGGTGCTGACCGAGGGGCGCAAAGTGTACAGCTCGTCGTTCACCAACGATGCGCTGCGCGAGAACCTGGACGAGACGCTGAAGGAGCACGGCGAGAAGATCGACGCGGCGATCGACTCCGGCAAGGACTCCGACCTGTTTCCGATCGAGGTGGCCGAAGAGCCGTTCTTCGCCGTGGTCACGCCGGTCGAGAACGCACAGAAGTCCGATCGGATCGCCAACGTGATTCTCGGCTCGATAAACGAGGCGAGTGCCCACAAGTCGGCTCTCTACTGGCTCCTGGCCCTGACAGGCATCGCCGCTTTGGCGGTGATCGTGATCGGAGCGCTGCTGGGCGGTGCCTTCATGCGGCCGGTGGTTGCGATCGAGGAAGGGTTGCTCAAGGTGATCAACGGCGAGTTCAGCTATCGCTTCGACGTCAAGTCCTCCGAGGTCGGCGGTCTGAGCTACCGGATCAACCAGCTGATCGGGGTGCTCACGGGCGAGGAGGAAGAAGGCGAGGACGAGTCGTAGGTCGGGGCAGGGCGGCAAGTCGCCGCGAGGTGGCATCATGGGACTCATCGATTTTCTCTCCAGCGAAAAACGGCACGCGAGGCGCGTCGATCGCCTCATCCGGCGGGCCAACAACAAGCACACGCCCAAGGACTACAGACAGATTGCGCTCAACGATTTGATCGAGCAGGCCAGGAAGGGCGACGAGGTCGCGCTGCGCGGGATGATTCAGCGCTTTTCGGTCAACGCCGAGCCGTCGATCGAGGACGAGCGCGAGAAGGAGTGGGTCTGCGACGCGCTGATCGATTTCGGCGACAAGTCCCTGCCGCACGTCAAGCGCGCCATGCGTTCGGCCGAGAGCGTCAACTGGCTACAGCGCGCGTTGCGCAACATCGTCAGCGAGGACGAGTACCGCGAGGAGTTGCTCGACATCCTTTCCGAATTCGACACGGAGTACGAGCGCAACCCGGATCGCAAGCAGCAGATCATCATGGCGCTGGCCGAGATTCCGAGGCGGGACGTCGCCGAGGCGCTGGTGCGTTTCCTGGAGGATGTCGACGAGACGGTTCGCTTCCAGACGGTCGCGGCGTTGACGCGCCAGGGCGACGAGGTGGCGCGCGAGCCTTTGCTCGAGACGATGTGCGAGGACGAAAGCATTCGGGTGCGCAACGAAGCGGTCGCGGCTTTCGCGGATCTCGGCTGGTCCACCTCGGGCTACAAGAAGAAGGTGGACGCGATTCTGCCCGCCGGTTTCAAGCAGGACAAAAGCGGCAAAATTGTCAAGCTCGGAAAAGATTGACCGCTGCTCCGGGCCGAAAACCCATCGATTTCGACTTTCTTGTAAATAGTTGTACAAGTTGTCGCAGCCGGGGTTTACATACTGCTTTCGTTTCTCTAGAATCCTCAGCTATTACGTGTCTCTACGAAACAGGAGCGTGCTCATGGGCAAGAAGCTGGTTTTGGCCGTCTGCGCGCTCGCGACTCTTTTCGCATCCACGGGGATGAAGTGCAGTCGCGAGCACGTGCAGTCAGTGGAAATGATGAATCAATGCGTCGAGTACCACCGGCGCAAGCTGTACCCGCAGGCGATTCGCGATTGCAGCAAGGCGGTGAGCCTCGATCCCGAGAACGTCGAGGCGCACCACAACCTCGCGCTCGTCTACATGGAGACGAAAGAGTACGAGCAAGCGGCGCGCCACCTGCAAAAGGCCATCGCGCTCGAGGGCGACAACGCGATGTACCACTATCAGCTCGGCGAGGTGTACCAGTGGATGAGCAACTGGGATCGCGCGGCGGAGGCGTTGCAGAAGGCCATCGAGGCGGACGAGAGCCTCTACAAGGCGCATTATCGCCTGGGGCGGGTCTACGAGTCGATGGACGATCCGGAAAAGGCGCTGCAGAAGTACACCGACGCGCTGGAGCGCAACGGCAAGTTCTTCGATGCCTACCGCGAGTTGGGATCGCTGTATCTCGACTACGGCTTTCTCGAGCAGGCCGAGCAGGTGTTCAAGGAAGGGCTCGAGGCGCTCGCGGGCCGCGGCGAGGAGCTGGCGGTTATGCACCATCTGCTGGGCGTCGTGCTCACCGAGCGCAAGCAGTACGAGCAGGCGGTCGACGAGTTCCGCTCCGCGCTGGAGCTCAAGCCCAACATGGAAGACGCCATGTTCAGCCTCGGCTGGGCGTACTCCTACACCAACAAGGAGAACGCCAAGATCTGGCTCGAGAAATTCGTGCAGCAGGCAAGCCAGGAGACGCGGCCGGACTACCTTTCGGCCGCCAACGCGCGCCTGGCCGAAATCGAGACCGGCGCGCCGATAGAGTAGGGCGCCGGGGCAGAGCGGCGGCAGGCGGCGCGTGAAACCGGAGCGCCAGCGAGCGCGCTCCGAAAAGAGAAACGGGCGGTAGAAGATGACCAATCACCCGGGATTTACGAGCTGGAAAGAATACCTCCTGCACCTGGAGGGACAGGTCGCCGAGCAGGAGGATCCGCGAGAGCGGCACGATCTCCACATGAAGATCGCGAGACTCTGGGAGGATTGCTACCTTCAGAAGGCCAAGGCGATCGCGCACTTCCAGCAGGCGTTCAAGAGCCTTCCGGAGTCGCGGGAGGCGCTGGCCGAGGCGCGGCGCATCTACTGGGAGCTGGGTCGGCCGGCGACCATCGAAAGGGTCGCGACTCTTCAAATCGAGTTGGAAGAGGACCCGGGAACGATCGCCGGCATCTACCGAGACATCGCCGACGTGTTCCTGCTTGTCGGCGAATACGAGAAAGCGCGCGCGGCCTTCGGCGAGGTGCTGGAGCGAAATCCCGAAGACGAACGAGCGATCGCTTTCGCCGCTGATATTGATCTCGAGTCGGATTGGGCGGAGCGCGCCTCGGAGATCGAGGAGGGCGCCGGAGAAGGGAAGAGCGGGGCCTTCTACCTGTTGAGGGCCGCGCTCCTGCAACGGATGGGCGGAGCACCCTTCGAAGCCTGGCGGCAGCTGCTGGAGCGCGCCGCGGCGATGGATCCGTGGAATCGGATCGTCGCCCTGCTGCTCGAAAAGGAGCTGGTCGAAGCGGGTTTCGAGGACGATCTCGCGGCGCTCCACGGCGGGCTGCTGCAGGAGGCGGACGGGCAGGAGCGACCCGCGCTGCTCGCCGAGCTAGGGAAGAGATGGCTCTTTTGGCACGGCAGCACCGAGCGGGCGATCCCGTTTCTCGATCAGGCCTGGCGCGCGGATCCCTCTGCGAAGGGTCTGTTGGGTCTTTTGTACGAGACCTATCTGGAGGGCGGGGATACCAGCGCCGCGGCGGACATGCTGGAAGCCGGACTGGAAAAGGCCGAAGAGAAAGACCGGGTCGGCCTGCTGGAGATGGCGGGCGATCTGTGGGGGCGGGTGCTGGACGATTCGCGCCAGGCCGCTCGATACTACCGGGAGCTGCGAGAGCTCGACCCCGAGAACCAGACAGCGATTCAATTCTTCGAGGAGAACGAGATGACCAACGACTCTGAAGCGGATTCCAAGCGGGAGGAAGCGTTGGAGGGGACCGACGCCGAGGAAGCGCAGTCGCCGGAGACGGAGCAGGCGGCGGAAGATGCGCAGGCAGAGGGTGGGGGGGAGCCGCCGAGCGCAGCCGAGAGCGACGGGGAGGCGGCGGGGGCCGAAGAGCCCCCAGCGGAAGAGTCGCAGGAACCCAGGGAGCCGCAGTTCGAAATCGACAAGGCGGTTCCGCCCCAGCTCGCCGAGGCCGCGGAGAAGGCGGAAGCGGCCGAAGGCGAGGGCGCCGAGGAGGGGATCAAGGCGTGGCAGGAGGCGTGGTCTGCGGCTCCCGGTCATCCGCTGGTCGTCGACGCCTTGACCAGGCTGTTCGCCGAGACCGAGAAATGGCCCTCGTTGGCCGACTTCCTCAAGCGCCAGAGCCGCAAGATCGACAATACCGGCCACAAGATCTACGCGTTGATGCGATTGGCCGAGATCTACGACGAGCACATGAACCAGGACGTGATGGTGGTCAACACCTACCAGTCGGTGCTCAAGGAGAAGGAGGACTACGCTCCCGCGCTCGACGCCGCGATCGAGAAGTACGAGGAGATGGAGCGCTGGCCGGACCTGGTCAAGATGCTGAAGCGCAAGGGTGAGCAGCTCACCGATCCCGCCGACAGAGTGGACATCTGGCTGCGCGTGGCCCAGCTCTTCTTGCAGCGCTTTTCCAATCAGGCCGAGGCGATCAAGGCGTTCGAGGAGGTGCTGGAGGCCGATCCCAACCACGAGCAGGCGATCGAGTTCCTCCGGGAAATGTACGAGAAGCGCCGCGACTGGCAGAAGCTCGTGGGCGTGATGCAGCGCCAGGCCGCGGCGCTCGAGGGAGAGGAGCGCGTCGAGAAGCTACTGGAGATCGCGAAGCTGGCCACCGAGCGTCTCAAGCGACCGGCGATCTGCATAGAGCTGTGGGAGGACGTGCTGGAGCAGTCGCCCGACAGCGCCGAGGCTCTCGGCGAGCTGGGCAAGCTCTACGAGCGGGCCAAGGAGTGGAAGAAGCTGACCGGTGTTCTCGAGCGACAGGCGGAGGCGGAGGTCGACTCCGAACAGCGCGCTCAGATCCTACAGAAGCTGGGAGTGGTCTACGGCGACAAGGTCGGCGACGACAACAGCGCGGTCGAGGCGTGGAAATCCTTGCTCGAGCTCAAGCCGGACGATCGGCGCGCGCAGGAGCAGCTCAAGAAGCGCTACCTCGCGCTGCAGGCCTGGGACGACCTCGAGCAGTTCTACGAGTCGACCGGCAAGTGGGACGAGTTCATCCGCGTGCTCGAGAGGGAGGCGGACAAGCCCGATACCGAGACCGAAGCCAGCGTAGCTCTTCAGTTCAAGATCGCCCAGCTGTGGCGGGAAAAGAAGGAGCGAATCGATCGGGCCGCGCGTTGCTACGAGAAGGTGCTCGAGCTCGACGAGAACAACCTCCAGGCCGCCGAGGAGCTGATTCCGATTCTGGAGGAGAGCAAGAAGGACCCGGCCAAGCTGGCGGACGTGCTGGAGGTCAAGCTGCGTCATCTCGAGGACGAGGGGGAGCAGCTGGCGCTCAGGCAGCGCATCGCGCGGATCGCCGAAGAGGAAATCGAGGATCCCGAAAGAGCCTTCGAGGGGTTCATCGCCGCGTTCAGGCAGATGCCGATCGATTCCGTGACCCAGGACGACGTGGAGCGCGCGGCGGAGAAGGCCGGGCGCTGGGAGGCGGTGGTCGAGGCATATCAGCAGGTTCTCGAGCAGGTCGGCGGGACCGACAAATTCGAAATCAGAATGCGTCTGGCGCGGGTGCTCGACGAGGAAGTCGGTCGCCCCGAGGAGGCGCTCTCGCACTACGACGAGATTCTTTCCGAGGATCCCAAGAACTCGCGAGCGGTGGCGGCGCTGGAGAAGATCTACGCCCAGATGGGCCGCTACGAGGAGCTGCTCGACATCTACGCCCGGCGCATCGAGATGGCCGAGGACGACGAGGAAAAGAAGGAGATCTACTACAACCAGGCGTTGCTCTGGGAGGAGGAGATCGGAGACGCGGACAAGGCGATCGAGGTCTACCGGCAGATCATCGAGCTGGCCGGGGACGAGGAGCGCGTGCTGACAGCTCTCGATCGTCTTTACATGGCCGAGGAGAAGTGGCCGGAGCTGGCCGACGTCCTGCAGCGGCAGCTCGATCAGGGCGTGATGGAGCAGGATGCCGAGCTAGAGATCAAGTACCGCCTGGGAGAGGTCTCGCGGCGGCACCTAGACAACAAGGAGCGGGCCCTGGACTGCTACCGAGAGGTGCTCGCGCTGGAGCCCTCCCACGAGAAGTCGGTGGCGGCGCTGGAGGAGCTGCTCGAGGACGAGGAGCAGCAGGCCGAGGCAGCGAAGATTCTCTCGCCGCTCTACGAGGAGTCGGAGAGCTGGGAGAAGCTCGTCAATGCTTACGAGATACTGCTGGGCCACGCCGATGACGATTTCGAGAAGATCGACTACCTGATGAAGCAAGGAGAGATCTTCTCGCAGAACCTGGGCTCGCCGGAGAGGGCGTTCGTCGCCTACAGCCGCGCTTTCAAGACCAATCCCGGAGAGACTGCGGCGCTGGAGCAACTCGAGGAGATCACCGCGATTCTCGACTCCTGGGGCGAGCTGGTGCAGCGGCTCGAGGAAGGCGGGCGCGCGACCGACGACCCAGAAATTGGAAAGGATTTGTGGCTGCGGGCCGCGCGGATTCACGACACGCAGCTCGACGACGTCGACAAAGCCGTCGAAGCTTACAACGAGACGATCAAGCTCGACTCGCACAACCAGGAGGCGGTCGCCGCTCTGGAGCAGATCTACAGCAGGACCGAGCGCTGGTCGGACCTGATCGGCGTGCTGCGCACCAAGGTCGACACCACGGTCGACGGCGGTGAAAAAGAGCAGATCTACCGCCAGATGGCGATGATTTACGAGGAGATGCTGGAAAAGCCCGAAGAGGCGGTCGGCTGCCTCAAGGAGATCCTCAGCATCGATCCGAGCAACGGCAGCGCGCTGCAGGAGCTGGACAAGCTCTACGTCCAGCTCGAGAACTGGACCGACCTGGCGGACAATCTCCAGCAGCAGCTGGGTCTGGAAGGCGATCCCGAGCGGATGACCGAGCTGAAGCTGCGCCTCGCGGGCCTGCGGGAGACGCGGCTGGAGGAGGTCGGAGCGGCGGTCGAGATCTACCGCGAGATATTGGAAGTCGATCCGGAGTGCCGTCCCGCGATCGAGGCGTTGGAGCGGATCGTGGAGCGCGAGGAGCTCCGGCGCGACGTGGCGACCATCCTCGAGCCGATCTACCGCACGCTGGGAGAGTGGGAGAAGCTGGTCGGCATCTACGAGATATTGATCGAGGAGGAGGAGACGGTCGCGCGCAAGGTCGACCTGCTCCACGAGATCGCGCAGCTCTACGAGACCGCCGGCGACGAGCCGGAAAAGGCGTTCCGCACCTTCGGGCGGGCGCTGGAGACCGATCCCGCCGAGGAGCGGACCCAGGAGGAGCTCGAGAGGCTGGCGCGCGTGCTGGTGCTCTACGACGAGCTGGTCGAGCTGTACGCGGCCCGCGTCGAGTCGATGGACGACATGGAGCTGGCGGCGTCCTACCACCTCAAGATTGCGAGGATCTGCGAGGAGCAGCTGCAGAACGTGGATCGGGCGATCGAGCACTACCGCAAGGTCCTCGAGATCGATCCCTTGCACCTGGAGGCGGCAACCGCGCTCGAGGGCGCGTACCAGCTCAACGAGAGCTATCCCGAGCTGGCCAACGTCTACCTGCAGAAGGTGGAGATGGTCACCGACCTCGAGGAACAAAAGCAGCTGCTTTTCAAGGCCAGCCAGATCCACGAGGAGATTCTCGACGATCCGAACAAGGCGATCGAGGTCTACCTGCGCATCCTCGAGATTGACGAGGACGACCTGGAGGCGATCGGCAAGCTGGAAGGTCTCTACCTCAGGCTCGAGAAATGGGAGAGCCTGCAGGACATCTACAACCGCAAGGTGGACCTGGTCCAGACACCGGAGGAGAAGAAGGAGGTCCTCTACGTCCTGGGCGCGATGTACGAGCGGGAGGTCCAGGACGCCGCCAAGGCGATCGAGACTTACCAGCGCATTTTGGAGTTCGATCCCGACGACTTCCAGGCGATCCAGCGCCTGGACATGCTCTACACCGAGAACGAGGAATGGCACGACCTGCTCTCCATCCTCGAGCGCGAGGTGGAGCTGAGCGAGGATCCCGACGAGGCGATTGGCTACAAGTTCCGCGTCGGCGAGATCTTCGTGCGCCATCTGGAAGACGTGCCGCGGGCGATCGAGTACCTGCGAGACATCATCACGGTCGCTCCCCACCACGAGCCGACGCTGAAGATGCTCGACGAGCTCGTGCACGGCGAGGCCGAGCCGATGCTCGCCGCCGAGGTGATCGAGCCGCTCTACCGGGAGCTGGCCGAATGGCGGAAGCTGATCGACGTGATCGAGGTCAAGCTCGAGCACATCGAGGACGAGTGGCAGCGGGTCGAGCTGATGCACCAGGCCGCCGATCTGCTGGAAAGCGATCTGCACCTGGACTCGCCCGGCGAGGCGTTCGACATGCACGCCCGGGCCCTGGCCGAGGACAAGGTCAACGAGAAGACGCTGGCCAAGCTAGAGGATCTGGCGGAGCAGACCGGCCGCTGGCAGGACTTGGCCGAGCTGTTCGACGCGCAGCTCGAGGACGAGGTCGAGGCCGAGCCCTGCGTGACGCTCGGATTGCGCGTCGGCGCGATCTACGAAGAAAAGTTGGATCGCACGGACGACGCCATCGAGCGCTACCAGAAGGTGCTCGAGGTCGATCCCGAAAGTCGGCCCGCGATCCTGCGGCTCGACAAGCTGTTCCAGATCGCCGAGCGCTGGGGCGATCTCGCCTCGGTTCTGCAAAAGGAGGCCCTGATTGTCGAGGATCCCGAGCAGAGCCTCGAGGTTCAGTTCAGGCTCGGGCAGGTCTACCAGCAGGAGCTCGAGGACGTGGAGAAGGCCGTGGAGGTCTACCGCGACATCCTCGCAGCCGAGCCGGCGCACGACCAGTCGATCGCGGCGCTGGAGCTGCTGTTCGCCGAGGGTCAGAAGCGCGCCGAGATCATCGAGGTGCTCGAGCCGCTCTACAGGATGCAAAACGAGTGGCAGAAGCTCGTCGGCCTCTACGAGAGGCAGCTCGAGGACATCGAGGAGGTTCCCGATCGAATCGCCATGATCCACCGCATCGCCGAGACCTTCGAGGAGAAGATGCTCGATCCGGTCGAGGCTTTCAACTGGTACAGCCGTGCGTTCAGCGAGGACCCGTTCGATGAACGCTCCGGAGAGGAGATCGAGCGCCTGGCGGGCACCAGCGACGCCTGGTCCGAGCTGGCCGACCTCTACCAGGATCTGTTCGCCGGGAGCGAGGACGAGGCGGTCAAGCGCCTGGTGGCCAAGCGGCTGGCTCGCGTTTCCGAGGAGGAGCTGCACGACGCGGCGCGCGCCGAGCAGGCCTACCGCGGTTGCCTGGATCTGGGCGGCGACGACATCGACGTGCTGACCGCGTTGGACCGCATCTACACGCAGTACATGGAGTGGGAGCGACTGGTTCAGATCCTGGACATGCTCGCCGACGCCACGCAGGACGGCGAGGAGAAGATCGCCTACATCCACCGCATGGGCAACGTTTACGAGACACAGCTCGACGAGTTCGAAAAGGCACGCGTGGCCTACCACCGCATCGTGGACGACCTGGAGCCCAACCACCAGGAGACGCTCGACAGGTTGGAGATCATCTACGCCGACCGCGAGGCCTGGCCCGAGCTGTACGGGATTTACGAGAGGATGAAGGACGCCACGGACAGCGAGGCCGTCCAGGCGGACCTGTACTCCAAGATGGGCACGATCGCGGCCGAGTGCCTGGACGACATCCCCAAGGCGATCGAGCTGTGGAGAAACGTGCTTGACATCCGCGGCGAGGACACCCTGGCCCTGCAGGCGCTGGCGGACATGTACTCGCGCGAGGAGAACTGGAGCGATCTGGTCGACGTGCTGGAGCGGGCGGTCACGATCGCCGAGGACGACGAGACGCGGATCAACATCTACAGCCAGCTGGGGCTCGTCTGGGGCGAGTGCCTGGAGCGCGATCGCAACGCGCTGGAGAACTGGCAGAACGTCTTGATGATCGATCCCGACAACCTGCGGGCTCTGCAGGCGATGGCCGGGATCCACGAGGCCAACCAGGACTGGGAGTCGCTGATCGAGACGCTGGAGCGCGTGATCGAGGTCGGCGCCGCCGAGTTCGAGGTGGAGGAGCTGAAGGGGTATCACGCCAAGCTGGGCCGCATCTTCGCCGAGACGCTCGAGCGTCCCATGGAGGCGATCGACGCCTGGAGCCGGGCCACCGAGGTGGATCCCTCGGATATCGAGCCGCTGCGGGCACTGGAGAAGCTCTACACCGAGCAGGAGATGTGGGAAGAGCTGGTCGAGGTGCTCGGCAAGAAGGGCGAGCTGCTCTCCGGAGACGACCAGATCGAGACCTGGCTCGGGCAGGCCGAGGCCATCGAGGAGAAGCTGGTGGAGCCGCTGCGCGCCAAGCAGCCGTACCAGCGCATCGTAGACGTTTGTCCGCTACACGAATACGCTTTCGAAAAGCTCGTCGAGCTGATGACCGAGGAGGAGAGCTGGGAAGAGTTGATCAAGCTCTACTCCAGCCGTCTCAACTACGTGGCCGAGCCCGCCGACGAGGTGCCCTTGCTGCACGAGGCCGCCGCGATTTACGAGGAGCAACTGGATCAGCCCGAGAACGCGTTCGCCGTGATGCAGCGGGCTTTCGAGGCGGACTACTCCAACGACGTCACCGCCGAGCACCTGGAGCGTCTGGCCTCGGTCACCGACAAGTGGAACGACCTGCTGACCTCCTGCAACCAGGTTCTGCAGTCGGTCCAGGACAAGGAGACCCAGGTCAATCTGTGTCTCAAGATCGGCAAGTGGTACGCCGACGAGCTCGAGCATCCGGAGTATGCGATCGCCTACTACCAGCAGGTGCTGCAGATCGATTCCGACAACGTCCCGGCGCTGCGGCTGATGGGCAAGCTGTACCGCAACGCCAAGCAGTGGAACGAGCTGGTCGAGGTGCTCAAGCGGGCGGTCGAGGCCGAAGACGATCCGGACAGCAAGAAGAGCTTGCTGGTCGACCTCGGCGGGATCCTGGAGGAATACCTCAGCGATCTTCCCGAGGCGCGCAAGGTCTACCAGGATGCTCTGGAGATCGATCCCACGCTCGAGCCGGCGCTCAAGGCGCTGGAGCGGATGTTCGGCGCGCAGGAGAACTGGAGGGAGCTGATTCCGATCCTGCGGCGCAAGATCGAGGTGTTGGAGGACAGCGAGGAGATCATCGGGACCCACCAGCGCATCGGCGAGATCCTGGAGGTCAACCTGGGAGACGCCCAGGCGGCGATCGACGAGTACCGCAAGATCTTGGAGATCGACCAGGGACATCTGCCGGCGCTCAAGGGGCTGGAGCGGCTGTTCTCCCAGCTGGAGCGCTGGCAGGACCTGTTGGATATCCTCGAGATGCAGCTCGAGTACGCCACCAGCGAGCGGGAGCGCATAGAGCTGCTCGGCCGTCTGGCCGCGATGCTCGAAGAGGAGTTCGTGGCGCCGGAGAAGGCCGCGGAGCGTCTCGAGGAGGTGCTCGACATCGACCCGGCGCACGAGAGCTCGCTGCTCTCGCTGGAGCGCATCTACCGGCAGAGCGGCCGCTGGCAGGACCTGATCGGGACACTGGAGCGACACGTGGACACCATCCACGATCGATCGGCTAGGGTTCCGCTCTACGAGCAGATCGGCAAGGTCTACGCCACGGAGTTGGAAGACATCGATCGCGCCATCGATGCCTACAAGGAGATCCTGGACATCGACCCGGAGCACCTGGAGGCGATGGACGAGCTGGCCAAGCTGGAAGTTCGCTCCGAGGACTGGTCGGCCGCGCACGAGACGCTGCAGCGGCTCGCCGAGACGGTCGAGGAGCCCGAGCGCAAGGTCGATCTCTACACGCGCCTCGGCGTCCTCAACGAAAAGAACTTGATGGATCGGGGTACCGCGGTGGAGCACTTCCGCTCGGCGTTGGACATCGAGCCCGGTCACCTGCCCGCGCTCGAGGTGTTGGGCAGGATCCACATCGACGAAGGGGAGTGGCACGCGGCTTCGCGCGTGCTCGAGTCACAGCAGGAGTACACGGAAAACGAGCGCAAGCGGTCGCAGCTCCAGTTCGAGCTGGGTCGGCTGCACTGGGAGAAGCTCGGAGACGAGGAAGAGGGCATCAAGTGGTACGAGCAGGCGCTGGAGTCCGATCCGGACAACCAGCAGGCCGCCGAGCCGCTCGTCGACGTCTACATCGGCACCGAGCGCTGGGAGGATGCGGAGCGACTGCTCGACATGCTGGTCAGGCTGGGCGGCAAGCGTGCCGCCAAGGAGATGCAGCCTCTGCAGCGCAAGCTGGGCATGGTCGCCGACAGGTTGGGCAACCTGGACAAGGCGCTCAAGGCCTACCAGACGGCCTACGAGATGGACACCTCCCACCTCCCGACCCTGCTCGGCCTGGCCGACGTTCTGTTCCGACGCGAGGAGTGGGACAAGGCGTTCAAGCTCTACCAGATGGTGCTGGTCCACCACCGCGACAAGCGCAGCAAAGAAGAGATCGTCGATATTTTCTACCGGCTCGGGCACATCAAGGCCCAGCTCAAGGAACGCCGCAAGGCGCTCAACATGTTCGACAAGGCGCTGGAGATCGATCCGTCCCACCGTCCGACGCTGGGGGAGGTGATCGAGCTACACGCGGCGCAGAAGAACTTCGAGCAGGTGATCCATTTCAAGAAGGTGCTGATCGACTCGGTCGATGACGACGACGAGAAGTTCGAGCAGTGGGTGGATATCGGAGATATCTGGCACGACAAGCTGAAGAACCCGCAAAAGGCGATCCAGGCCTACGCCGAGGCTTCGGAGCTCAAGCCCGACAACCGGCCGGTGCTGCACAAGATGCTGCCGCTCTACCAGCAGACCAAGCAGTGGCAGAAGGCCGTGGAGGTGATCGGTCGCGTGGCCGAGATGGAGGAGGACGATATCAAGCTGGGTCGTCTGCTCTACGGCATGGCGGTCATCTACCGCGACGAGATCAAGAGCGCCGAGGACGCGGTCGAGCACTTCAACAGGTCGCTGGACGCCAGCCTGGAGAACCTCAAGGCGTTCGAGGCGATCGACAGGATCCTGACGCAGAAGAAGGACTGGAAAAACCTGGAGCGCAACTACCGCAAGATGCTGCACCGCATCGCCGGGACCGATCGCAAGGATCTGGAGATCAATCTCTGGCACTTCCTCGGCGAGATCTACCGCACGCGCATGGGACAATTCGACGCGGCGGCCGAAGCGTTCAAGATGGCGGCGCAGCTCGACCCGGACAACGTGACGCGCCATGAGATCCTGGCCGAGCTGTACGAGCGGATGCCGGACAGGCTCGACGACGCGGTCGAGGAGCACCAGGCCCTGATTCGCAAGAATCCGTACCGGGTCGACTCCTACAAGGCGCTGCGCAAGCTCTACTTCGATCACCGCCAGTACGACAAGGCGTGGTGCCTGTGCGCCTCGCTGGCCTTCCTCAAGAAGGCCGATCCCGAAGAGCAGCAGTTCTTCGAGCAGTACCGGACGCGCGGGATGGTGCGCGCTCAGGCGAGGCTCGACAACGAGAGCTGGATTCGCAACCTGTTCCACCCGGACGAGTCGGTTTTCCTGGGCAAAATCTTCGAGATCGCGACCAACGCCGTCCGCGCGGTCAAGGTGCAGCCGATCAAGGCGTTCGGCCTCAAGAAGAACCAGAAGCGGCCGCCGAACGACACGATGACCTTCTCCAAGACGTTCTTCTACTCGGCCCAGGTGATCAATCTGCCGGTCGTGCCGGATCTCTACATCCAGGACGACAAGCCCGGCGGGCTCAATTTCGCAATCACCGATCCGATGGCATCGGCCTGCGGCGCCAACCTGCTCAGCGGGTACTCGCCCCAGGATCTGCTGTTCACGGTGACCAAGCACCTCTCGTACTACCGCCCCGAGCACTACATCCGCTGGGTGCTGCCTACGCACGGCGAGCTAAAGATGCTGGTGCTGGCCGCGCTCAAGCTCGGCGCACCCGATTTCAAGCTGCCGCCGGACAAGACCGGTGTTCTCCAGCAGTACGTGCAGATGCTAAGGCAGAACCTCAATCCGCTGGAGATGGAGAACCTGGCCAAGGTAGTCAAGCGCTTCGTCAAGTCGGGCGAGAACATCGACCTGAAGAAGTGGGTCCGCGCGGTGGAGATCACCGGCTGTCGCGCAGGCCTGCTGCTGTCCAACGATCTCGAGGTGGCGGCGCGCATGATCCAGACCGAGACCGGCGGCGTGGACGAGATTCCGCCCAAGGAGAAGATCAAGGAGCTGGTGCTGTTCAGCGTCTCCGAGGAGTACTTCCAGCTTCGCGAGAAGCTGGGCATCGTGATCGGGACCTGAGAGCTACTCGCAGCCGGCCGGCTTTTCTCCCGCGGTCAGCAGCCAGGTGGACGACGGTTTCACCGTGGAGTCGTGCTCGCGCTCGAGAGCGGCGGACAGCGTCGCGGCCTTCTCCTCCGCGAGTCGATCCCAGCGCTGCATGTGCCCGACGAGCCTGGAGCGGGCGGTGGGCGATTCACCGATATCGAGCTTTTCGGTGTAGTAGACGCGGCGACCGGTCCCCATCACCTTGGTGATGAAATGAGCGTTGCCGGTGGAGGAATCCTTCCAGACCAGGGTGCGCGGATCGGTCAGCCCCTCGACCTCGACGTAGGCGTCCAGCGGCAGCTCGCCTCGCTCGGCGGCCGAGGAGATATCTTCGATCCGGCGCAGCTCGCAGCGTTGCGGGTCCGGGGGCGGAGCGGGGCTCCCGCCGGATGAAGACGGCTCCGACTCGCCGCAGGCGAGTGGAGAACAGACGGCGAAGCCCAGCGCGAGAGCGAAAAGCGGGGTTTTCATCGAGCGACTCCTTTCGCGAAAAAAAGCGTTCAGCCGAATTTATCTTGCTAATTTATCTTGACAAATCCAAGAGCTGACCGTAAACAGCCAAAAGCTGGGGCGGCTCTTGCCGGAGCTCTTGCCGAGGCAACATCAGTTGAAAACTCCTTGCACGGCGAGTTGAATTCGCGAACGAAGAAGAGAGACCAAGAAGTTTTTTCCCAACCGTAAGCTGGTACCTGTATCGATCGGCCGCTCTACCTGGCGGCCCCAGACAAAGAAAACCATTTTTTCACCGAGGTAAAACGAAATGCATCTGAGGGATCTGAAGAAAAAGCCGATTTCCGATCTGACCGCGTTGGCGCGTGAGTACAACATCAACGGCGCCGCCGCGATGCGCAAGCAGGAGCTGATCTTCGCGCTGCTCCAGGCCGAGGCCGACAAGAGCGGAGCGATCAACGGCGAGGGTGTCCTCGAGACCCTGCCCGACGGATTCGGCTTCCTGAGGGCTCCGGATTACAACTACCTGCCGGGGCCCGACGACATCTACGTTTCTCCCTCGCAGATACGCCGATTCACTCTGCGTACGGGCGACATCGTCGGAGGCCAGATCCGGCCGCCCAAGGAATCCGAGCGCTACTTCGCCCTGCTCAAGGTGGAGTCGATCAACGGCACCAAGCCCGAAGTCGCTCGCTCGAAAATCCTGTTCGACAACCTCACGCCTCTCTACCCGGACGAGAAATTCGAGCTGGAGACACCCCGGGATCCAAACGATTCGACCAGGATCATCGATTTGCTGTGCCCGATCGGCAAGGGGCAGCGCTGTCTGATCGTTTCGCCTCCGCGGGCGGGCAAGACCGTTCTGCTACAGGATATCGCCAACTCGATTTCGACGAATCACCCCGACGCCAAGCTGCACGTGCTGCTGATCGACGAGCGGCCCGAGGAGGTCACCGACATGGCTCGCAGCGTCGACGGCGAGGTGATCAGCTCCACCTTCGACGAGCCGGCCCAGCGACACGTCCAGGTCGCGGAGATGGTGCTCGAGAAGGCCAAGCGGCTGGTGGAGCACAATCACGACGTGATCATTTTGCTCGATTCGATCACGAGGCTGGCGCGCGCATACAACACGGTCGTCCCGCCCTCGGGCAAGATCCTGTCCGGCGGCGTCGACTCCAACGCGCTGCACAAGCCCAAGCGGTTCTTCGGAGCCGCCCGCAACATCGAGGGCGGAGGCAGCATGACGATCATCTCCACCGCGCTGGTCGACACCGGCTCGCGAATGGACGAGGTGATCTTCGAGGAGTTCAAGGGCACGGGCAACAGCGAGATCCACCTCGACCGCAAGCTGATGGAAAAACGCATCTTCCCTTGCCTGGACATCAACCGTTCGTCCACGCGCAAGGAGGAGCTGCTACTCGAGGACTTCGTGCTCCAGCGCGTCTGGTTGCTGCGCCAGCTGCTCCATCCGCTCAACGTGATTGACTCGATGGAGTTTTTGTTGGACAAGCTCAGAAGGACCGAGACGAATCGCGAGTTCCTCGAGTCGATGAACCAGTGAGGCCGGCTCGGCAGGAGGGACGAGAGATGAAGAAAGGCACGCACCCCAGCTACGAGACGATCACGATCCGTTGCGCCTGCGGCAACGAGGTGGTTACGCGTTCGACGGCCGGCAAGGACCTGACCGTCGAGATCTGCTCGGCATGTCACCCGTTCTACACGGGGCGCCAGAAGCTCGTCGACTCCGCGGGACGCATCGAGCGTTTCCGCAGGAAGTACGGCGACAAGCTTTCCACCTCCTGATCCTATCGCCCGACCGGGTCGCTTTCGGGTCGCTTTCGGGGATTCTTCTTTTCAACGCGGACGGCTTGCGGTGCAGCCGGGTGCGCGGTAGACCGATTGACGAGTCGCTGCCGGCCGCGCTGGAAACGGTCGCTGCCAGAGAGGCCGATGTGAAACAGGATCGCATCAACGTGGGAGGCCAGGCGGTTCTGGAGGGGGTGATGATGCGCTCTCCTCACGGCTTGGCGGTGGCGGTACGTCGTCCGGGCGGCGAGATCGCGGTCAAGGAGTCTCGCTGGCGGTCGCTCTGGGAGAGGCTCGGTTTTCTACGCTGGCCGTTTCTGCGCGGGACGGTGGTCCTGATCGAGTCGGTGATGAACGGGATGCAGGCGCTCAACTTCTCGGCGCGCGAGGCGCTTCCCGAAGAGGAGAGGGCCAAGGAGGAGTCGCGTTCGGGCGGCGGCGGTCTGTCCGTGGTGCTGCCGATGCTGATCGGCCTGGTTCTTGCCGTTGCCCTGTTCAAGATGCTGCCGCACCTGGCGGCCACCTACGCCGGCAATCTGTTCATGGGGCGCTCGCTGACGGTCGACGAGGGTATCTACCACCTGATAGACGGAGTGATCAAAGTCGGGATCTTCGTCGCCTACATCGCGGGGATCAGCCTCTTGCCGGACATAAAAAGGGTGTTCATGTATCACGGCGCCGAGCACATGTCGATCTTCACCTACGAGGCGGGACAGGAGCTCACCGTGGCCAACGCGCGTGGCAAGTCCACCCTGCATCCGCGCTGCGGGACCGCCTTCATCATGGTCGTGATCCTGATCTTCATCCTGGTCGCGGCCATCGTCTTTCCGTGGCTTCCCGAATGGTCCAAGCCGGGAGAGGGCAAGCCCTGGTACACGCACCTGCTGGTCGTGCTGTTCAAGCTCCCTTTGCTGATCCCGGTGGCGGGCGTGGCTTACGAGTTCAACCGCCTGGCCGGAAAGCACGTGGACAGTGTGTTGTTGCGCCCCCTGATCTGGCCGGGACTGGCGATGCAGCTGCTGACCACCCGTCGTCCCGACGACGATCAGCTCGAGGTGGCGCTGGTCTCTCTGGAGACGGCGCTGTGGCGCGAGCGTGTCGGCGATCAGGCCACCGCGGGCGACGAGCCGCTGGTCTTCGAGAGCTTCGAGGCGTTCACCGACGCGAAGGGGTCGCTGCGCCCGGAGCGGGCCGCTTCCTGACGAGAGTGCGATGCACGAAAAGCTCTTTTCGATACTGGATCATTTCGATAAAATCGAGCACCAGCTCTGCGATCCCGAGGTGATCAACGACAGGAGCCTCTACACCAAGATCACTCGCGAGCGGGCCGAGCTGGAGGATCTGGTGCCGGTCGCCAGGGAGATCCAGAGCGTGCTCGAGGAGATCGAGGAGTACGAGTCGACCAGGGAAGAGGGCGATTCCGAGCTCAAGGAGCTCGCGGCGCAGGAGCTGCCGGGGTTGCGTCGCAGGCTCGAGGAGCTGGAGGATCGCGCTCGACTGCTGCTGCTGCCCAAGGACCCCAACGACACCAAGAACGTGATTCTCGAGGTCCGGGCCGGGACCGGGGGCGAGGAGGCGTCCCTGTTCGCGGCGGATCTGTTTCGCATGTACGCCAGGTTCGCCGAGTCCAAGGGCTGGAAGATCGAGATCATGTCGAGCTCCGAGACCGACGCTGGAGGCTACAAGGAGATCATCGCCGCGATCGCCGGGACCGAGGTCTTCTCGCACCTCAAGTACGAAAGCGGGGTGCACCGCGTGCAGCGCGTGCCGGCCACCGAGAGCCAGGGGCGGATTCACACCTCGGCGGTCACGGTCGCGGTCTTGCCCGAAGCCGAGGCGGTGGAGCTGGACATCGACGAGGATCGGGAGCTGCGAATCGACGTGATGCGCGCCAGCGGTCCGGGGGGACAGTGCGTCAACACGACCGATTCCGCGGTCAGGATCACGCACGTTCCCAGCGGACTGGTGGTGGTCTGCCAGGACGAGAAATCGCAGCACAAGAACCGTTCCAAGGCGCTCAAGGTCCTGAGCGCGCGGCTCTTGGACAGGATGCAGGCGGAGCAGAACGCCGAGCGGGCGGCCGTGAGGCGCAACCAGGTCGGCAGCGGAGATCGCTCCGAGAGAATTCGCACCTACAACTTCCCGCAGGGGCGGGTCACGGATCACCGCGTGGGGTTGAGCGTGCACAGACTGGACGCGATGCTGGCCGGAGATGTCGGTCAGTTCATCGAGGAGATCCGCGCGCACTTTCAAGCGGAGCAACTGCGCGCCCAGCAGGACGCGTAGGCGAGTCGCCGCACCTGTTTTCGAGTCGCCGGGCTACTCGAAATCGTAGAACACAATGATCGTCAGGCAGTGGAACTCGTTGTCCGAGCTCTGCCTGACCACCGTGTCCTTCAGCTTTACGTTGGGATTGTTTCTGAGCCAGCGGGTGACATTCTCGCCGAGCTCTTCGCGTTCCTTGGCTTTCGTCGCGGAGAAAACCTTGGCTCCCTGGTACGTCACCATGCCCGCATCCTTTCCCTTGGCGAGCGGCGATCCCGCCGCCCTCCAGCCCCTGGCCGACCGATGAAAAGCAACCATACACCGAAAACGAAAAAGGGAACAAGCCCGCTGTTGGTTTCCAGGCGTTTTTTGTGCCGCTGCCTCGCCAAAAGGCCCCGGGCCATGCGCAATCGTGACTCGCCATTGTCGAGACTTCGACTGGGAGACTCTCCCGCCGGCCGGGTCGGGGCTGTTGTTGTTCAGCGGGGTGGACGGGTCGTCCGGCGGTGGGGTAATATCCGTTCGGTTCACAGGAGAGATCGAAACTTTACCAACCCACGCGAGGTCACGAGCGATGAGCAGGGCCGAAAGATTCCTTTTCACCTGGGGCGTCGCCGCGCTGGCGGCGGCCGGCGGTCTGGCGGCACCCTCGACAGCCGGGGCGGCCCGCGAGGTCCACTGGCAGATCAATCCCCACGGGTTTCCCGACGACGTGCACGTCTTCGTCGACGTGCAGGAGAACGGCGCCTTCAAGCGGGATTTGCCGGCCAGCGCCTTCCAGATCAGCGTCGACGAGTTCGCCGGAGATCAGGGCGGCTGGATTACCAACCAACAGAAAGTGGCCGCCGGCTGGGCCGGGGCGCAGGTGCTGATCATGATCGATCGCTCGCGCTCCTACACCAAGGAGTTCGATGACGCCAAGCGCCTGGCCAAGACCGTGATCGGCTACATGGATCCCAAGCGCGACCAGATGGCGATCGCTTCTTTCCCGGCGCCCGGCGGTTTTTCCGAGTCCAGGCTCGACGTGAAGTTCACCAACAACAAGAGCACGTTGACGGCAGGCGTGGACGCCGTGAAGCTGCCGCCCGAGGACGACGAGAGCGGAGCGCGGATCTGCGAGGCGCTCGCCGAGGGGCTCAAGTATTTTCCCGAGACGCCGGCGGATCACTACCGGGTCGTTCTGTTCGTCTCGGGCGGCGCGGACAAGGGAGAGGGCAAGGGCGACTGCGTCCAGAAGTCCTACGCGGCGGGCAAGGTTCCATTTTTCAACGTGATCTTCGAGTTGGACAAGAAGTACGACGACCCGCGCAACGCCCACAAGATCGAGAACAAGGCGCACGATCTGGCGGAGAACACCGGGGGACGGTCGCTGTTTCGTCGATCCAACTCCGAAAACAAGCAGTTCGCCGGCCTGCTCTGGAACCGGATTCGCAGCCAGTATCACCTGCGCGTCGTCTTTCCCTGCTACTATCCGGCGCCCAGGATCAGCCACACCTCGATGCTCAAGGTGGAGGGCCGCGACACCGAGGGGATCAAGTGGGAGGCGACCTCCCATCCGGCGCCGGTTCCGGAGATAACCGCGATCTACCCGCAACAGGCCTACCGCAACCACGTGGACGACGGAAAGATCGATCTGACCGTCGACGGCAAGGGCTTTTGCGGCGACCCAGGACACGTCAAGGCCTACGTGGGCGGCACGCCGGTCAGCCTCTCGTCCCAGAACCCGTTCCGCCTGGTGGCCTCGCTCGATTCGAACGTCGAGTCGGGCAAGGTCAAGGTGATCAACCGCTTCGGACAAAGCGGCGAGAGCCCGATGAAGCTCGAGATCATCGAGCCGCCCAAGGGCTCGGAGGCGAGCGCGACTCTGATGGTGCTCGTGCTGGCGCTGGTCGGCCTCGCGGTGATCGCGATCTTGGCCGTGGTGATCCGCTCGCGCAAGGCCAAGGCGCCCGTCGCTTCGCCGCCCAGCGCGGTGCCGCCTGCCCCGTCCGGGCCCGCAGCGAAGAGCGGCGGCGCTCCGCAGGGAGGAGGAGCGCCCAAGACGATGGCGATCTCGGCGCTCGAGCGCGCCTGGGTAGTTCTCGGCGACGAGGAGATCCAGCTCGAGGAGGGCAGGAACCTGATCGGAAGGGAGCCTCATTGCGCGATCACGATCGCGGACGTTCCGGGAGTCTCGCGCGAGCATGCCGCGATCGACGTGGAAACGGGGCGCGGTACGGTCTGGGCCGAGGATCTGGGATCGACCAACGGAACCTACTGGGGCACGCAGGGGACGGAGGAGAGCGACGCTCGGCGTCTGGAGCAGCGCAAGCTGCTCTCCACCGGAGATCTGCTCTGGGTCGGAGGTCGCAAGATGGTCGTGATGTTCGAAGGCTCCGGAGGGCCGCAGGAGGGGTAGGGCGATGACGCAGCTGCTTCGAGCCACAACGGGGCGAATCTCGATCGGCCGCGCTCCGGACAACGATCACATCATCGACCATCCGATGGTCTCCACTCACCACGCGCGGCTCTCGATCGGCAAGGACGGCTGGCGGCTGGAGGATCTCGATTCGGCCAACGGCACCTTCCTCAACGGAGAGCGCGTAACCGAGCCGGTGCTAATCGGCTCCGAGGATCGCATTCAGGTGGGGCCGGTGCGGATGCGACTGGCCGACGACGGACAGGTCGAAAGCGACGATCTGCGCCTGGCCACGCGCATCGACGTGCAGGGCGTGACGCTCGACATCAAGAAGAAAATCCGGCTGCTGCGCGACGTATCGCTCACGATCGAGCCCGGCGAGTTCGTCGCACTGATGGGACCGGCGGGCGCGGGCAAGACCACCTTGATGGAGAGCATCAACGGCAACATGCGTCCCACCAGGGGACGCGTGCTGGTCAACGGTCTCGACCTGCACGCCCATTTCGACGCGATGCGAGGTCACATCGGTTACGTGCCGCAGGACGACATCGTGCACCGCAAGCTGACCGTCTACGAGGCGTGCTACTACTCGGCCAAGATCCGGATGCGCGGGCTGGGCGAGCGCGAGCTGCACGATCGCGTGGTCAAGGTCCTGCAGCAGCTCGATATCGCGCACCGGGCCAACACGATCATCGGCGGTCCGGAGGCGCGGGTCTTGTCCGGGGGCCAGCGCAAGCGGGTCAATCTCGCGATGGAGCTGGTAACCGATCCGGCGGTGCTGTTTCTCGACGAGCCCACCTCGGGCCTCTCCTCGGCGGACGCCAAGAGCGTGATGGAGCTGCTCAAGAAGCTGGCGCAGAGCGGCCGAACGATAATTCTCACGATTCACCAGCCTTCCAAAGATATCTACGAGATGATGGACAACGCCCTGATTCTCGGCACGGGAGGCAGGTTGATCTACTACGGGCCGGTCGAGGACGCCTACCGCCACTTCGGTTCCGAGGGCAACCCCGATTCGCTGTTCGAAAAGCTCTCGCCCAAGGGGATGACCGACGCCGACTGGGATCGGATGCAGCGGGAGTTCCGCGGGACCGGCTGGTACCGCGAGTACGTCTACGAGCGGGCCACGGACCGCGAGTCGGTCAACCTGACCCCGCCGCGAGCCAGGGTCACGCGGCGTCCCGGGTTGCGGCAGTTCTTGATCATCTACGAACGGTTGGCCAAGCTCTACACGCGCGACGTGGGCTGGCTCGTCGGCGCGGTGATCGGCGCTCCGGCGCTGATGTTCCTGCTCTCGTCGATGCTGGACGAAGCCAAGAACCGGCACGTGCTGCTGTTCGTCGCGACGCTGCTGGCGTTCTTCTTCGGAATCTTTCCGGCGATCGAGATGATCTACTCCGAAGAGCCTATCTACCGGCGCGAGAGGATGGTGAACCTCAAGATCCCCTCCTACGTCCTGTCCAAGGTCCTGTTCCTGCTGGCGTTCGGCACGGTGCAGGCCTTCAGCATCGCCGCGGCGGTGGTCTGGTACGTCGGGGCGGACGCCCCGTTTCCCGAGGTGTTCTTCGTTCTGCTCTCGGTGCAGTTCGCCGGCGTGGCGTCCGGGTTGTTCTTCTCCACGCTGGCCAGATCGGCCAAGGTGGCGCTGCTGTTCATGCTGGTCTGGGTGGTTCTGATGATC
The DNA here is from genome assembly GCA_046484285.1 of Polyangia bacterium. Lineage (GTDB taxonomy): Bacteria > Myxococcota_A > Polyangia > JAAYKL01 > JAAYKL01 > CAZHCG01. Next base: position 27,829 of record JAWOBP010000008.1, read on the forward strand.
GCCTTTTCGGGGTTTTTGGTGAAGCTGCCCGATCTGCGGGACAGCAACACGCAGTGGCTGCTGGCGCCGAGCTCGATGCGCTGGGGAATGGGCGGCCTGATGGACCTGGTGGCCGACACGCCCGACTGGGCGATGGAGAAGTTCGGCTTCACGGACGAGGTCTGGAACCTCAACGCGGCGGTCAATGTCGGACTGTCGCTTCTGCCGATCGGTCTGACCGCATTGATTTTGCGACTGCGGGATCGCGTCTGAGGCCGCGGGCCGGATGCGGGACACCCCCGGCGGGAAACAGAGGCACGGGCTGCGCTGGTGGCACGGCGGATTGCTGTTCGTCGCCGCGCTGGCCGGACAGCTCGCGCTCGGGATCGCGATAGTCGCGATTGCGCTGGCGGTGAGCTCCGCCGAAATCGGAGCGGCGCGCGCGCTCGATTTCGTCTTTCGACCGGCGGGCCTGATCGTCCAGGTCCTGATCACCTCGGCCCTGCTCGTCGGACTGGCCGTGATCGCCGCCAAGAGATGGGGCCAAGGAGCCGTTCGCACGCTGCGGCTCGCGCGCCCCCGGCCGAGAGCGGCGCTGCTGGCGATCGCGGGGGTTTTGCCGGCCGGGATCGCGATCGACGAGGCGACGTTTCTGCTCCACTCCCTGGCTCCGGAGCTGTTCGATGCAGCCGCGCTCGACACCTTCGCCGGGACGTTCGGCCAGGCGAGCTCTCTCGCCTTCGCGGCGCTGGCGATCACGATTTCGCTCGGGCCGGGGATCGCGGAGGAGTTGTTCTTCCGCGGAATGCTGCTCGGCAGCTTCGAAGGAGAGATGCCGGTCTGGTTGACCGTGCTCTTTTCCTCGCTGCTGTTCGGCCTCTTGCACCTGGATCCGCTCCAGGGAGCGGGAGCTGCGCTGATCGGCGTCTACCTTGCGCTGGTCGTGATCACGACCGGCAGCATCTGGCCGGCGATCGGCGCCCACGCGCTGAACAACCTCAGCTGCGCGCTGTGCGCCCGCTACGACCCGCAGGGCGTGGGGCAGGCGTTCTCCACGGGCTATCCACTCTGGGTCGTGGCGCTAGCGGTTCTGCTGACGGCGGTCGTTGTCGCGCGTCTGGCCGTGTACGGCCGGGGCAGGTCCTCGCTGGAAAGCGATCAGTCGTCGTAGAACATCGGGGCGCGGGCCTGCATGAACTGCTCGATCTCCTCCCGGTCCTCGGGTAGCAGATCGGTGAACTGTACGCCCATTCCCGGAGCGACGTCCGGGTTGAGCGGGTTGTACTCGCGAACCCACTGCACCTCGCCGCGTGCCGTGACCGGCTTGCCTCCCGGCAGCTTGAAGTTGACCAGCACTCGCGAGCCGATCTCCTTGGGCTCGAAAGTGGCCACGAAGATCCCGCCCTCGTCGATGTTCTCCGAGAAGCCGGTGTAGAACTGGTGGCTGGTGTTCATGCTCAGCACGGTCTGGACATCCACCTTGGCCGTATCGCCCGCGGGCGATTGTCCGTCCGGCGAAGGCGGCGGCATGGACATCTTCTCGGCTTCTTCCTTGGCCTCGCGCACCACCGGGTGCAGCGTCTTGAGCGACTTGGCGATCGAGGCCGCGGCAACGCCCACCGCGTCGCTGTCGGAGTCCAGATCCTGGAGTACCTTGAGCGCTTGAGCCAGGTAGTCCATGGCGCGGCGCATCATGTCGATCGCGCCGGGAGACTTGGGCGGCAGCTTGGCCGCCGGAAACAGCTTGCCTTGCGCCTTGGCCAGGCTCTGGACCAGCATCTCCAGGGTCTGGGCCAACGCCGGATCCTTTTGACAGGCCTCCAGGCCGGCCATGATATGGGCGCGTGCTTCCTCTGCCGGGTGACTCATGGCGGTGAGAATACCGCAGTCGTCGCGGCATGCCAAGAATCCGATATTGGGGAAAATGAAATATTTTTTTTTCGTCTCGATTCGGGGGCCGCTCACGCGCGGCGGGGATGCCCGGCTCCGGTCTTGCGCCGGCCTTTCTTGCGGCGGGGGCGCAGGTCGAGGACTTTTTTGAGGTAACCGCCGGTGTGCGACTCGTCGGCTCGCGCGATGTCTTCGGGCGTGCCGGTGGCGACGATGCGCCCCCCGTCTTCTCCACCCTCCGGACCCAGGTCGATCACCCAGTCGGAGCACTTGACGACCTCGAGGTTGTGCTCGATCACGACCACGGTGTTGCCCTGCTCGACGAGGTTCGCCAGCACCTCCAGCAGCTTGCTGACGTCTTCGAAGTGCAGGCCGGTGGTCGGCTCGTCAAGCAGGTAGAGCGTCTTGCCGGTCGACTTGCGCGCCAGCTCGCGGGCCAGCTTGAGACGCTGGGCCTCTCCTCCGGACAGGGTCGCGGCGTTCTGGCCGAGCTTGAGGTAGCCCAGCCCGACCTCGCGGATCGTGGTCAGCTTCTGCCTGATCTTGGGCTGGTTCTCGAAAAAGTCGTAAGCCTGGTTGCAGGTCAGGTCGAGCACGTCGGCGATGTTGAGGCCCTTGTAGCGGACTTCGAGCGTTTCGCGGTTGTAGCGCTTGCCGCCGCAGACCTCGCAGGTGACGAAGACATCGGGGAGGAAGTTCATCTCGATGCGGAGCAAGCCGTCCCCCTGGCACGATTCGCAGCGTCCACCCTTGACGTTGAACGAATAGCGGCCCGGCTTGTAGCCGCGCATCTTCGATTCCGGCAGCGAGGCGAACAGCTCGCGGATGTGGGTAAGCACCTGGGTGAAGGTGGCCGGGTTGGAGCGGGGAGTGCGCCCGATCGGAGCCTGGTCGATCGCCACCACCTTGTCGACGTGCTGGGTTCCCTCCAGCGAGTCGATCGGGATCTCTCCCACCGGCGAGCGGTAGAGGCGCTGCTTGAGCGCCGGCAGCAGGGTGTCGACCACCAGCGAGCTCTTGCCCGAGCCGGACACGCCGGTCACCGTGACCAACAATCCGAGCGGAATCTTGACCTTCAGATCGCGCAGGTTGTTGGCGCGGGCGCCGTTCATCACCAGCGCCCGGGAGCTGGCCAGCCGGCGGCGGCGGGGAATCGGGATCTCGCGGCGTCCCGAGAGGAAAGCGCCGGTCGGCGAGCTCTCGTCTTTCTTGATCTGCTCCGGGGTGCCCTCGGCGACCACCTCTCCGCCGCGCACGCCGGCCCCCGGTCCCATGTCGACGATGTGATCGGCGGACAGGATCGTCTCCGGGTCGTGCTCGACAACCAGCACCGAGTTGCCCTGGTCGCGCAGGCTCTCGAGCGTGCTGATCAGCCGCGCGTTGTCGCGCTGGTGAAGCCCGATCGAGGGCTCGTCGAGCACGTAGGTCACGCCGACCAGGGCCGAACCGATCTGGGTCGCGAGCCGGATCCGCTGGGCCTCGCCGCCGGAGAGCGTCGCCGTCGCGCGATCGAGGGTCAGGTAGCCCAGCCCCACCTCGCTGAGGAAGGAGAGCCGGTTGCGAATCTCGATCAGGATCCTGTCCGCGATCTGCTGCTCGCGCCCGGGCAGACCGAGCGTCTCGAAGAAGCCCAGCGACTGGTTGACCGTCATCCGCGCTATCGCGGCGATGTCGTGCTCGCCGACCGTGACGTGCAGGCTCTCGGGTCGCAGCCGCGCTCCCTTGCACTTTTCACAAACGCTGCGGCTGGTGTAGCGATGGAACTCGTCGCTGAGGTAGTCCAACGCCTCGTCGGCCTCTTCGCGCCGCCGCCGTTCGTGCTCCTTGCGCCGTCGCTCCAGGTTGGGAATCACGCCCTCGAAGCCGCGCTTGAAGGAGAACTTGCTGTCGTCCTTTTCGACCGTGAACTCGATCTTCTCGTCGGTGCCGTGCAGCAGCAGGTGACGCTGCTCGGCCGGCAGGTTCTTCCAGGGAGTGAAAGGATCGATCCGGTACTTGGTCGTGACCGCGTCCAGCAGCTTCTGGTAGTAGGGGGCGTTGCGTCTGGTCCAGGGGGCGACCGCTCCGTCGCGGAGAGTCAGCGTCGGATCGGGGACGATCCTCGCCTCGTCGAAGTACATCACCCAGCCCAGCCCGCCGCAGTGGGGGCAGGCGCCGACCGGGCTGTTGAAGGAGAAGGCAGCCGGCGAGAGATCGACCGTGGTCGCCTCGCCGCCGCAGGCCACGCAGCAGCTCGTCTCGGTGAAGATCATGTCGTCTCCCTCCACCGGAGAGAGAATCACAACGCCGTCCGCCTCGCGCAGTGCCAGCTCGACGCTGTCCGAGAGCCGATTGCGCATCTCGCCGTCGGCGACGAGCCGATCGACGTAGACATCCACATCGTGGGGCTGGCTCGGATCGAGCGAGATCTTCTCGGACAGGTCGTAGATCTCGTCGTCGATGCAGACGCGCACGAAACCGTCGCGTTGCAGCCGTCTCAGCTCTCGTTCGAGCCTGCCCTTGCGGCCGCGGATCACGGGCGCCAGTACGCTGAAACGCGTTCCGTTCGGCATCTCCAGCCCGCGGTCCACGATCTCGTCTACGCTGGTCGCGGTGATCGGACGGCCGCAGGTTGGGCAGTGGGGCTGTCCGACGCGGGAGAACAGGAGGCGGACGAAATCGTAGATCTCGGTCGAGGTCCCCACCGTGGAGCGCGGGTTGCGGTTCGCGGATCCCTGGTCGATCGCGATCGTCGGCGAGAGGCCGTCGATCGATTCCAGCTCCGGCTTGGACATCTGGCCTAGCAGTTGGCGGGCGTGCGGAGAGAGAGATTCGACGTAGCGGCGCTGCCCCTCGGCGTAGATGGTGTCGAACGCCAGCGACGATTTGCCCGAGCCGGAAGGGCCGGTCACGACGACGAGCCGCCCGCGCGGGATGTCGACATCGATGCTTCTCAGGTTGTGGGTCCGGGCCTTGCGTATACTGATGAACTTCAATTGCTCGTCTCCCCCGGAGATGATCAAGAACGATCGTTTCGGTCGCCCGCGCTGAAACGCGCGAGCCAGATTCGAACGGCGATTTCGATCGCCAGCTTCATTCCCGCGGACTCGGCCCGCCCGCTGCCGGCCACGTCGTAGGCCACGCCGTGGTCCGGGCTCGTTCGCACGAACGGCAGGCCCGCGGTCACGTTGACACTGCGTCCGATCCCGGCCAGCTTGAGCGGGATCATCGCCTGGTCGTGGTACGCGGCGATCACGGCGTCGAACCGGCCGTTCGCCGCGGCGCGAAACGCGGAGTCGGCCGGCAGCGGACCGCTGATATCGAGGCCCGACTCGCGGGCGAGGCGCTCGGCGCAGGGAGCCAGCACGGTGCGCTCCTCGTCGCCAAGAAGACCGTTCTCGCCGGCGTGGGGATTGAGCGCGGCCAGCGCGAGGCGCGGCAGCCGGCCGGGCTTCAGTGCCGAGACGATCTCGGACAGGTGCAGGGCGGTCCGTTCGCAGCGCTCGGCGGTGATCGTGTCCGGCACCTCTCGCATCGGGTGATGGGTGGAGATCAGGCCCACGCTCAGCTCCTCGGAGACGAAGACCATCGTCACCTCGTCCGTATTCATTTCGCATATTCGGGCCAGGTACTCCGTGTGCCCCCTGAAGCCGGGCAGGATCGATGAGATCGACGCCTTGCTGACCGGCGCGGTCACCAGCAGGTCGCAGCGCCCGGCCAGAACCGCCTGCGAGGCCTTCTCGAGCGAGGCGAGCTGGATCCGGGCGCTCTCGACGCCCACCGCTTGCGGAGCCGGGCAGTCCGGTCCGCAGTGCACGAGCCCGATTCTTCCGGGCGCGGGGACCGCGGCGGATTCGAGAGCCTGCAGCGACGACGAATCGACCGCGGCGAGGCGGGCCGCTTTCCCGAGCGAGTCTCGGTTGCCGAACAGCACCGCGGATCCAGGCCCGTCGAAGTCGGCCAGGGCGCGGGCGCAGATCTCGGGCCCGACACCAACCGGATCTCCCGCCGAGATTGCGATCAGGGGTCCCATGATGAGGCCCTATACTCCCGATGCCGTCGTTAGTCTACTTCCGAGCATTCCGCGCTGTGGGGAAAACGTTTCGGGCCGGGGCCCGGTGGGCGGCGCTCGATCGCGATACCCCGACTCGAAAACCCTGCAACAAGATCGAAGCGGCCGGTGCGCTCATATCACCGGCACCTCGCAGAGGCTGGCCGGCGGCTCGTCGTCGCCGACGCATTCTCCGGCCTCGAAGGACTAGATGCCCCAGCATTTCAGCCCTCCACCGGCAAGAAGAGCGCAGGTGAAACAGTCGCCCGCCGAGATCTGGACCACCTCGACGCCCACGTCCACCGTGCCGACATCGACCGGCAGCTCGTCGTCCCCTCCCGATCGTCCCTCCCGATCGTCGCCCTGAAACGTTTGGTCCTAGTGCCTCGTCAACCCTACG